>NZ_JBWKQZ010000006.1:0-90284 GCF_059419025.1 Cupriavidus sp. GW821-FHT07C08
TCTGTGTGGAAGCCTCGCGGCTCCCTCGCTCTTTCGAGCGGTCGCTCACTCTCAGAAAACTGACTGACCAGATCCGAAGACCCAGTCACGTTTTGCTGTGCGAGCACTGTATAACTTGTGAAGCAACACTGTCCGAAGACAGCGGCGTCCGCTACCCAGCGCCCACACTTATCGGTTGTTTGGTTGTTAAAGAACTTCGCTGCCGGCTTTGCCGTTCAGCGCTGCTGCGTTGTCTGCAGCAGAGAAACGAGATTATGCAGAGCTTTCTTCGTTTCGTCAACCGTTTCAGCAACTTTTTTCGCTGCGGTCAGCGCTGCAAACTTCGCTGCGCCAACCTACCCGGTCGACCCCGCAACCCTTGCTGCGTCTGCTTTGCAGCGCTGCGTTGTGTTGCGAGGGGGCGAATATTAAGTGACCGCGGCGGGGTTGGCAAGGGGTTTTTGAAAACTTCTTCGTGCCGCCGTCAGCGCGCCCTTAAAATCGGCAGATGCCTGACATGCCTACCTACCTGCCGTCGCGCCTGCCAGCGGACGGTGCGCGCCTGCTCGACGCCCAGTCTCTCGCCGCGGCGCTGTCGCGCCCTATTGTCTTTGTCGACCTGGAGACCACCGGCGCGGACGCCCAACGCGACCGCATCACCGAGATCGGCGTGGTCGAAGTCGGCCCGGACGGCATCATTGAATGGGACACCCTGCTCGACCCCGGCATGTCGATCCCGCCGTTCATCCAGCGCATGACCGGCATTACTGAGGAGATGGTACGCGGTCAGCCGACCTTCGAGTCACTGGCGGAATCGCTTGCCGAGCGCCTGCAAGGCCGCTTGTTCGTGGCGCACAACGCGCGCTTCGACTATGGCTTCCTGAAGAACGCCTTCCGGCGTGCCGGCGTGACCTTCCGGGCCGACGTGCTGTGCACGGTCAGGCTGTCGCGCTCGCTGTTCCCTTCCGTGGAACGCCACGGCCTGGACGCACTGATTGCACGCTTCGGCCTGACGCCCAAGGGCCGCCACCGCGCGCTGGCCGATGCCGAGCTGCTGTGGCAGTTCTGGCAGAAGATCCATGCCACGTATTCCGTCGAGCTGGTGGAATCGGCCGTGCGCACGCTCGTGCGGCGGGCCAGCCTGCCGGCCGGCCTGGACGAAACCGCGCTGGAAGACGTGCCGGCGGCGCCCGGCGTCTATATCTTCTATGGCGACCAGGACGTGCCACTCTATGTCGGCAAGAGCGTGCACCTGCGGCAACGGATCGGCGCCCATTTCTCCGGCGACTACCGGTACGGCAAGGACATGCGGCTGGCCCGGCTGGTTCGCCGCGTGGAATGGCGCGAGACCGGCGGCGAGACCGGCGCGCTGCTGCTGGAAGCCCGGCTGGTCAAGGCGATGCAGCCGGTGCACAACCAGCTGTTGCGCCGCAATGCCCGACTCTTTGCCTGGGAACTGCCGCAGCAGTTGCCGGTGCCACGGCTGCGCTCGGATCGCGATACGGACTTCTGCCGGCATCGCGACCTGTTCGGCGTGTTCGGCAGCCGCGGCGCGGCCGAGGCTCGCTTGCGCGCACTGGCGCAAGAGCACGGCCTGTGCCTGGCCATGCTGTCGCTGGAGAAAACCACCCGTCGTGGCAGCCCCTGCTTTGCGCGCCAGGTCCATCGCTGCGCCGGTGCCTGCGTCGGCGCCGAGCCGTCGAGCGCGCACCGCGCCCGGCTAGCCGCCGCGCTGGCGCCGATCGCGCTGATGCCCTGGCCCTTCGATGGCCCGGCCGCCTGGCGCGAGCAGCACGACGGACGCGCCTGGTGGCATGTCGCCGACGACTGGTGTTACCTGGGCTGCGCAGCCACGCTGGAAGAAGCGCAGGCGCTGGCGGCGGCACCAGCGCATTTCGACCTCGATACGTACCAGATCCTCGCGCCGCGGCTGGCGCAATGGATGCCACAGGCGATGCCGCTGTCCGTGCACAGACCGTTCACGCTGACCGCCCCCGAGGCCCCCACCGAGGCACCGCGCCCGGCACGCATCCCGGCCGGGCAGACTGCCCGCAAGGCGCCGCCGGCTGCCGCACAGCAACCCCTGGGCTTGTTCGCCGACTGAAGCCGGCCACGCTCTGTGCGTCATCGCGCAGAGCGCGCTTGCAGCGAGACGCGCGGCTCCGTTAGCCTGCACAGGCCGGCCATTGCAGCCGGCCGCGCCGACGCGGAGCCTACATGCCAGCCAACCCAGTCCCTCCTGCCGAAACGGCCCACGGCGCCGCCAGCGTGCGTACAAGCCTGGCCGTCTTGTGGGCGGCAGCCATCACCGGTGCCTGCGCCGGCCTGGAGGCCAGCGCCATGCAGGACGTCTTCGATTCCTGGAAAAACGTCCCCATCGATGAGGCGAAACGCCAGTGGGGTCCGCCGCAAGCGGTGCAGGCGCTGCCCTCCGGCACGGCCTATGTCTGGAACGATTCGGTTGCGCCCGCGCGCGCGCCGGGCAGCGGCCCGCGCGATGCCGGCATGGAGCGCACGCCGGTGCCGGGTCAATGCCAGCGCAAGCTGGTGACCGGCCAGGACGGCATCGTGATCGGCGGCGAGTGGCGCGGCGATGCCTGCTGCATCACCACGCTCATCGGCCACTGCGCCAGCCTGAAATATCGGGGGCACAGCTGAGCCACGGCGCCCGCGGGTGCCAGCCCGGCTCAGTCGATACTCGCGCCCGACGCCTTCACTGCCTGCCCCCAGCGCTTCTGCTCCGCCGTGATCGTGGCGGCAAATGCCTCCGGCGACTGCCATGCGGGCTCGGCACCCTGCTGCTCGAGCTTCGCCTTGGTGTCGGGGTCGGCTAGCACCGTGTGCAAGGCACCGGACAGGCGTGAGACCACGTCCCTGGGCGTGCCCGCCGGCGCCAGCATGCCGTAGAACCCGACCACCTCGAAGCCCTTCAGCCCGGCCTCCTGCATCGTCGGCACATCCGGCAGCGCGGGCGAGCGCTGCGGCGACGTCACCGCCAGCGCACGCACCTTGCCCGCCTTGATGTACTGCGTGAACAGCGGGATCGAGTCGGCCATCATCTGCGCCTGGCCGCCCATCACGTCGGTCAGCGCCGGCGAGCTGCCCTTGTATGGGATATGGACGATGAACGTGCCCGAAGCCTGCTTGAACATTTCCGGCATCAGGTGCGAGATGCCGCCATTGCCGCCTGACGCAAAATTCAGCTTGCCCGGGTTGGCCTTGGCATAGCTGATGAACGTCTTCAGGTCGCGCGCCGGCACGTTGTTGTTGACCACCATCACCAGCGGGATCAGCGCGGTGCGTGCCACCGGCGCGAAGTCCTTCGGCATGCTGTAGGGCAGCTTGGGATAGAGCGAATTGTTGATGGCCATCTGCCCGGTGTTGGCCAGCAGCAGCGTGTAACCGTCCGGCGCGGACTTGGCGACGTTGTCCGAGCCGATATTGCCGGCCGCGCCGGCCTTATAGTCGATCACGATCGTCTGGCCAAGGATCGGCTGCAGCTTTTCGGCCAGCAGGCGCGCGTGCGTGTCGACCGGACCGCCGGGCGGGAATGCCACCACCAGCCGGATCGGCTTTTCCGGCCAGGCTGCTTGCGCGGTCCCCGCCGCCAGCGCCAGCGGCGCGGCGGCCAGGGCCAGCAGTGCGTGTTTCAGGATGTCCCGGCGGGCTTGCGGCTTGTTCTTCGTCTTGTCCACGGTTGATTTCTCCTTGATACAGGGCTGCCCGCCAACGCCCTGGTCGGCGTGCTACGGACAGTCGCCAACCGCCATTGTGACTCTTTTGTGACTTTTTGATGTCATTTTTATGACAGCCTCCTGGCCTGGACCACCGGACTCAACGCGCCGGCCACGCGCCCGTGTTCGCCAGCACCGGCGAATATTCGCGAAAACCGAAGCGCAGCGGCAATACCGCCGCACGCCGCACCACGCGCTCGACATGCAGGCGCACCAGCCGTTCGGCGCCGGTGAACGAGGCCAGTTCCTCGCCCTCCCAGATCACCTCGGCGCGCCCGCCCACATGCAGCAGCGAGCCATCGGCAAAATCCGGCACCAGAATCCCGGCACGCGGATTGGCCAGCAGGTTGCCGACGGTGTTGAAGAAGTTGTTGCCGTTGAAGTCCGGGAACGTCAGCGTGCCGGCCTCGTCCACGCGGATAAAGCCAGGCTTGCCGCCGCGGTGCGAGACATCGGCGCCGCCGGTGTGCTCGCCCTCGTCCTGCGGCGATGCGGCGTGGCTGGTGGCGATGAACAGAGTATCGGCGCCGCGCAGCCAGGCCACCGCCTGCTCGTCCAGCGCGTCACCGTGCCAGGCGGGCGGCGCGGGCGCCGGCTCGGCAAGGCTCACGTCGCGCAACTGGATATAGCGCGGGCAGTTGCCAAAGCTCTGCTCGACTTCGACCGTCATCCCGCCCTCGTCGCGCGCCACGATGATCCCATTCATGCGGTTGCGCCGGCGCGTAGGCAGCTCGATCCCGAGCAGGCCGATACGCGCGCCCTGCGCCAGTGCCGGGGCCGCCGGATCGCCGGGCAGCGGCACGGCGTCGATGCGCAGGTGCGTGGCGTCAGGCGTATGCGCAAACCCCGGCGTCCCGGCCAGCATCGTGGCCCAGGGCTGTCCGTCGGCATCGACGGCGCCAACCAGCAGGAACGGCAGCTGCGCAAAGAACGTGCGGTGCTGCTCCGGCATCTCGCCACGGATCACCCGCGGACCGGACGCGGCCATGCGTTCGCGCTTGCCGGCGCGCTCCTGGGCGGCCAGTTCGCCGGCGTGGAATGGCAGGCCGGCGTGCGGCCATGTGGGCAGATCCATGACGGGCTCCTTATCCTTGTCCGATAGATTGTCGATACGCGGGACCGGCAGGCGCTACGCGGCCAGGCCGACTTTAGAGACCAGCATCGGCACGAAGCCGGGCAAGGCTTCGATGCGGCGCAGCCAGGCGTTCAGCGCGGGGTACGGCGCCAGCGGCACGTTGCCTTCCTCGGCGCGGGCGATATAGCTGTAGGCCGCCACGTCGGCGATGGTGGCATGGTCGGCCGCCAGGAACGGCTGCCCGGCCAGCAGGGTTTCCATCAGCGTGAGCAGCCGCTGCGCGCGGGCGATGGCATCGTCCATCGCCACCGGCCTGCCGAACAGCACGCCCAGACGCGCCGCCGCCGGCCCGAAGGCAATGTCGCCGGCGGCCACCGACAGCCAGCGCTGCACGCGCGCCGCGCCTACCGGGTCGCGCGGCAGCCAGCGGCCGTCGTCATAGCGCGTGGCCAGGTAGACCAGGATGGCGTTGGAATCGCCGACGACCACGCCGTCGTCGTCCAGCACCGGCACCTGGCCGAACGGGTTCAGGCGCAGGAAGGCCTCGCTGCGCTGCTCGCCGCCGCGCAGGTCAACGTCCACCAGACGGTAAGGCAAGCCCAGCAGCCCCAGGAACAGTTCTGCGCGATGGGCGTGGCCGGACACCGGCGAGCGGTACAGCACCAGCGGCTTGGCGGGGCGGTTGGTCTCTTGCATGGCACTCTCCTCAACGGTTGGGATAGCCGGATTCTGGGCGCCGAACCCGTTGCAATAAATAGGGCAATTGATATTTGACTACTCCAAAAAATGGAGTAATGTGTGGCGCCATGGACAAGCTACGCGCGATGCAGACCTTTGTGCGGATCGTCGACGAGGGCAGCCTGACGGCAGCCGCCACGACGCTGCATACCTCGTTGCCGGCGGTGGTGCGCACGCTGGCGGCGCTAGAATCCGAACTGCAGGTCCGGCTGCTCAACCGCACCACGCGGCGGCTGTCGCTGACCGGCGAGGGGCGCAGCTACCTGGACAGCTGCCGGCGCATCCTGGCCACCATCGACGAGGTCGAGGCCGGCCTGACCGCCAGCCATGTCGAACCCAGCGGCCAGCTCACGCTGACCGCCTCGGTGCTGTTCGGGCAGATGTATGTGGCGCCGGCGGTCACACGTTTCGTGCAGCGCTATCCGCGCGTGCGCTGCCGCATGGAATTCACCGACCGCGTGGTGAACCTGCTTGAAGAAGACCTGGACGTGGGCGTGCGCATCGGCCCGCTGGCTGATTCCACGCTGGTGGCGCAGACCGTCGGCCGCATCCGCCGCGTGGTGGTGGCCACGCCCGCCTACCTGCGCAAGCACGGCGTGCCGCGCCATCCCGAGGAACTGGCCAGCGCCAACTGCGTGCGCTTCACCGGCAACCACGCGCACTGGTGGACCTTCCAGGAAGACGGCCGGGAGTTCCACGTGCAGGTGTCCGGCAATCTGGAATTCAACCAGACCGCGCCCGCCGTGGCTGCCTGTGCCGAAGGCGCGGGCTTCGGCCACTTCCTGTCTTACCAGGTCGCGCAACTGGTCGAGGCGCGCAAACTGCGCATCGTGCTGGAGGGTTTCGAGCAACCGGCATGGCCGCTGTCACTGATCTATCCCCATGCACGGCTGTTGCCGGCACGCACGCGCGCCTTTATCGAATGGATGCGGGATGACCTGAGCCCGCGCTTCAACTGACAACGTTCCATCGCAAAAAGGACCATGCCCCTGTCGAGCGCCCCCACTCCAACCGGCTTCGGCACCCGCGTGCGGCGCCTGCTCCATCGACCGAGCGGCAACGCCTTGCGCGCAGCCGTGCTGGGCGTCAACGACGGGCTGGTGTCCAGCTTCTGCCTGGTGATGGGCCTGGAGGGCGCGGCGGCCTCGCGCGAGGCCGTCATCCTGGCCGGGCTGGCGGGCCTGACCGCGGGCGCTTGCTCGATGGCGCTGGGCGAATGGCTGTCGGTGACCAACAGCCGCGAGATGAACAACAAGCGCCTGCGCGACATGGCGCACGAGCTCGCGCATGATGCCGCCCGGGCCCGGCAGCGGCTGGTCGCGGTGATCGAGGGCAAGGGCGTGCTGCCAGCCGATGCCGGGCGCGCCGCCGACGAGATCATGCGCAACCCGCGCGCGGCCCTGGACACCTTTGCGCGCGAAGTGCTGGGCATCAACCCGCAGGAGCGCGGCGGCAACCCGGTGCAGGCGGCGGTGATTTCCTTCGTGCTGTACAGCAGCGGTGCGCTGGTGCCGTTGCTGCCGTTCTTCGTGACCGCAGGGCCATCGGCGCAGCTCGGCAGCATCGTCGCGTGCCTGGCCGGCCTTGGCCTGGTGGGCTGGGGCACTTCGTCGTTCAATGGCCGCCCGGGGTGGTTCTCGGCGCTGCGGCAGGTGCTGATCGGGGGCATGGCGGCAGCCTTCACCTACGGACTGGGCACCGTGTTCGGCTCGCTCTGACCCACGCTGAGGCAAGCGGCACAGCTTGCGCACCGCACCGCCATCTCCGGCGCTGCCCACCCACCCGCCACGCCGGGCCACCACCCGACAAAACCCTTGACGCGTCGCGGCGCGCACCGGTATTTTCAAATTCGAATCAGATTTCGAATACGGAGTGCCTATGTCAGCGACCCAATCCGGCTTCACCGCCAACGCCTCCTTTCCCCGTATCGATACCCCCTCGATCCTGCAGCCGCCGCGCCAGCGCCGTGCGCGCGAGACCGAGCAAGCCTTGCTGGGCGCGGGCCGCGAACTGCTTGCCTCGCGTGACTTTGCCGCCGTTTCCGTGGCGCAGATCGCCGCGGCGTGCCAGGTATCGGTGGGTGCCTTCTATGGGCGCTTCCGCGACAAGATGGCCTATTTCGAGGCCTTGCGCGCGCTGGTCATGGAAGAAACCGCCGCGTCGACCGAGCGCTACCTGGCGCAGGAGCGCTGGGAGGACGTGCCGACACCGGTGCTGCTGGAAAAGGCCACGCGCTTCATGGTGCTCGGCACCCTGGCCAACCGCGGCGTGATCCGGGCATCGCTGCGGCATGCGTCCACACGGCCCGAGGAATGGGTGCCCCACCGCCAGAGCGGCGAAGCCATCGTGGAGCGCATGGTGCAGTTGCTGGTGCCACGGCTGGCGATGCCTGCCGAGACCGCCGAGCTGCGCGTGCGCTTTGCCATGCAGGCGGTGTTCAGCGTGCTGGTCAATGCCGTACTCAATGATTCCGGCCCACTGCACCTCGACGACGAACAGATGATCCCGGAACTCAACCGCCTGATGGCCGGCTATCTCGGCATCACCTGCGCAGAGCCGGCCTGAGCACACCACCGGCCCACGCCACCCGCGGTAATGCAGCCAGGCCATGGCTGCCATGAATTGCGCAGCGCTTGCTTGGCTCGCGCGCCGGACCTCCCTAGAATGTGCCCACGCCGGGCGCCGTGCCCGGCGCCCCCGGCCTGCCGCAAAACGGCGCGCCGGGCGCAGCCCTATCCGCCTCAACGTTCACCGGGACCGCTCATGGCCACGCTTTTCCTCGTCCGGCACGGACAAGCCTCGTTTGGCGCCGCCAACTACGATTGCCTGTCGCCGACCGGCCGCCAGCAGGCGCGCTGGCTGGGCGAGTATTTCCAGGAGCGCGGCGTCAGCTTCAGCCGCGTGGTAGCCGGCACGCTGGTGCGCCAGCAGGACACCGCCAGCGAGATCCTGGCCGGCATGGGTCAGCCGCAGGCAGCGATCGTCTCGCACGCGGGCCTGAACGAATACGACGGAGAGGCGCTGTATCGTTGCCACACCGGCGGCGCCGACCACCGCGCGCACCAGAACGGCGACTACAACGATTACTGGCGCACCTTCCGCGCGGCCTACGCCGCATGGACCCAGGACGGGCTGGCCGACATGCCCGAGAGCTGGGCCGATTTCGGCGCCCGCATTGCCGGCGCCCTGGCGCACGCGAGCGAAGGCACCACGCGCGAGGATGCCATCCTGGTGGTAAGCTCCGGCGGCGCCATCGGCCGCGCCACGGCCGACCTGCTTGGCGCACCGGCCCAGGCCGCCATCGAGATGAACCTGCAATTCCGCAACACGGCGTTCTGCGAGATCATCGTCGGCCGCGGCGTGCAGCGGCTGCTGAGCTTCAACAACGTGCCGCACCTGGAACGCGCCGACCGGCGCAGCGCAGTGACGTTCGCCTGAGGCGCGACACACCGCAAACAAGTAAGGCCGCGAATATCGCGGCCTTTTTTCCGGCTGCAGGCGCGGGCACTCTGACATGCCCGCGCCGCGGTCCTTCACCTTTACTACCTCTTGCTGCAGCAATCCTTGCGCGGCATGCCTGCGCGGCACGCCCCGCCTTCCACAGCTTTACAGACGCTCGACGATGGTCACGTTGGCCAGCCCGCCGCCTTCGCACATCGTCTGCAGGCCGTAGCGCTTGCCGTGCGTATGCAGCGCATGCACCAGCGTGGTCATCAGCTTGGCGCCCGAGCCGCCCAGCGGATGGCCCAGCGCGATCGCGCCGCCATGCACGTTCAGGCGCTCCGGATCGGCGCCGGTGGCCTTCAGCCAGGCCAGCGGCACCGGGGCGAAGGCTTCGTTGACTTCGAACAGGTCAATATCGCTGATACGCAGGCCCGCCTTCTTCAGCGCGACTTCCGTGGCCGGCAGCGGCGCTTCCAGCATCACGACCGGATCATGGCCAATCACCGTCATGGTGTGCACGCGCGCCAGCGGCTTGACGCCGAGCTTCTTCAGTCCGGCCTCGTTGACCACCATCAGGCCGGCGGCGCCGTCGCAGATCTGGCTGGCGGAGGCAGCCGTCACGCGGCCGCCTTCGGCGATCAGCTTGACGCTGCCGATGCTTTCCAGCGTGGCGTCATAGCGGATACCTTCGTCAGTGGTGTGCATTTCGCCGTTGGCACCGTCGGCCGTGCGCACTTCCACCGGCAGGATTTCGGCAGTGAAGCGGCCCGCCTTGGTGGCGGCAATGGCGCGCTGGTGGCTCTGCAGGGCATAGGCATCCAGCTGCTCGCGCGACAGGTCGTACTTGCGCGCGATCATCTCGGCGCCGGTGAACTGGCTGAACTGCACGCCGGGGTAGCGCGCCTCGACACCGGGGCTCTTGGGCACGCCGAAACCGTTCTTGGCCGGCAGCTGCGACGACAGGCCCATCGGCACGCGCGTCATGCTTTCCACGCCGGCGGCGATGACGATGTCCATCGCGCCCGACATCACTGCCTGCGCGGCAAAGTGCAGTGCCTGCTGCGACGAACCGCACTGGCGGTCCACCGAGGTGCCGGACACGCTTTCAGGCAGGCGCGAGGCCAGGATGGCATTGCGCGCCACGTTGCCGGCCTGCTCGCCGATCTGGCTCACGCAGCCCATGATGACGTCTTCGACCAGCGCCGGGTCGGCGCCGGTGCGTTCCACCAGTGCGTCCAGCACCTGTGCGGCCAGGTCGGCCGGATGCCAGCCCGACAGCTTGCCGCCCTTGCGGCCGCCGGCGGTACGGACCGCCGCGACGATATATGCCTCTGCCATGTGATCTCCTTGGTTCGGTGCAGGCTGCCGGGGCAGCCATGGTGTTGTCCGGAGTGCCGGCATCTGGCGCCGGCAGTGTCGCTTGGCATTGTTGCGCCGCGGGTGGCGGCAAGCGTCGTCGGAAGCGACGAAGTTTGCCGCAGGCCTCAGGTGCGCGGCGCCAGCACTGCAAAGATTGCGGTCGCGCGCAGCAGGCAGCGCTCGCCGCTGACCAGCCGGCAGGTGCCATAGCGCAGGCGCGAGCCGAGCTTGTCGAACTCCACGCGGGCCTCGACCCAGTCGCCCAGGCGCGCGGAATCCAGGTAGTCCAGGCTCAGGTTGACGGTCACCGCGCTTTTGGAGCGCCCGGTTTCCAGCGACATCATCATGCCGATGGCGGTATCGGCCAGCGTCGCCAGCATGCCGCCGTGCGGGATGCCCAGGTTATTCAGGTGACTCTCGTCGATGCGCACCGCCAGCGTGCGGCGCTCCGCATGCAGGTAGAGCTGGCCGAAACCTGCCATGTAGCCGCTCATGCTGCGCAGCGGGACGAAGCCCTCCGGCACGTCCCCGCCGGCAGCTTCGCCCGGCGCGGCGATGGCCTGGGTCATCGCCGCCTCGATTTCAGCCTCGGCCATGGCGTCAGGCAAAGAAGCGCGAGGCCACGCTGAGGTGCTCGCGGCAATCGGCCACCATGCGCGTGATCAGCTCTTCGCAGCTGGGCACGTCGTCGATCAGGCCCACGCACTGGCCGGCGCTGATGATGCCGCCGTCGGTCTCGCCCGCCTTGAGCGCCGCCTTGCCGCGCACGCCGGCGACCAGGTGCTTGACGTCCTCGAACTGCGCGCCGCCCGGGCGGCGTTCAATGCTCACCACCTCGTCCGACACGGCGTTCTTGAGCACGCGCGCGGTGTTGTGCAGCGTGCGGAAGATCAGGTTGGTGTCGCGCTCGCTGGCCTGCACCAGCGCCTTCTTGACGTTGTCGTGGATCGGCGCCTCGCGCGTGGCGCAGAAGCGCGTGCCCATGTTGACGCCCTCGGCGCCCAGCACCAGTGCCGCTGCCATGCCGCGTCCGTCGGCGATGCCGCCGGAGGCGATCACCGGGATCGACAGCTTGCGCACCGCCTGCGGGATCAGCACCATGCCGGGCACGTCGTCCTCGCCGGGGTGGCCGGCGCACTCGAAGCCGTCGATCGACACCGCGTCCACGCCCAGGCGCTCGGCCGACAGCGCATGGCGCACCGCCACGCACTTGTGAATCACCTTGATGCCGGCGGCCTTGGCGCGCGCGATATGTTCCTTGGGGTTGTTGCCGGCGGTTTCCAGCACCTTGATGCCGCTTTCGATGATGACGTCGAGGTAGCGCGCGTACGGCGGCGGGTTGATCGACGGCAACAGGGTCAGGTTCACGCCGAACGGCTTGTCGGTCATCTCGCGGCAGCGGCGGATCTCTTCGGCCAGGTCCTCGGGCGTGGGTTGCGTCAGCGCCGTGAGGATGCCCAGCCCGCCGGCGTTGGAAACGGCGGAGGCCATCTCGGCGTAGCCAACCCATTGCATGCCACCCTGGATGATCGGGTAGCGGATGCCAAGCAGTTCGGTGATTCGTGTCTTCATGGTTGTTCCTTTGCTGTCTGCGCCGGCAGGCGCGCGGTAGTGCCGGCCCTGCCGCTTGATCGGGGTCAGTCTACGGCCAGGTGCCAATTCCAGGCCTCGTCGGAAGCGACGATTGCGGGCGGCGCATTCTGCACTAGTGTTGACCGAGCCCCGTGCCGGCGGCCCGCGCCGGCACCCTTCCTCCCTTGTTCGCAGCAATCCCGGCAGGAGCCCCCCAATGACGCAAGCCACGCCTTCGTTCGAAACCCTGCGCTACGCCGTTGAAGACGGTGTCGCCACCATCACCCTGCACCGCCCGGACCAGCTCAATGCGTTCACCGCGCAGATGATGCATGAGCTGATCGCCGCGTTCGACGCCACCGATGCCGACGACAACGTGCGTGCCGTGATCGTCACGGGCTCGGGCCGGGCCTTCTGCGCCGGCGCCGACCTGTCCGGCGGCAACTCCACCTTCGACTTCGAGAAGCGCTATGGCGCCAGCCCCGATACCGCGCACCGCGATGGCGGCGGGCGCGTGTCGCTGCGCATCTTCCGCAGCCTCAAGCCGGTGATCGCCGCGGTCAACGGCGCCGCGGTCGGCGTGGGCGTGACCATGCAGCTGCCGATGGATATCCGGCTGGCATCGACCGACGCCAAGTTCGGCTTTGTCTTTGCGCGCCGGGGCATCACGCCCGAAGCGGCGTCGTCGTGGTTCCTGTCGCGCGTGGTCGGCATCTCGACCGCGCTGGAATGGTGTTATACCGGCCGCGTGTTCTCGGCCCAGGAAGCGCATGAGCGCGGCCTGGTGCGCTCGCTGCACGCGCCCGAGGACCTGCTGCCTGCCGCCCAGGCCATTGCCCGCGAGATCGCCGCCAATGCCGCGCCGGTCTCGGTGGCGATCTCGCGCCAGCTGATCTGGCGCATGGCCGGCGCCAGCCACCCGATGGAAGCGCACAAGCTCGACAGCCGCGCGATCCAGTCGCGCGGGCGTTCCGCCGACGTGAAGGAAGGCGTCAGCGCCTTCCTGGAGAAGCGTCCCGCCGCCTTCCCGGAAACCGTGTCACAGGACATGCCAGACTTCTTCGACTGGACCAGCGAGCCGCCCTTCATCTGAAGCGCGCCCGTCGATCAACTTTTCCGGAGTTCGCATGAAAGTCAGCCAAGCCGTCGCCAGCCGCAAGTCCGTCCGCGGCTTCCTGCCCCGGGCCGTTGCGCCCGACACCATCCGCCGCGTGCTCGACGCCGCCGCGCGCGCCCCCTCCGGGGGCAACCTGCAGCCCTGGCATATCCATGTCATCGGCGGCGAGGCCCTGGAGGGGCTGCGCGCCATCATGCGCGAGCGCATCGCCCAGGCGCCCGCGGGTGAAGAGCGCGAGTACGACATCTACCCGCGCGAGCTGGTCTCGCCCTACCGCGACCGCCGCTTCCAGGTGGGCGAGGCGCTCTACCACTACCTCGGCATCCCGCGCGAGGACAAGGCGCGGCGGCTGGCGCAGTTTGCCAACAACTTCACCTTCTTCGGCGCGCCGCTGGCGCTGTTCTGCACCGTGGACCGCCGCATGGGCCCGCCGCAATGGTCGGACCTGGGCATGTACCTGCAGACGGTGATGCTGCTGCTGCGTGAAGAAGGGCTGGACAGCTGCGCGCAGGAATGCTGGGCGATGTACCCGCAGACCCTCGGCAAGTTCCTGTCGCTGCCGGCCGAACGGATGCTGTTCACCGGCATGGCGATCGGCTACGAAGACCCCGAGGCGCCCGCCAACCAGCTGCGCGCCGTGCGCGCGCCGCTGGACGAATTCACGGAGTTCATGGGCATCTGAGCCGCAACCGCGCGCGCAGGCTGGCCTGCGGCGCGGCCTCAGAGCAGCCCGAGCTGGCGCGCGATGGCCACTGCCTGGGTGCGGTTGCTGGCGTGCAGCTTGGCGCTGATATTGCGCAGGTGCGTGCGCACCGTGGTTTCGGACACGAACAGGCGCTCGGCCATGGCCACATTGGAATAGCCCTCGGCCAGCAGCTGCAGCACCTTCTGCTCCTTGGGCGTCAGCGGCTCCACCAGCGCGGCCGGTGCGGGCCGGCCCGCACCGGCGGCCTGCTCGCCCCCGGCCTGGCCGCAAGCCTGCAGCAGCTTTTCCACGTAGGGGGCAGGCAGGCTGGCCGACTGGCGCGAGCAGGCATCGGCCACCAGCCTGCGCACATCGTCGCCCTCGTCGGCAAAGATGCGGACAAAGCCTTCGGCAGCGCCGAAACGCAGCGCCTCGCCCATCACCACCAGCGCGTGCGCGCCGTCACCAGTGCGCTGGCACGCCTGCGCCAGCAGGATGCGCAGCTTGAGCGCGCGGCGCATCAGCTGGTTGCCCGCGGCAGCCGCCAGCTCGCGCTCGATGGCCTCGCGCACCGGCGTGCCCGGGCGCGCATACAGGTCCAGCCGCAGCCGGCCAAGGGTGATGTCCTCGACATCGCTGGCAAAGGAGCTGACCCCGGGCCGCGTGCGCCACAGCGCCGGATCGGCGGCGCGTTCAATCGCCTCCTGCGCCGCGTGGACATTGCCCTGGCGCAGTGCCAGCCGTGCGCGCTCCAGCATTGCCGCCATCACCAGCCGCGTCAGCCCGCGGTGGTGCCCCAGCGCTTCCAGTTGCGCCAGCCATTCATGCGCCTGGTCAGCTTCGCCGCGCTCGAAGGCAATGCGGGCCAGCACCGTGTGCCCGGTGATGATCTGGTCAGGCAGCCCGAGGTCGCGCGACAGCGGCAGGTAAACGTTGAGCAGGCGGCTGGCGCGCTCGGAATCACCGCTTTCGTACAGGCCTTCGGCCAGCAGGATGCCGGCCATGGCGTTGCCGTTGGTGGGCCCGAAGCGGTTCGGCAGCATCGTGCTGGCGGCGATGCGAAACCGTGCCAGTGCCTGCTGCAGCCGCCCCTGGCGCAGGTCGATCAACCCTTCGACCGACTCCGAGAAGATCTTGTTGAAATTGCTGTCCGAGCCGCGTACCGCATGCCGCGCCACCTGCAGCAGCCGGCGTGCCTCCGGGTAGTCGCCGGCGACTGCGGCCAGGCGCGCCATCGACGTGCCCAGGATCGCATCGGGGAAGGCATAACCCATCGGCAACGGCGGCAGCTCATTGCGGGCGAAGGCGCGCGCATCGTCGAAGCGGTCCATCATGTTCAGCAGCATGTGGCGCAGCGCGCGGATATGCGCCAGCAGGTCGCCGGCCGCGCCCTCGGTGGGGATCTGCTGCAGCAGGGCAATGGCTTCGGCCGGGCCGCGCGTGAACGACACCGCCCAGACGCGCGCGATCTGCAGCTTGGGCCAGCGCGCCAGTTCTTCCGCCGGCACCGCCTCCAGCCAGCGCGTCAGCAGGCGCATGCGGCCCTGCGCCAGCAGGTCGTCCGCGGCGCCGTCCAGCAACGGCAGCGCGCGCGCCAGCGCACCGGCCGCGAAGGCATGCTCGATGGCGGGCACCGGGCGCCCCTGCGACTCATACCAGCGCGATGCCGACAGGTGCAGCTGCGGCACGGAGTCAGGCATGGCCTGCGCCAGCTGGCCGCGCAGGAAGCCGGAAAAGAGGCTGTGATAGCGGTACCACTGTTCCGATGCCGAACCGGAGCCACGTTCGCCATAGCGCTCGCTCTCCAGCGGCAGCAGGAACAGGTTGGCGCGCTCCAGCCAGGCCAGGATCTCGTCGCTGCTGCCAGCGGTCGCGGGCTCGCACACGGCGTCGCACAGCGGCCCGCACAACTGGTCCAGAATCGACGTGCGCAGTAGGAAGTCACGCACCGGCTCGGGCAGGTGCAGGAATACGTCTTCGACCAGGTAGTCGGCGATCGCCGCGTTGGAGCCGGAGAAGCCGGCGATAAAGCCCTCTGGCTGGCTGCGCCGCTCCAGCGCCACCGACGCCAGCCACAATGCCGTGGCCCAGCCCTCGGTACGCCGGTGCAGCGCGCTGATGGCCGCCTGCTCCAGCTTCAGCCCGCGCGCCTGGCGCAGGAAGGACGCGGTTTCGCTGGCAGAAAAACGCAGCTGCGCGGGCTCGATCTCAAGCAGCTCGCCGCGCGCGCGCAAGCGGCCCAGGCCGGATTCCGGTACCCAGCGCGTGCCGATCACCACGCGGCAGCCGGGCGGCAGGCTTTCCACCAGTTGCCAGACCAGTCCGGTCACGGCGGCGTTCTGGATCGCTTCGAAATCATCGAGGAACAGCGTGAAGGCGCCGTTATGACTGGCCAGGCGGTCGATCAGGGCGAGCGCCTGCTCGCCGGGATCCTGTGCCAGCGTCGTGTGCGCGGACCGGCCGGGGCCGCCGCCGCCCAGGCCCTGCGCGATGGCAGCTTCGACCGAACCCAGAAAGCGCGAGGCATCATTGTCCGAACGGTCCAGCGTCAGCCAGGCGGTGCGCCCGCCCGCGGCCTCCAGCCGCGCGCGGCACTGGAGCATGGCCGTGGTCTTGCCGAAGCCCGCTGGTGCGCGCACCAGCACAAGCTTGACAAAGCCCGCCGCGCACACGGCCTCGCAGATCGCCGCGCGCTCGACCTGGAACGGGGTCAGCAGCGGCGGACGCAGTTTGGCCGCCAGCGATGCGGCGCCGGCGGGCGGCGGCGTGCGCCGCCCGGTCTCCTCGATACTTGCCATTGGCTGTTGTCGTCTCCCGCACATCGCTGCCGTTGCAGGCCGCGCGATGCGCCGCCCGCGCTGCGGATGCAGCCGGGCGGCCGTGGCTGTGATGTAACGGAGGATTATGACGTAAACCGCCGCACTGGCGAAAATGCGGGCGGCGGCAAGCGGCCTACACCAGCTTGTTGGCGTGGCCGGCCCAGTAGCGGTCGCGCAGTAGCCGCTTGAGCAGCTTGCCGGTCGGAAGGCGCGGCAGCTCGGAGGCGAAGTCGACCGAGCGCGGGCACTTGATGGCCGACAGGTTGGCGCGGCAGAACGCGATCAGTTCCGCGGCCAGCTCGGGCCCGGCCTGGCCCATGTCGGCCGGCTGCACCACGGCCTTGACCTCTTCGCCGAAGTCCTCGTTGGGCACGCCGATCACGGCCACGTCCATCACCTTGGGATGCGTCATCAGCAGGTTCTCGGCCTCCTGCGGGTAGATGTTGACGCCGCCGGAGATGATCATGTTGGCCTTGCGGTCGGTCAGGTACAGGTAGCCGTCCGCATCCGCGTAGCCGACATCGCCGATGGTGCTCCAGTCCGGCTGCTGCGGGTGGCGCGACTCCGCGGTCTTGGCCTCGTCGTTGTGGTACGCAAAGGCGCGGCCTTCGGCAAAGTAGATCGTGCCCGATTCGCCCGGCGGCAGCAGCGCGCCGTCCGGTCCGCAGATGCGCAGCTTGCCGACCATGGCCCGGCCCACCGTGCCCTTGCGCTCCAGCCACTCCGGCGTGCTGACCACGGTCACGCCATTGCCTTCCGTCCCGGCGTAGTACTCCCAGATCACCGGCCCCCACCACGCGATCATGGCTTCCTTGACCTGCACCGGGCACGGCGCGGCCGCGTGGATCGCCACGCGCAGCGACGACACGTCATAGGCCTGCCGCTGCGCCTCGGGCAGCTTGAGCATGCGGGAGAACATCGTCGGCACCAGCTGCGTATGCGTGATGCGGTGCTGCTGCACCAGCTGCAGGTAGTGCTCGGCATCGAAATGCTCCATCACTACCGCGGTCCCGCCCAGCGCCTGCACGGTCATGTTGTAGCGCAGCGGCGCCGCGTGGTACAGCGGCGCAGGCGACAGGTAGCGCGTCTCGGCATCGAAGCCATAGAGCCGCTGGCACAGGCTGGTCAGGGTCGTGGGATCTTCGATACTCGCGCTCGACGGCGGCGCATACACCCCCTTCGGCCGACCCGTGGTGCCGGACGAATACAGCATGTCGCCACCGGTCACTTCGTCATCGATGCGCGTTGCCGGGCAGCGCGCCAGCGCGGTCTCGTACGCGTCATAGCCTGGCACGGTGCCATCCAGCATCAACCTGCCACGCAATGCCGGCGTCTGCCCGGCCAGGGCTGCCGCGACCTCGGCCTGCGCGTGCGTGGTGACCAGCAGCTTGGCGCCGCTGTCATTGATGATGTAGGCGGCATCGGCCACGTTCAGCCGCGTGCTCAGGCAGATATAGACAATGCCGCTGCGCTGCGCGCCCCAGCACAGTTCGAACAGGCGCGGATGATTCTCGACCATGAACGCCACGCGGTCACCGGGCTGCAGTCCCTGGCTGCGGAACAGGTGGGCGACCTGGTTCGAGCGTTCGTCCAGTTCGCGGTAGGTAACGACTGCGCCGCTGCTGCCCATGATGACGGCTGGTTTGTCGGGCGTGCGCTGCGCGTGGATGTGCGGATGCATGGCGTTGAACTCCTCGACGGGTGTCGGTGTGTTGGCGGATGCCGATCCCGCATTCTCGGAACGTCGGCCGGTTCAACAATCGTCGGAAGCGACGAAGCGACACCGCCGCCGTTTTGCCGCAGTGCCGCAAAAAAGGGCTTCGGGTGCACCAGGGACAGCTTCGTCCGATGCGACGATGCGCCACCGGGCGGCCTGGCATGATGATGCCCGCCAGACTACCGCAATCACGCCTCACCCCCATTCCGAAGGAGCCAAGGTGGATTTCCAGTTCAGCGAAGAACAGTCGATGCTGCGCGACACGCTCGCGCGTTACCTGGCCGACCACTATGATTTCGAAGCCCGCCGCACTGCCGTGCAGTCCGCCGCGGGCTGGCGCCCGGACTGCTGGCGCGCATTCGCCCGCGAGCTCGGCATTCTCGGCGCGGCCTACCCCGAGACGCTGGGTGGCCTCGGTGGCGGCGCGGCCGAGCACATGATCGTGATGGAGCAACTGGGCCGCCACCTGGTGCTGGAGCCCTACCTGGGCACCGTGGTGCTGGGCGGCGGCGCGCTGATGCACGGCAGCCCCGAACTGGCCGCGCAGTGGGTGCCGGCCATCATCGGCGGCGAAGCCACCGCCGCCTGGGCCCACGCCGAACCCGCCAGCCGCTACTGCCGCCACGACGTGCAGACCAGCGCCACGCGCCAGGGCAACGGCTACAAGCTGAGCGGGCACAAGCAGGCCGTGGTCGGCGCGCCGTTCGCCACCCACCTGGTGGTCAGCGCCCGCACCTCCGGTACGCGCCGCGACCGGGACGGAATCAGCCTGTTCTGGATTGCACGCGACACGCCGGGCGTGACGCTGCGCGAATACCCGACCTTCGACGGCCTGCGCGCTGCAGAGGTGCTGCTAGACAATGTGCAGGTGCCGGCCAGCCAGCGCATCGGCGCGGAAGGCGAGGCCTTTGCCCTGATCGAACAGCTGTGCGACGAAGCCATGGTCGCACTCTCTGCCGAAGCCAATGGCGCCATGGCGCGCATGCTGGCCGACACCATCGACTATGCGCGCCAGCGCAAGCAGTTCGGCGTGCCGATCGGCACCTTCCAGGTGCTGCAGCACCGCATGGCCGACATGTACATGCAGCTGGAGCAATCCGTGGCGCTGACCCAGGTGGCGGCGATGCAGGCGGCCAGCGCGCCGCAGGCACGCGCCCAGGCGGCGTGCGCGGCCAAAATCCAGGCCGGCCAGGCCGGTGCCTTTGTCGGCCAGGCGGCGGTGCAGATCCACGGCGGCATGGGCGTCACCGAAGAGCTGGCCGTGGGCCACTACTTCAAGCGCGTCACCGCGATCGACCTGCAGCTGGGCTCGGCCGAGCACCACCTGCGCCGCTACGCCGACCTGCTCTACCCCGCCCAGGCCGCGGCCTGAAGCCGGCATCCCCGAACACAGACGATTACCCAGCGAGGCCCGTCGATGAATCTCGATTTCTCCCCGCAAGACCAGCAGTTCCGCGAAGACGTGCGCGCCTGGATCGCCCAGGCCTATGACGCCGACCTGCGCGCGATGATGGCGCAGTCCAAGAACGGCTACCTCGACAAGGCCGCGCAGCTGCGCTGGCAGAAGGCGCTGCACGCGCGCGGCTGGGCCGCACCGAACTGGCCCAAGGAATACGGCGGCCCGGGCTGGACCTCGACCGAGCGCTTTATCTTCCAGTCCGAACTGGCCGCCGCCGGCTGCCCGCCAGTGTCGCCGATGGGCCAGAAGATGGTGGCGCCGGTGATCATGAAGTACGGCACGCCCGAACAGAAGCAGCGCTTCCTGCCGCCGATCCTGAGTTCGGATGTGTGGTGGTGCCAGGGCTATTCCGAACCCAACTCCGGCTCCGACCTGGCCTCGCTGCAGATGCGCGCCGACCACGGCACCGACAGCAACGGCGAGCACTACATCCTGAACGGCTCCAAGACCTGGACCACGCATGCGCAATGGGCCGACTGGATGTTCTGCCTGGTGCGGACCAGCCGCGAATCGAAGCGCCAGGAAGGGATTTCGTTCCTGCTGCTCGACATGCATACGCCCGGCATCACGGTGTCGGCGCTGCCGACGCTGGACGGTCCCATGACCGGGCAGCAGGAAGTGAACCAGGTCTTCTTCGAGAACGTGCGCGTGCCGGTGGCAAACCGCATCGGGGAGGAAGGCAAGGGCTGGACCTATGCCAAGTACCTGCTGGAGTTCGAGCGCGGCGGTACTTATAGCCCGATGCTGCGCAAGCAGCTGTCAAAGATTGCGGACATCGCCGCGGAGCAGCCTGCCGACGACGGTGGCCGCTTGCTGGACGATCCCGCCTTCCGCCGCAAGCTGGCGACGCTGCACCTGCGTGCTGCCGCGCTTGAAGCGGTTGAGTTGCGGGTGTTCTCAGGCGTGGAATCCGGGACCTCGATCGGGGCTGCGTCGAGCATGCTGAAGCTCACGGGCACTGAGACGCTGCAGGCGGCCAGCGAACTTGCGGTGGAAGCTGCAGGCCCGGCGGCGTTGCCGTTCGTGCAGGACACCTGGGCTCAATTGCAGGGACGCGAGGCCGCGCCGCGTGTCGGGCCTGAATATGCTGCCGTGCTCGCGCCGCGCTATTTCAACTATCGCAAGGCGTCGATTTACGGAGGGTCCAACGAGATCCAGCGCAATATCATTGCCAAGCTCGTGCTGGGGCTTTGAGCGTTCGTGTACCAGTGATGGTTTCAAGAGCAGCCGCCGTGTGCGGCTGCTTTTTTTTGGGCCGGCGATATCGCATCAACGCCTTCGGCTGCGCCCCGCGCAAACGCAGAAAAAACCGACAGAGCACTTTGAGCCTGCGCAGCAGCCGTAGGCGTCCCCGCAATGCCGTTTGCAGCAGGCGGCCTACGCCCTGCATGGGGATCGTTCAATAGTGGGTTGACGCAGGCACCGCCCCACACTCACATGGCGTAGCAGGGTCGAACGGGCACCCACGCCAGAACGGCAAGCACCACCGCCCGAACCACCAACGCCGTGGAATTTATTGCCAGCCGCATAGGCGACGCGTTTTTTGGTTACTTTTTGTCGCTCGGACAAAAAGTGACTCGCCGGCTACGCCGGCGAAACAGCCACGCCTGCCAAGAGCCACAAGCCAACCGCATTCCCCCAACCCCACCCCCACCAAAAGCTGAAAGCCATCCCTCCTAGGGGTTCACCCTTAATTGACGGATCACCCCTCACACTAATATATTTTTATGAACATATAGTACATTTTTGAACACAAATCTAGCCAGCAGGCAGACAAAATGCCCCTCAAGATCGGAATCAACGGCGCCGGCATCGGCGGCCTCGCCGCAGCCATCGCACTGCGCAAGCTCGGCATGAACGCAATCGTCTACGAACAAGCCCCCCGCTTCGCCCGCGTAGGCGCCGACATCAACCTGACCCCCAACGCCGTGCGCGCCCTCGACGGGCTAGGCATCGGCGACACCCTGCGTGAAACCGCCGCACGCCCCAGCCACCGCATCAGCCGCATGTGGGACACCGGCGAAGAAACTTCCCGCCTGCCGATGCAGGAAGACGCCGAGCGCCGCTATGGCGCCCCGCAGCTGACCATGCACCGCGCCGACCTGATGACCGCACTGGAGGCAGCAGTGCCGGCCGAATGCGTGCGCCTTGGCCACAAGGCCGTGGCCATCGAGCCGCATGCCGATGGCGCCACGCTGCGCTTCGCCAATGGCGCGGAGGAGCGCGTCGATGTGCTGGTCGGCGCCGACGGCATCCACTCGACCGTGCGCACCGCCCTGTTCGGCCAGGAAAGCCCGATCTTCACCGGCGTGGTGGCCTACCGCGCGGTCGTTCCGGCCGAGCGCCTAGCCGGCGTGCCCAACCTGGGCGCCTTCACCAAATGGTGGGGCCCGGAGGCCGCCACGCAGATCGTCACCTTCCCGCTCAACCGCGGCCGCGACATCTTTATCTTCGCCACCGTCGCGCAGGAAGCCTGGCGCCATGAGTCCTGGACCACGCCGGGCCGCGTGCAAGACCTGCGCAGCGCCTATGCGGGCTTCCACCCCGAGGCGCGCGCACTGCTGGATGCCTGCGACGAGGTGCTGATCTCCGCGCTGTACGTGCGCGACCCGCTGCCGGCATGGTCCGCCGGTCCGGTCACGCTGATGGGCGACGCCTGCCACCCGATGATGCCGTTCATGGCGCAAGGCGCCGGCATGGCGATTGAAGACGGCGTGGTGCTGGCGCGCTGCCTTGCCGATGCCGCAACCGGCGGTGCCGCTGGCGTGCCCGCCGCGCTGGCGCGCTACCAGGCCGCGCGCCACGAACGCACCAGCCGCATCCAGATCGGCTCGCGCAGCAATGCCTGGCTGAAGGAAGGCGGCAATGCCGACTGGGTGTACGATTACGACGCCTGGAACGTCGCCCTCGGCTGAGGCCGCGGCAATCGTTTCCGCCAGCACGGCCGCCTGCGCGGCCGTTTTCCGTTGACAGCAGACACCACCATGCCCAAGTCCCGCCCACAGCCTGACCTTGCCGACGATGGCGATACTGAGGACGCCCGCGAAGCCCAGCTGGTCTCGCCGGTGATCCGCGGCCTGCGCCTGCTGCGCTTCATCGCCGAGGGCGGCGCCACCGCCAACCTGAGCGAGGTGGGTCGGCGCATCGACGTGAACCGCGTCACCGTGATGCGGCTGCTGGACACACTGGAGCATGAGGGCATGGTGGAACGCCTGCCGCAAGGCGGACACCAGGTCGGCTTCAACTTCCTGAAGCTGGCCTCGCGCGTGCTGGCCAGCAATGACCTGACCAGCTTTGCCGCACGCGTGCTGGCCCGGCTGAGCGCATCGCTGCAGCTGTCGGCCTACCTGGCCGTGCGCGATGGCGGCGATGCGCTCTACCTGCTGCGGCAGATGCCCGCGGCGTCGCTGGTCAGCAATATCCAGGTGGGCAGCCGCGTCGCCGCGCACCTGACCACGCCGGGGCGGATGCTGATTGCCGAGCTGCCGCCGGAGACGCTGCGCGAGCTGCTGGGGCCCGATCCGCTGCCGACGGTCACCGGCCAGAGCCCGGCCACCCACGCGCGGCTGGCCGATATCCTTGCCGCCGACCGCGAACGCGGCTGCGCCTGGAGCTTCTCCGCCTATGAACCGGGCATCGATTCCTGCGCGGCACCGGTGCGCGGCGCCGACGGCGACGTGATCGCCGCCATCAGCGTGGCGGGACCGCAGCAGCGCTTTGAAGCCGATGGCGCGCTGCGCGAGCGCGTGGAGAAGGAAGTCAGGCAGGCGGCACGCGACCTGTCGGGCCTGTTGGGGTACCGCTCCACCGCTACTCGGCGGTAATCCCGTACGCCTTGATCAGCTTCGCCCACGCCGCGGTTTCCTCGCGGATGCGGGCCTCGAGCGCCTGCGGCGTGCTGCCCACCGGCTCCATGCCCTGGCGCTGCAGCTCGGCGCGCACCGCGGGCGTGGCCAGCAGCGCGCGCACGTCGGCACTGAGCGCATCGGCCGCCGGCTGCGGCGTGGCCTTGGGCACCAGCAGCGCATACCAGGAACTGACGTCGATGCCGGGCACGCCCTGCTCGGCCAGCGACGGCACGTTCGGCGCGGCCGGCGAGCGCCTGGGCTGCGTCACCGCCAGCGCGCGCAGCGCGCCGGACTGGATAAACGGCGCCAGCGTCGGCCACGTGCCGAACAGCGCCGGCACCTGCCCGCCCACCACGTCGTTGAGCGCCTGCGTGGTGCCTTTGTAGGGCACGTGCAGCAGCGTGATGCCGGCCTTGTTGCGGAACAGTTCGCCGGCCAGGTGCAGGCCGCTGCCGACACCCGGGCTGGCGTAGCTCAGCGGCTTGCCGGACTTCTCTGCCTGCTGTGCCAGCCTGACCAGGTCCTGCACGGAATTCGCTTTCACTGACGGATGCACCGCCAGCACGTTGGGCGAGCCCGCCAGCAGCGACACCGGCCGGAAATCACGCTCGACGTTGTAGCTCAGCGCCGGCATCAGCGTCGGGTTGATGGTCAGGTTGCCGGCCGGGGCCACCAGCAGCGTGCAGCCGTCGCCCGGTGCGCGCCGCACCGTGTCAATGCCGATATTGCCGTTGGCGCCAGGCTTGTTATCGACCACGAACGGCGTGCCGCGCCGCTGCTGCAGCCCGTGCGCCAGCGTGCGCGCGAGCTGGTCGGCCGGGCCGCCGGCGGGGAACGGCACCACGATGCGCACATTGGCGCAGCCGGCGGCTTGCACCGCCTGCCACGGCACGCACGCCGCCAGCGCAGCGGCCAGCGCCGTGCCGGCCAGCCATTGCCGCCGGCGCGACGGCCTGTTGTTTGTCTTGCGTTGCTGCATATTGCTTCCCATCGGATGGCAGGCGGCGCGCGTCGCCGTCACGCGAACGGCTTCGGCACCTCCGGCCGGTAGTCGAGCAGGCGCGACAGCTCGGCCGCCGCCCGCCTGACCTGTTCCACCACGTTGTCGAGCTGTTCCGGATCGATGCGCGAGGCCGGGATGGTCGCGCCCAGCGCCGCCACCACCTTGCCGCTGCGGTCGCGCACCGGCGCCGCGATGGTGGAGATGCTGGCCTCGAAGAACCCTTCATGCAGCACATAGCCGCGCTGTCGGTCGCGCTGGACCATGTCGTACAGCTCTTCTACGGTGCGCGGGGTGCTTTCGGAATACACCTCCAGGCGCTCCTCCGGATACAGCGCGCGCAACTCCGCCAGCGACAGATCCTCCAGCAGCACGCGCCCCAGCACGGTGGCATGCGCCGGCAGCCGTGTGCCGACATTGACCGTGCTGGCAAACGGGCGCGAGGCCACCGACTTGGCCACATAGACGATGGAGCGCCCGTCGCGCACCACCAGGTTGCACGGATAGTGGATCTCGTCGCGCAGCCGGTCCAGCAGCGGGCGGCCCAGCTCGGTCAGCTCCAGCGAGGCCAGGTAGTCAAAGCCCAGCCGCAGCACCGCCATGCCCAGGCGGAACTCGCGCCCGCCGTCGGTGCGCTCGACGAAGCCCATCATTTCCAGCGTGGCCAGCAGCCGGAACACGGTCGAACGCGGCACCTTGAGCCGGCGCGCCAGCTCGGCCGCCGACAAGGTGCGCTCACGGCTGCTGAATTCGGCCAGCAGCCGCAGGCCGCGCTCCAGCCCCGGCACGATGTACTTGTCCTGGGCGCTCTCCTGGGCGCCCTCCTGGCCGCTTTCCTGCGTGTCTTCCTGCGGCGAATCGGTCGTCATGGTCTGTCTCTGCAATATTCGGTCTTGGCGTAACGCTCTCATATATCACGCCTGCACCCCGTAGGGTACCCGTATTGCCGGCAGACCCCGCCCTGGGCCTGCCTATGCCCCCGGGCGCAGGTAGTCGCGCAGCCAGGCCGCGCATTGCTCGCCCTGGGCGGCGGGCCAGCGCACCACGATGGTCTCGTCGCGGCGGCGCAGCTCGACGCAGATGTCTGACAGCGGCCCGCGCGCGGCCTCGCCACGCCCGAACAGCCGCGAGAAAAGCCCGCCGGCGGCGGGTGCGGGCGGCGCGGACCGCGTCGGCAGCACCGCATGGCCGTTGACCGCCGCGGCCGATACCACCGGTGCCGCAGGTGCGGACTTCGCCGCCGGCTCGGGAGCTGCCTGCGCCCCCTGCGGCGACAGCCGTGCCAGCAGGTTGGCGCCGAACTCGTCCCACATGCGGTCGGCCTTGGTCTTCATCACGCTCAGGCCGAAAGTGCCCAGCCGGCCCAGCACGTCCACCTGCACCCTGATGCGCAGCTGCGTGCCGCCATCGTCCAGCGCGGTCAGGAAGAGCTCGCTCGACTGGCGCAGCGAGCTGGCCACCGAGGCATCCTCGCCGGTGCCCTCGGTGCGCAGGTAATGCGGCGCGCGCGTCTCGACGATCTTCGTATGCAGCCGGAAGCGCGCGTTGATGAAGGCGATCTTGACCGCCATATGGGCGATGTACTCGACATCGCTCAGCACTTCGATCGATTCCATTCCGGGCACGCAGGCGCCCATCACGTTGGGGTCGAGCAGCAGTTCCCACACGCGCGCCGGCGGCGCCGCGGTGACCAGGGTCTTTTCAATTTCCACGCATTTTCTCCGCGGCGGACAGGACCGATTCAACGATGCCGACATAGCCCGTGCAGCGGCACAGGTTGCCGTTCAGGCCGTGGCGGACTTCGTCTTCGGTCGGGTTGGGGTTGTTGGCAAGCAGTGCGCACGAGGCCATCAGGAAGCCCGGGGTGCAATAGCCGCATTGCAAGCCGCCGTTGTCCATGAAGCACTGCTGCAGCGGATGCAGCTGGCCGTCGGCGGCCAGCCCCTCCACGGTCATCACATCGCGCCCGCGCGCCTGCACGGCGAGCATCAGGCAGGACTTGACCACCTCGCCGTCGACCAGCACGGAGCAGGCGCCGCAGATGCCGGTCTCGCAGCCGCGCTTGGTGCCGGTCAGGTTCAGGTCGTCGCGCAGCAGGTCGGACAGCAGGCGCCGCGCCGGCACCTCCACCTGGTGTTCTTCGCCGTTGACGGTGAGTTCGATGCTGACTTGGTTCATGAGGGCTCCTTACTCCGATGCCACGCCGAACAGCTCGGCGATGGTGCGGCGCGCGACTACCCGCACCATCTCGCGCCGGTAGCTTTCGGACCCGCGCATGTCCGAGACTGCATTGATATCCGAGGCGACAATGGCGGCCGCTTCCTCGGCCAGTTCCGCGGTGACGGCCGTGCCGGCGAGCAGCGCTTCGGCGCGGCGCAGCCGGGCCGGAATCGGCGTGGACGCGCCCACCGCCAGGCGGGCCTCGACGCAGAACGCGCCCTCGCGCCGCACCGCCAGCGCCACGCTGGCGAGCGGCCGGTGCTCGGCTGCGGTGCGCAGGAAGCGCGCATAGCGGCCATCGGCGCCTGCACCCGGCGCCGGCACGCGGATCTGCGTGACGATCTCGTCGGGCGCCAGCGCCGTGACGTAGTAGTCGACGAGGAAGTCCTCGATATCGATCTCGCGCTCGCCGCCGCGGCCGCTGACCACGATCCGCGCGCCCAGCGCCATCAGGCAGCCCGGCGGATCGGTGGCGGGGTCGGCATAGCAGAGGTTGCCGCCGATGGTGCCCTGGTTGCGCACCTGCGGGTTGGCCACGCGCGAGGCCATGCCGGCCAGCATCGGGTAGTGCGCCTGCACCAGCGGCGAGCGCGCCACCTCGGCATGCAAAGTCAGCGCGCCGATGCGCAGGCCCTCGCGCGCATCGAAGGTGATGCCGCGCAGCGCATCGAGCCGGCCCAGCGAGACCAGGTGGCCAGGCGTCAGCATGCGCTGGCGCATGCCGAGCATCAGCGCGGTGCCGCCGGCAAGGATGCGGCAACTGTCGCCCAGCTCGGCCAGCATCTGGCTGGCCTCGGCCACGGTAGCCGGCTCAAGGAATGCAAAGTCACGCATGGGCGGCCTCCTTCTGCTTCAGTTCGCGCAGGCCAGCCAGCACCTTCTCCGGCGTGATCGGCAGCGACTGGATGCGCACGCCCACGGCGTCGAACACGGCATTGGCGATCGCCGCCGCGCCCGGCAGGATCGCGGTTTCGCTGGCGCCCTTGGCGCCATAGGGGCCGTTGGGATCGTTCGATTCCACCACGTCGGTGCGCAGCATCGGCACCGCGTCGGCGGTAGGCATGGTGTAGTCGGCAAAGTTGCCGTTCATCAGGCGGCCATCCTCGTATTGCAGGTTCTCGTACAGGGTCCAGCCGATCGCCTGCACGGTCGCGCCGTGGGTCTGGCCGTGCACGGCGAGCGGGTTGATGGCCTTGCCGCAGTCGTCGGCGACAAAGCTGTCGATCACGGTGACCTGGCCGGTGCCGGTGTCGACTTCCACTTCCACCGCCTGTGCCGCGAAGGAGTGCGCGGGCGCGACGTTGCCGTAGTAGTCGGCGTCATGCATCACCGTGGGCGCGTCATAGGTGGCGCGCACATGGATGCCCTCGCCGCCGTGGCGGAAGATATGCAGCCGCGCGATCTCCGCCAGCGTGGCGGACTTGTCGGGCTGGCCCGGCGCGGCGATGCGGCCATCGGCAATCTCCAGTTGTTCCGCGTCCACGCCGAGCTTCTCCGCCGCGAGTGCCAGCAGTTTCTGGCGCGCCTCGCGCGCAGCGCGCAGCACGGCGTTGCCGGCGATGATGGTCACGCGCGACGCCAGCGAGCCCAGGCAGAATGGCGCGGTATCGGTGTCGGGCGCCATCACGGTCACGTGCGACAGCGGGACGCCCAGTTCCTGCGCGCAGATCTGGCTGAGCATGGTGTTGGCGCCCTGCCCCATGTCGCACTCGCTGGTCTGCAGCATCGCGCGCCCGTCCTCGTTGACCTTGAGCAGGATGGTCGAGCCGTCCCAGTTGC
The DNA here is from genome assembly GCF_059419025.1 of Cupriavidus sp. GW821-FHT07C08. Taxonomy (NCBI): domain Bacteria; kingdom Pseudomonadati; phylum Pseudomonadota; class Betaproteobacteria; order Burkholderiales; family Burkholderiaceae; genus Cupriavidus; species Cupriavidus sp. GW821-FHT07C08. The sequence continues at coordinate 28,546 of NZ_JBWKQZ010000006.1, forward strand.
CCAGCGTGCGGTTGCCGCTGACGTGCATGGCCGCGGCAATGCCCACGCCGCGCCGGCGCGTGCCGGTGCCGCGCGGGGCGGCGCGCTTCTCGTCCCAGCCGATGGCCTTGCGGGTCATGTCCAGGCACTCGGCCATGCCGGTGCTGCTGATCTTCCAGCCATGCACGCTGGTCTCGCCGGCGCCGATCGCGTTGCGCTTGTGCACCTCCACCGGGTCCATGCCGACCATGCCGGCCAGCACGGTCAGGTGGCAGTTCAGCGGAAACTGCATCTGCTGCCCGCCAAAGCCGCGGAAGGCGCCGCGCGGCGGGTTGTTGGTATAGGCCATCACCGCATGCGAGCGCACGTTCTGCACGCGGTGCATGTTGTCGCTACGCATGGCGGTGACATGCATCACATCGCCGGCAAGCCCGGAGTAGGCGCCGCATTCGGCCGTGATGCGCACATCCTTGGCCAGGATCACCCCGTCCGCCGACAGCCCCATGCGCAGCCACACTTTCATCGGCACGCTGGCGCGCGCGCCATGGAAGTCTTCCAGCCGGTTGTTGACCAGCCGCACCGGGCGCTCCAGCCGGCTGGCCAGGAAGGCGCAGATCAGGCTGTTGTTCTCCTCGACGATCTTGGCGCCGAAGCCGCCGCCGGTGGTGGCCTGCACCACGCGGATGGTCGAGACCGGCCGGTCCAGCGCCTCGGCCAGCCGCGCGCGCGCGAGGAACACGGACTGGGTCGAGGCCCACAGCGTGAGCCGCCCGTTGCCGTCCTGCGCCGCCACCGAGGCCATCGGCTCCAGGTAGCCCGGGTACTGCGAGTGCATGTCGTAGGTGGCCTCATACACCGCGGCGCAGGCTTCGAACGCGGCATCCACATCGCCCCGCACGATGTGCATCTCGTGGCCGATATTGCGCGTGCCGGCATGGATCTCAGGTGCGCCATCGGCCAGCGCCGCTGCGGGCGTCAGCAGCGCGGGCAGCGCCTCGTACTCGATGCGGACCAGGTCCAGCGCGTCGCGCGCGATTTCCTCGCTGACCGCCACCACCGCGGCCACTTCCTCGCCGACGTGGCGCACCACGCCGCAGGCCAGGATGCGCTGCTCCTTGCGGTGCGGGCCCCAGTTGCGGGTGGGCACATCCTGCCCGGTCACCACCAGTTTGACGCCGGGCAGCGCCTTCGCCGCGGAGGTGTCGATGCGCACGATGCGCGCGTGCGGGTGCGGGCTGCGCATCACCTTGGCGTGCAGCATGCCGGGCAACTTGATGTCGCCGGCATACTGCGCGCGCCCCATGACCTTTTCCCGCGCGGTCACCTGCGGCGTGGAGCTTCCCACGATGGCCTTGCTCATGCCGGCCTCCTGCTTGTCTGGTTGCATGAATGCGATGCGGTGCCCTGCGTCATTCCGCCGTGATCGCGAGGTCGCGGATCACCTTGCCCAGCCGCTCGTAGTCGGCCGCGTTGACCTTTTCCAGCGCGGCCGGGGCGCCGCCCACCGGGCTGGCGCCGAAGGTGGCCATCTTCTCGGTCACGTCGGGCAGGCGCAGCACGTCGTTGAGCTGCTGGTTCAGCACCTTGACCACCTCGGGCGGCGTGCCCTTGGGCGCCATCACGCCATGCCAGGCGCCGACCACTACGTCCTTGTAGCCAAGCTCGGCCAGCGTCGGCACGTTGGGCAGCAGCGGCGAGCGCTTTGCGTCCGTGATCGCCAGCGGGATCAGCCGGCCGGTGTTGATGTACTGTGCCACCGGGCCCAGCGTGACGTAGGCAAAGTTCACGTGCCCCGCCACCACGTCGTTGACCGCCGGCGCCACGCCCTTGTACGGTACGTGCTGGATCTTCACGCCCGCGGCGCGGTTCAGCATCTCGCCGGCGATATGCATCGGTGAACCCGCGCCCGGGCTGCCATAGGTCAGCGTCTTCCCGCCCCTGGCCGCGGCAATCATCTCGCCGACGGTCTTGATGCCCGCCTGCGGGTTGGCCACCAGCAGCACCGCCTGCACCGCGGTCTGGATCACGGGGGTGAAGCCGTGCAGCGGGTCATAGCTGGCCGACGGCGCCAGCCTGAGCACCATCGGCGTCAGCGTGAAAGGGTTGGGCGTGTACAGCAGCGTGTAGCCGTCCGCCGGCGCGCGGCTGACGAAGCTGGCGCCGACCACGCCGCCGGCGCCGGGGCGGTTCTCGACAATGACCGGCTGCTTCAGGCGCGCCGACAGTTTGTCGGCATAGAGCCGGGCCATGGCGTCGGTGTCGCCGCCGGGCGGATAGGCCACGACCATGGTCACGGTCTTGGCCGGATACGCGGCGGTGGCCAGCGCGCTGCCCGCGGCAAGCGCGAGCGCGGCCATGGCAGTGGCGGCAAGGAAAAGGCGGCGGGGGCGTTCGTGTCTCATCAACAGCTCCTGTGGGGGCGCGTTCGCGGTTGGAGTGGGCTGTTGTGCGCACCGCGAAAACAGCGTTGGCTTGGTTACAACACTTTCGGTTGTTTTATTAGTAAAACGTACGTTCACATCAGGAACATGAGTAATCCTAGGTCGTAAATATTGACAACTCAACTTACGTTAAACCCCAATTGACATTACTGACCTTATTGAAATCTCTTTCATGGCGTGAAAGCGACACCCCGTGGCGGAATTGGCGAGCGCCTGTGAGACAATCGGGCCCGCCAACCGGCCCGAACTCGGCGGCCGGCAAACCCTGACCAAGAGGAACGCATGCCCCGTGACGCCGCGCCCGCCAACGGCCAGCCCGCGCCAGAGACCGACAACACCAGCCCGTGGACCGACCTCGACGAGGCCGGCAGCGGCCTGACCGTCGACAATTTCCTGACCACGATGCTGAGCCAGCTGGTCACCGCGCTGCGCAGCACGGTGACCAAGCCCTATGCGGAACAGTTCGGCCTGACCGTGCCGGAGTGGCGCATCCTGGCGCTGCTGGCGCACGCGCGCGAGCTGCCGTTTGCCGAATTGGTGATGCAGTCGACCTCGGACAAGGCGCTGGTGAGCCGCACGCTGCGGCTGTTGGAGGATCGGGGATTGGTGCGGCTGACCTCAGCCGGCAACACGCCGCGCAAGAAGCTGATCTGCGCGATCAGCGAAGCCGGCGCCGCGCTGCACGACCAGGTGATGCCGCTGGCGCGGCGGGGGCAGGCGCAGGTAATCCGGCAGTTGTCGCCGGAGGAGCGGGAGGCGGTTTACCAGGGGCTGCGCAAGCTGTTGCGCACGCAGGAATAGGAAAAAGGGCCGCACCGGATTGCGGAGCGGCCCTAAGGGTACGGGACGAGCACGCGCCCGTTCAGACCTCCAGTTCTTCCAACACCTTCCCCTTGGTCTCGATGCCAAGGAAATGCACGGTAACAGCCGCCAGTGCCGGCACCACAGACAGCGCGAAGAAGGCAACGCTTAGGTCACCACTGCCGATGGTGCTGGCAATCAGCCCCGGCGCGAAGATCGCCGCCAGCTTGAGCCACGCCCCACCCAGCCCACACCCCATCGCCCGCACGCTGGTCGGATACAGCTCCGGCGTATAGACATAGGCGGTGATGAAGCCGCTGGCCAGGAACCCCATCGCCAGCGCGCAGAGGGTCGCGACCACATACACGTTCGACGCGTGGAACACCCCCGCCAGCACCAGCGACAGCGCGCACAGCAGGAACGACACATTGATCACCGGCTTGCGCCCGACCTTGTCGACGATCATCGCGCACACCAGCGAACCGACCACGCCCAGCACCGAGGCGCCGGCGGCGAGGTTCAGCGCCAGTTGCAGCGGCGCGTGGTAGACGGTCTTGTAGACCGTCGGCAGCCACGTCGACAGCCCATACTGGATAAAGCCGCAGGTTGCCCACAGCATCCACACCGCCAGCGTGCGGCCGATATAGGGCCTGCTGACCAGGTCGCGCACGCGCCGGCGCGGGTGCTGGGCCATGCGTTCGTAGGCGCTGGTGTCGCCCAGCGGCGGCAGCGGCGTCCTGGCGCGCGCCTCGAAGGCCCGCAGCGCGGCGTCGGCCTCTTCCAGCCGGCCTTTCTCGGCCAGCCAGCGCGGCGATTCCGGGATCACGCGGCGCAGGATGAAGAACAGCACCAGCGGCACGCCGCCGATGAAGTACATCACCTCCCAGCCGTAGTGCGGCACCAGCCAGGCGCCGATGCCGTTGGACACCATCAGCCCGATCGGGAACACCACTTCGTACAGCAGCACGAAGCGCCCGCGCCCATGGGCGCGCGTGACCTCGTTGATATAGGTGGCCGCCACCGGCAGCTCGCCGCCCAGGCCCAGGCCCTGTACGATGCGCAGCAGCGCGAAGATCTCGAACGACGGGGCAAAGCCGCAGGCCAGGCTCATCAGCCCGATGATGCCCGCGCTCCAGCCGATCGAGCGCAGCCGGCCGAAGCGCTCGGCCAGCCCCGGGAACAGCAGCGCGCCAACCAACTGGCCGACCGACGGCGCCGCGATCAGGAAGCCGATCTGGCCCGGCGTGAGCGACCACTGCGCGATCAGCAGCGGCAGCGTGGCGGCAATGGCGATGACGTCGAAGCCATCGAAGAAGGTGGCCAGGCCGATCAGCAACCGGGCGCGGATATGCATGGCGTTGCCCGGCATGCGCTCGATGCGGGCAACGATATTGCCGCGCGTGAGCGGGCCGCTGCGGGCCGCCGCCGCGCTCTGGCCGGCGCTGTCAGCCGTAGTCACGATACCTGCGGTGGCGGCCACCGGTGCGCCGGGGGACGCTGCGTCTTGTCTCTGGGTCAGCACGGGATTTCTCGGTTTGATTCTGGGGCGGCCCGGCATGCGGGAGGTTTGCTCCCCTCTCCCACATGCGGGAGAGGGGCCGGGGGTGAGGGGCGGCGGTTCTGGCGGCGTGGTGCCTTGCCAAACCACCCCTCACCCTGCCCTCTCCCCATGAGGGGAGAGGGGAACACCATCGGTGTCCAAAGGCTGTGCGGCAGGATTACAGGTCGAGCACCAGCTTGCTGCCCTTGCACCCCGACACGCACACCATCATGGTCTTGTTGCTGGCGCGCTCGCTGCTGCTGAGCACGCTGTCGCGATGGTCGGGGCAGCCTTCCAGCACCGCGGTCTCGCACGAGCCGCACACGCCTTCGCGGCAGCTGTAGTCCATCTGCACGCCGGCATCGAGCAGCGCGTCCAGCAGCGACTTGCCGGAGGGCACCTTGACGGTGGTGCCGGTGCGCGACAGCGACACGGTGTACTCGCCCTCCTGCACCGCCTCGGTCGAGGGGTCGGCGGCAAAGCGCTCGATGTGCACGTTCGGGTAGCCATGCGCTTCGCAGGCCGCCTCGAACGCCTTCAGCATCGGGCCGGGGCCGCAGCAGTAGAAGTGCGTCTGCGCGTCCTGGCCGGCCAGCATCGCGTTCAGGTCCGGCGGCACGCCGGCCTCGTCGTCGAAGTGAAAGCGCACGGCATCGCCATGGGCCGACAGCTGTTCGACAAATGCGGCCTCGGCACGCGAACGGGCGCAGTAGATCAGCGTGAACGACTTGCCCAGCTCGGCCAGCCGGCGCGCCATGCACACGATCGGCGTGACGCCGATGCCGCCGGCGACCAGCACTGTGTGCGCGGCGCTTTCGTCCAGCGCGAAGTTGTTGCGCGGCGCCCCCACGGTCAGCGTGGCGCCCACGCGCAGCTGCTCATGCACGTAGCGCGAACCGCCGCGGCTGCCGCGGTCCAGCAGCACGCCCACGGTATAGCGCTGGCGCGCTTCGGGCGCGCCGCACAGCGAGTAGCTGCGCACCAGGCCGTTGCCCAGGTGCAGGTCGATATGGGCGCCCGGGCTGTACTCGGGCAGGGTCTTCGCTTCGGGATCTTGCAGTTCGATGCTGACCACGCCACGCGCTTCATAGCGCATGGCGTGGACGCGCAGGGTCAGGGACTGGTGGGCACTCATTGCTGCTTCCTTCGATTGCTGCTGACTTACCGCTTCTCGGTCAGGAACTTGCCTGCCGGTCCGCCCGCGTTCTTCTGGCGGCGGGTGTTGCCGTCGATGCCGCCCTCGATCGCCCATTCGGCGAACATGGTCGGGCCCGGCTCGAAAGCGCGCGGCTCCCAGTGTTCGTCCAGCTGGTCTTCGTCGGCGTAGTACTCGATCAGGCCGCCGGCCGGGTTCTTGAAGTACCAGAAGTAGGCCGACGAGATCGGGTGCCGGCCCGGGCCGAGCTGCGTATCCCAGCCCTTGCGCGAGACATGCATGCCGCCACCAAAGACTTCATGGATGTCGCGCACGGTGAAGGCGACGTGGTTCAGGCCGCTCTTCGGTTCCGGCAGCTGCAGCAGGAACAGGTCGTGGTGGCCGCCCTCGGGCGTGCAGCGCAGGAAGGCGCCGCGGTCCGGATAGCGGTCCGACGGCACGAAGCCGAACTTCTCGACATAGAAGCGCTCCGTGGCCTTGACGTCCTTGACGAAGAACACCACGTGGCCCACCTCGATCGGGGTGGCGTGGTCGTAGATCGGGCTGCGCTGGTTCAGGCGCGGCTTGTCGTTCCACGTGTTCATCAGTGCGCATTCGACCTGCACGTCATGCTTGCGCGTGACCTGGAAACGCACGGCCAGGCCGTTCGGGTCGGTGCAGCCGATGCGCAACGTATCACCCTCGCCTTGCTTCACGAAGCCCGGTGCGTCGGCGATCGCGTCCGCGAGATGGTCGAGCGATGCCTGCGAGTCCACGCCCCACACCACTTCGCGCAGCGTCGGGCCGGCTTCGATCGCGGGCGGCAGCGTGGCGTCGTCGATGCGGCGCACCAGCACGCGGCAGCCGTTGAGCGTTTCGAAATCCAGGCCCTGCGCGTCGTCGCGCTTGATGGCCAGGCCCCAGTCGGTGAAAAAGCCACGGCAGGCGTCAAAGTCATCCGCGCCGTAGACGATCTCGTCGATCCCCAATACCTTGATCATTGCTTCTCTCCAGCCTGCCGGGTTCAGTGGTTGGCCCACGGCAGCGGTTGTTCGTTCAGGCCCCAGTACACGCTTTTCTGCTCCATGTACTGCAGGATGCCAAGCCGTCCCTTCTCGCGGCCCAGGCCGCTGTCGCGCCAGCCGCCGAACGGCGTCGCGATCGAGAACTGCTTGTAGGTGTTGATCCACACATTGCCCGCCTGCACGGCCCGTGCCACGCGCCAGGCGCGCTTGTAGTCGCGCGTCCAGATGCCGGCGGCGAGCGCATAGACGCTGTCGTTGGCCTGCGCGATCAGGTCGTCCTCGTCGTCGAACGGGATCGCCACCAGCACCGGCCCGAAAATCTCTTCCTGGCAGATGCGCGCGTTGTTATCCAGCCCTTCGATGATGGTCGGCGTGTAGAAATAGCCGTTGGGCAGGCCGGCCACGTCGGGACGCAGGCCGCCGGTGCGCAGCTGGCCGCCCTCTTCCACGCCTGCGGCGACGTAAGACTCGATGCTGTCGCGATGGCGGTCGGTGATCAGCGGGCCCATCTGGGTACGCTCGTCGGCGGGGTCGCCCACGCGCAGGTGTGCGGCGCCGGCGGCCAGGCGGTCGATAAAGGCTTCGTACTGCGAGCGCGCCACAAACAGGCGCGAGCCGGCGATGCACGACTCGCCCGACGAGCTGAAGATGCCGTACAGCACGCCGTTGACCGCGTGGTCCAGGTCGGCATCGTCGAACACCATGGTCGGCGACTTGCCGCCCAGCTCCAGCGACACCGGCATCATCTTGTCGGCGGCGATATGGGCGATGTGCTTGCCGGTGGTGGTGCCGCCGGTGAACGACACGCGGCGCACCAGCGGATGCTTGGTGATGGCGTCGCCGATGACCGAGCCCTTGCCCGGCAGCACGCTGACCAGGCCCTTGGGCACACCTGCCTCTTCGCAGATGCGCGCCAGTTCCAGCGCCATCAGCGGGGTGACTTCGGCGGGCTTGACCACCACGGCGTTGCCCGCGGCCAGCGCCGGCGCCATCTTCTGCGCCTCGCTGGCGATCGGCGAGTTCCACGGCGTGATCGCCGCAACCACGCCCATGGGCTCGTACACGCTCATGGTCAGGCAGTCGCCGCGCTGCGGCGTGATGGTTTCTTCCAGCGTCTCGCAGGCGGCGGCAAAAAACTGGAAGGTGCCGGCGGCACTGGCCACCAGGGCGCGCGTCTCGCTGATCGGCTTGCCGTTGTCCAGGCGCTGGCGCTGGGCCAGTTGCTCGCCCTTGGCGCGGATCAGCTCGGCCACGCGGTACAACACGGCGGCGCGCTCATGCGGCTTGCGCTGGGCCCAGCCGCTGGTGAGAAAAGCCTGGTGGGCGCCCTGCACGGCTTCTTCCACGTCCGCCAGGCTGGCGGCGTTGAGTTCGGCCACCACTTCGCCGGTGGCCGGGTAGCGCGTGCCGTAGCGGTCGCCGGTCCCCAGGCGCCATTCGCCCGCGATGCAGATGGGGAGTACTTCTTGCGTCTTCATTGTCGTTGCCTGCTAAGTCTGTGGGGCGTGGCTGCCGGGACTAGATCGATACCGCGTGCGCGCGGTTGCCCAGTGCGCGCACCACGCTGAACACGGTCAGCGCGGAAGTCTTGGGGTTGGCCGCGAGCGGCTTGCCTCGCATGGTCAGTTCGAAGCCGCCGAAGGCGCCGCGCGCCTCCACGTGATGTACGTTCTCCACCGCATGCGGGTCGGCCAGCAGCTTGACCGAGGTGCGGTCCAGGCCAAGGCCGGCCAGCGACACCGTCGCGGCCACGTTGGCGTTCTTGGGATACAGGCGCGCCGCGTCACGGGCCGTGCCTTCGAAGATCACGGTCGCCTCGGTCAGCGCATTCAGGTCGAAGAGCTGCTCGGCCGGCGTGCCGGCCCAGGCGCGAGCCGGCTTGCGGCCGGTGTAGATGACTTCGTCCAGGCCGCCGACACGCGCTGCAGCCAGCGCATCGATGGCCCCGATCGCACCCGACAACAGCTGCACCTGCGTGCCGCCGCGGCGCGCGGCCGCTTCCAGCCGCTCGGCCATGCCGGGCTCGGACAGCGCGCCCACCGACACCACCATGCACGGGATGCCGCGTTCCAGCGCCGGCACGATGTGCTCTTCCAGCGCATGGTGGCCGGCGCACTCGACCAGCAGGTCGGGACGCTGGTCGTCCAGGTGCGTCGCCACGCGGGCCCCCGGCGCCAGCGCGCAGACCGCGTCGCGGGCCTCGTCCATCGTGTGCTCCGGCACGATCACCACGTCGAACACCACGTCAGGATCGCTCTTGAGCAATTCCATCACGCCGCGGCCGATCGCGCCGCAGCCAACCATGGACACATGCAGCATCTCCGGTCTCCCTCAGGCGGTGACAGTGGTTTGTTCGCGCGCCGGCTCTTCGTTGTCCTTGTTCACCGGGGGGCCGGCAAAGATGGTCTTGAAGGAACCGATCGACAGCATGTCGATCTCCAGCAGGAACGGGCCCGACTCGGCCGTGGCCGCTTCCAGCGCGGTGCCGACCTCGGCCAGGTTGCTCACGCGGGCATGGCGCAGCGACAGCGACTTTGCCAGCGTGGCGTAGTCCGGCGTATGCAGGTCCACGTAGTGGCGGCGGCCGCCGTACTGCGCGTCCTGGATGTTCTTGATCACGCCGTAGCCCTTGTCGTTCATCAGCACGATCACCATGTCGGCGCGTTCCTGCACCGCGGTGGCCAGTTCGCCCAGGTTCAGGATAAAGCCGCCGTCGCCGGCCAGCGTGAAGGTCTTCTTGCCCGAAGCGGTCGCCGCAGCACCGATCGCGGCGCCGATGCCCATGGCCAGGCCCTGGCCGATGCCGCCACCCAGCGCGTGCACGCCGGCACGCGAATCGAAAATGCGCAGATGGCGGTTGCCCCAGGTGCTGTTCGACACGGTCACGTCACGCACCCAGTTGAAGCTGCGGCCGACCGCGCCCTGCAGCGCCTGCACCAGCGCCGAGTACGGGCCCAGGCCGTCGACCAGGCTGTTGACGGCGGTGTCGTGGGCGCGGCGCAGGTCGGCGGCGAAGGCCGGGTCGATCTGCATGCGCTTTTCAAGCCGATCCGCCAGGGCGTCCAGCGCCAGCGCGGCGTCGCCGCTGACAAAGTAGTCGCTCAGGTAGCAGCGGCCTTCGGCGGCCGGGTCGGCGTCGATGCGCAGCAGCGGGCGCGGCAGCTTCAGCTCGTACTTCAGGGTTTCATTGCCGCGCAGGCGCGAACCCACCACCAGCATCGCATCGCAGGTCTGGTAGAAGTTTTCGACCGGCTTGTGCAGGTTGTAGGCGCCAAGCGTTCGGGGATCGTCTTCCGGCACAATGCCGCGGCCCTGCGTGCTGGTGACCACGCCGAAGCCCAGGTCCAGCAGGCGCTGCACCTCCTTGCTGGCGTGGCGCGCACCGCCGCCCAGCCACAGCAGCGGGCGCTTGGCCTTGACCAGGCGCTCGGCCAGCGCGTCCAGCGCATGCGCCGACGGTACGTGCTGCGGCACCGGCAGCGGCTGCAGGTCGGCCGGCATATCGATCAGCGCGGCCTGGATGTCGATGGGGATCTCCACGCTGACCGGGCCGGTCGGCGCCGTCAGCGCGGTCTGCACGGCCAGCTTGATGGTGCTGATGGCGGTGTCGGCGCTGCGGATGCGGAAGGCGGCCTTGGACACGGCTTTCAGCATGGTGAGCTGGTCCGGGGCTTCGTGGATGTAGGCGAGGCTCTGGTCCAGGTACGGCGTTTCGATCTGGCCGGTGATGTGCAGCATCGGCGTGCCGGCGGTCAGCGCTTCGACCATGGCGCCGGCGGCGTTGCCCGCGGCGGTGCCGGTGCTGGTCAGGCATACGCCCAGGCCGCCGGTGGTGCGGGCATAGGCGTCGGCCATATTGGTGCCGCCCGCTTCGCCGCGCGCCGGCACGAAGCGGATCTTGCCGCGCTCGCCCATGGCATCGAGGATCGGCATGTTGTGGATCGAGATCACGCCGAAGGCGGCCTTGACGCCGCACTGCTCGAGAAACGCCGTGATGGCGCAGCCAACGGTGACCTGCTGTTGTTCGTACTGGTGTTGATTAGGCATGACGGGAGTGTCCTCCGGAGATATCGATATGGCTGCCCGTGGTGTACGAAGACAACGGCGAGGCAAGGAACAGGATGGCGCGGGCTGCCTCGACCGGCAGGCCCAGGCGGCCAAGGGGAATATGTTTCTGCTGGGCCAGGCGCGCGGTCCATGCGGCCCAGTCCAGGTTGCGGTCTGCTTCGGGGCGCGCCTCGAAGCGGCGGCGCCACTGGCCCGATTCGACCAGCCCGATCAGGATGCCGTTGACGCGGACGCCCTTGGGCGCAAACTCGGTGGCTATCGAGCGCACCAGGTTGAGCACGCCGGCACGCGCGGCGGAGGTGGCCACCATGTGCGGCTCCGGCTGCTGCGCCAGCAGCGAGTTGACGCAGACGATGGCGCCCTGGCCTGACTTCTCCAGTTGCGGCAGGAAGGCGCGCGTCGGGTGGATCACGGAGAAGAACTTGAGCTGCAGCTCTTCCATCCAGGCAGCGTCTTCGGTGTTGGCAAAGGTCGACACCCGACCCTGGCCGGCATTGTTGACCAGCATGTCGACGTTGCCCAGCGTGGCCTGCACGCTGGCGGCAAAGGCGGCGACCTGTTCAGGCTTGAGCACGTCGCAGGTGGCGGCATAGAGCCGGCACCCGGGGAATTTCTCGCGCAACTGCGCCTCGGCGCTGCGCAGGCGGTTCTCGTCGCGGCCGCACATGGCCACGGCGGCGCCCGCTTCGAGCAGCAGCTCGACGGTCGCCAGCCCGATGCCGGAGGACCCGCCGGTAACGACGGCAACCTTGCCGCCGAGTTCAATCATGGACATTGTCCTCACTCCCGATACAGATTCAACACCTTGGCGCCGCTGGTGTGCAGCGACGGGCGGTAGTCGAGCAGGCGCGACAGCTCGCCCGCGGTATCCCTGACCTTCTCCACCATCGCATCCAGCTGCGCCGGATCGATATGCGCGGCGGGGATGGTGGCGCCCAGCGCCGCCACCACCTTGCCGGTACGGTCGCGCACCGGCGCGGCAATGGTCGAAATGCTGGCTTCGAAGAAGCCTTCCTGCAGCACGTAGCCGCGCTCGCGGTCGCGCTGGACGATCTCGTGCAGCTCGTCGACAGTGCGCGGCGTGCTCTCGGAGAACACCGCAAGCTGCGTTTCCGGGTACAGCGTGCGCAGCTCCGCCAGCGACAGGTCTTCCAGCAGCACGCGCCCCAGCACCGTGGCATGCGCGGGCAGGCGCGTGCCGACGTTGACCGAGCTTGCAAACGGCCGCGGCGACACCGCCTTGGCCACGTAGACGATCGAACGCCCGTCGCGCACCACCAGGTTGCTGGGGTAGCCGATCTCGTCGCGCAGCCGCTCCAGCAGCGGGCGGCCCAGTTCGGTCAGCTCCAGCGACGCCAGGTATTCAAACCCCAGGCGCAGCACGGCCATGCCCAGCCGGAAATCCCGGCCGCCATCGGCGCGTTCCACAAAGCCCAGCATTTCCAGCGTGGCCAGCAGGCGGAACACGGTCGAGCGCGGCACCTTCAGACGGCGCGCCAGTTCCGCTGCCGACATGGTGCGGTCCTTGCTGCTGAACTCGCTCAGCAGGCGCAGGCCGCGCTCCAGGCCCGGGACGATGTACTTGTCCGGGGTCTCGTTGGCGGCGGGCGTGGCGGGGATGGGGTTGCTGCTCATGGCTTCGGTGGATGCGTGCTGACGGACGTTCGCCGGCATCAACGCTTGATCTTCGTCAGCGGATGCTCGGGCGGGTAGGTCGGCGTGATCGGCTTCTTGGCACCCAGCATCACGCACATCAGCGCGTCTTCCTCGCCGATGTTGATTTCCTCGCGGTAGACGCCAGGGGGCACCGAGACCAGGTCACGGTCAGTCAGGATGGTCTCGAAGCGCTCGCCGTCCTTTTCCAGGATCAGCTTGACCTTGCCGCGCAGGATGAAGAACACCTCTTCCACGTCGGTGTGGATATGCGACGGGCCTTCATGGCCGGCCGGGATGATCATCGTGGAGAAGGTGAAATGCTCGCTCGGCACGGTGTTGGTGTCGGCGGCCACGCCGGTGCCGCCGGTGCCCAGGTAGCGCATCTGCGCGCGGCGGTACTTGGGGTCGTAGTCGGCCTGGAACTTGAGCGCGTCCCAGTCGTACTTGCGCGTGGAGAAGCGCGCCACGCGGCTTTCCATCCACTGGTCGAACGAGGCGTCTTCCGGCTGGTCCCAGGAACGCTTGATGTTTTGTGGTTGAGAAAGATCGCTCATTTGGATTCCTTCTGTTTTCAGTGGATCGGTTGGTTCAATGCATGACAAAGCCGCCGTTGACCGCCAGCGTCTGGCCGGTCACGAAACGGGCGAGGTCGGACAGTGCAAACAGCACCGCGCCGCAAACATCGTCGGGCAGTTGCTCGCGCGTGATCGCGCGCTGCTCGCGGTACAGGTCGTGCCGGTGCTGCGGCACGTATTCGGTGGCTTCCACCAGCGTCAGGCCCGGGGCCACGGCGTTCACCGTGATCTGGTCCTTGCCTAGTTCACGCGCCAGCGAACGGGTCATGCCGATGATGGCGCTCTTGCTCGCCACATAGGCCAGCAGGTTGGGCGCGCCCCACAGCGGCGTGTCCGAAGCCAGGTTGACGATGGCGCCGCGGCCGCTGGCGCGCAGCGCCGGCAGGCAGGCGGTGGTCATCAGCCAGGTGCCGCGCACGTTGACGTTCATCACGCGGTCCCAGGTGGCGATGTCGATGGCGGCGGCGTCACGGCCGCCGGAATCCGTCACGGCGGCGTTGTTGACCAGGCCGTCGAGCCCGCCCAGCGCCTTGACCGCGGCCTCGGCGCAAGCCTGCACCGAGGCCGGATCGGACAGGTCCAGCGTGACCGGCACCACCTTCAGGCCGCGGGCGCGCAGGGCGTCGGCTTCCTGCTGCAGGCGCTCGGCCAGGATGTCGGCCATGGCCACGGTGGCGCCGGCTTCGGCCAGCGCCTTGACGAAGGCCAGGCCCAGTCCGCGCGCGGCGCCGGTGACCAGCACCTTGCGCCCGGCCAGCAAGGTGTTGTTGGTGTTTGCCTCAGGCATGGCTGGCGGCTCCGGCGGGTTGCAGCATGGCGACGGGCTCGTCGGCCACTTCCTGCTCGGCGCGGCGCTTGAGCAGGCGGCGCACGCGGGTGATGCCGGCGTCGTGCTGGTACAGCATCTCGTGGTCGCGCGCGTTCGGGGCCATCATTTCCAGCACCACGCGGTCCTGCTCCAGCACGTCCCAGTGCAGCTGCTCCAGGCGGTTGCGATACAGGAAGCGCCACACGTCGCGCTCCCAGCCCTGCACGTGGCGGGTACGCCAAAAGAACACCATGCAGTGGTCTTCATCCACCGGCGTGGCCATGCCGACGATGCCGAACGGGCCGCCCGGGCCGACACTGGCGCGGTACGGAATCGCCAGGCGCAGCCACAGCGTGCCGGTCTCGCCGAATTCGACCCAGTCGAAATTGACGCCGCGCTGGCCGGTCTTCTCGAACACCAGGCCGTGCTCGGTCTCGCGCACCTGCATCACGGCGGACTTCTCGCCGCTGGCCATCGAGTGCGACACCGCATGCAGGTAGGCGCCGTGCATCGGGTCCATCACGTTGTCGATGGCGTAGCGGTAGTTGCAGTTCCAGTGCGCCACGCACAGGAAGTTGCTGTGCTCGTCGCTGACCAACTCTTCCGGCAGGCGCAGTTCGTCGGGGCTGCCCTCGCCTTGCGGGGCCTGGTCGCCGAACCACAGGAAGATGGCGCCGGCCTTCTCCTGCACCGGGTAGCTGCGCACGCAGGTGCGGCCTTCCAGCGGGCAGCTTTCCACCGCCGGCACGCTCTTGACCTGGCCGTCGCCGCCCACCTCGACGCCGTGGTACCAGCAGGCAACGCGGTCGCCCAGGTTCCAGCCCATCGACAGGCGCGCGCCGCGGTGCGGGCAGCGGTCTTCCAGGGCGTGGACCTGGCCTTCGCCGTCGCGCCACAGCACGATGTTCTGGCTCAGGCGGGTAATGCCGATCGGGGCATGGGACACCGCCCACGAGGCGGCGACCGGGTACCAGTAGTTGCGCAGGCCGGTGTTCAGGCGGGCTTCGGTGCGGGCTTGCTTGTTCGATTCCATGGTTTTCTCGCTTCGAGGCTGGACTTGGACTGGGGCGGGCTCAGGCACCCAGCCGGCGCATTTCGGACAGGAAGCGCTCTTCGGTCCAGGGCTGGCCGTCCACGCCCAGGAAACCGGCGTCGTTGAAGGCGCGCACGATGTCCTGCGGGTTCTGCGCGCCGCCTTCGAACGCGGCTTCGAGGGCATCGCCCAGCGCGTTCTCATAGGCGGTCGGTGCGGCGGCGCGGGTCTGCCAGACGATGTTGGCGACCTTGCCGGGTTGCTCGATATGGCCCTTGCCTGCCACGTTGTTCGGCGCCGGACGCTCCCAGGGCACCAGGTTCGGGTTGTACGAGAGGCTTTCCATTGCGCTTTGCTCCATGTCTTGCAGCGGGGGGGACCGTGTTCCGCGTGCCGCGTCGACCGGTCTTGCGATCGCCTGGCTACGTTTTACTAATGAAACACTGGTTTAGATATTGAACACAGGTACGACTATAGACAACGCGGCCGCAAAAATTGACTGGGGTTAACCCGCGATCAGCACTACGAAATCTGGAAGGGGTGGCGCAAGGTGCGCGCCACCACGTGGGATGCGGCGGCAGGCGCCGCCGCGGTGGCTTCAGGTGACGTCGTCCAGCACCGAGCGGATCAGCCGCGCGGTGGCGGCGGCCTGGTCGATATAGCAGGCATGGCCGGCATCGGGGATCAGCGAGAACGGCAGGCCGAAGCGTTCGGCCAGCGTGCCGCAGGCGGGCGGCGTGGTGACGACATCGCGGCTGCCGCAGGCGATCTGCGTGGGCAGTGCCTCCGGGCGCCGCGCCAGGTAGGCGTGGATGTCATCGCCGCACAGCATCGCCACCGCCTGCCGGTAGCCGTCCGGGTTCAGCCGCTGCATGTTCCAGCGCACCCATGCCTGGGCGCCGGGGTCGGCCTCCTCGCTCAGCAGCCGGGCCGGGCCGCGTTGCGCCAGCCCGTCCACACCAAGGGACTCCAGCGCCTCCAGCCGTTGGCGCGCAACCTCCCTTGCCTGGGCTTCCCTCCCCGCGCCGCCGTAGCCTTGCGCCACGCTGAGCAACAGCAGGCGCGCGGGCAGCTGGCGTGCGTTGGCGACATAGGCCGCCGCCATCAGCGCGCCCAGCGAATGCCCGACGATCAGCGCCGGCTGCACGCCCAGCGCCTGCAGCAGTCCGTCCAGCCGCTGCGCGTAGTCAGACGCCAATGGCCGCGCCTGCGCCAGCGGCGACGAATCGCCGTAGCCCGGTGCATCCCAGGCGATCACCCGCGCGTGCGCGGCCAGCAGGCTCGCGCACGGCAGCCACGACGCCGCGCCGGAACTGATGCCGTGCAGCAGCACGACCGCCGGGCCCGTGCCCCCGCCGCAGCGGTAGGCCACGCGCTCGCCGCCCGCGCCCACCTGTACCACGCGCTGGGCAAACCCGCTGTCGAGGGCTTCCAGCAACTGCCGGTCTGGCTCGGCTGGCTTGCGAGGCTGATTTTGTTCCATATATAAAACTTAGGTTTGGTAATAAAACTTTTGAAGCATAGGCGTGTCGGGGCGCAACCGGGATGAGGGTTAACGATAAAAAGGTTGAAAACCTCCGCGCAGAGCCGGTGTTAGCCGTCGTGGCGCTGCCTCACTAGGGATAACCCTCCTCACATCTTGTGGAAACTCGCAGCTATATTTTGCCTGACGTTTCTTATGTTGTTTGATGTTTCATATATAAAACACAAAAGAGACCGAAACAGCATTCGCGGCCGCCATCCGTAGTGGCAGCGGACAACAAGACGACAAAACGGAAAACGGAAGGAAACTGGTAGATGAAACTTGCACGAATCGCCGCAGGCCTGGCCGCGGCTTTCCCCCTGCTGGCCTCGGCACAATCCTCGGTCACCCTGTACGGGGTCATCGACACGGGCGTCGAGTATGTGAGCAATGTCGGCGCCAACGGCAACGGCCTGGTGCGCATGCCCAACCTGACCGCCACCGTGCCCTCGCGCTGGGGCATCCGCGGCACCGAAGACCTGGGCGGCGGCCTGAAGAGCATCTTCGTGCTGGAGTCGGGCTTCTCGCCGGATTCGGGCACCTCCAACCAGGGCGGCCGCCTGTTCGGGCGCCAGGCGCTGGTCGGGCTGACCAACCAGTACGGGACGCTGTCGTTCGGCCGCCAGTACACCATGCTGTTCTGGGCCACGCTCGACAGCGATGTCCTGGGGCCCAACGTGTACGGCTCGGGCTCGCTCGACAGCTACCTGCCCAATACGCGCGCCGACAACGCGGTGTCGTACAAGGCCAATTTCAACGGCTTCGTGGTGGGCGCCACCTACAGCTTCGGGCGCGACGCGGTCAACGCCGGCCCCAGCCCCTCGGGCACCAACTGCGCCGGCGAGAACGCCGCCGACAAGAAGGCGTGCCGCGAGTGGTCGGCAATGCTTGGCTACGACAACAAGACCTGGGGCGTCACCGCCGCGTATGACTCGCAGCGCGGCGGCCCGGGCGCCTTCGGCGGCCTGACCAACAGCAACCTGACCGACGACCGCCTGTCGCTGGGCGGCTACATGCTGTTCCAGCGCGCCAAGATCGGCGCCGGCTGGATCCGCCGCGACAACGAGGGCAGCCGCACGCCGATCAGCGACCTGTACTACGCCGGCGCGTCCTACGACATCACCCCCGCGGTCAACCTGGCGGGCCAGGTCTACTTCCTGAACTTCCACGGCAGCGACAACCAGGCCATGCTCTATACGCTGCGCGCGATGTACAGCTTCAGCAAGCGCACCTCGGTGTACGCCACCGCCGGCTTTATCAACAACGGCGGCCAGCTGGCCATGTCGGTCAGCGGCGGCTCGCCTGGCTCTAACCCGCGCCCGGGCGAGAACCAGTGGGGCTCGATGATCGGCATCAAGCACGTTTTCTGATTTTCTCCGCGCCCCCCGGCGGTACCGTCCGGCGCATGCAACGCGCCGGACGCCAACACAGCCATTGGCCCCGGCCCGTCCGGGCGCCACGTCTTACAGAGGTCTGCACATCATGAAGTCCGTACGCCGCAAAGTACTCGCCACGCTGGCCGCCGCGACCGCCCTGGTCGCTGCCACCGGCGGCACCGCCCTGGCCCAGGGTGCGTACCCGAACAAGCCCATCACCATCGTTGTGGCCTACCCGGCCGGCGGCGACGTCGACGTGCTGGCGCGCATGTTCGCCGAAAAGCTCGCCCCGCGCCTGAAGCAGTCGGTGGTGGTGGAAAACCGCACCGGCGCCGCCGGCACCATCGGCAGCGCCTACGTGGCCCGGGCCAACCCGGACGGCTACACGCTGCTGCTGGCCCCCAACACCGTCGCCATCGCGCCGCTGGTGCTCAAGGCTGGCGCCGGCGCCAGCTATGACGTGCAGCACGACTTCACGCCGATCAGCCAGATCGGCACGCAGTCGCTGTTCGTGGTCGTCAACAAGGGCACCGGCATCACCAAGGTCAGCGACCTGGTGGCGCGCGCCAAGGCCGGCAAGGTGGAAACCTATGCCACGCCCGGCAATGGCTCGCCGATGCACATCATGGGCGAACTGTTCAACAAGTCCGCCGGCATCAAGATCAGCCAGGTGCCCTACCGCGGCCTGGCCCCTGCCATCGTCGACGTGATCGGCGGACAGGTGCCGGTGACCTACATCACCTACGGCGCGATCTCGCAGTACGTCGGCAACGGCAGCCTGGTGCCGCTGGCGGTGGCGGACCAGAAGCGCTCGCCGTTCGCGCCCAACGTGCCGACGCTGGCCGAGCTGGGCTACAAGGACGTGGAGATCGGCGCCTGGCAGGCCCTGCTCGGGCCCAAGGGCATGCCGGCCGACCTGGTGCGCACGCTCAACACGCACGTCAATGAGATCCTGAAGATGCCCGACGTGGTGGCGCGCATGGCCACCATCGCGGTCACGCCTTCGGGCGGCGAGCCGGCGGTGCTGTCGAAGCTGATCGCCGCCGACACGGCCCGCTATACCAAGGTGGTCAAGGAGTTCGGCATCCAGGCCGACTGACTTCGCCCGCCGCGCCGGGGGACTCCCCCCGGCGCCCTCTATTTGAGGTCCGCAAACTTGCGGCCCTGCGCCACCAGTTCCTGCAGCAGCGGCGCCGGCGCGAAGTCCGCGCCATAAAGCGCCTGGTAGCGCCGCATCGCCGCCAGCACCTTGTCCAGGCCGATGGTGTCGGCATAGAACATCGGGCCGCCGCGATACACCGGCCAGCCGTAGCCGTTCACCCAGATCACGTCGATATCCGAGGCGCGGATCGCCTTGCCTTCCTGCAGGATCTTCGCGCCTTCGTTGATCATCGGATAGATGCAGCGCTCCAGGATCTCCTGCTCCGACACCACGCGGCCGGTCCTGCCCTGTTTCGCGGCGAAGTCGCGAATGACCTGCTCGACCACCGGCGACGGCTTCGCGTTGCGCTGTTCGTCGTAGTCGTAGTAGCCGGCGCCGGCCTTCTGCCCGCGACGGTCCATCTCGCACAGCACCTCGCGCAGCGTCGAGCCGCCGGACTTCTCGCGCACCCAGCCAAGGTCAAGCCCGGCGAGATCGCTCATGGCGAAGGGGCCCATCGGAAAGCCGAAGTCATACAGCACGCGGTCCACGTCCCACGGCAGCGCCCCGTCCAGCACCAGCTTCTGGGCCTCGCGCTGGCGCTGGGCCAGCATGCGGTTGCCGACAAAACCCGGGCACACCCCGACCAGCGCCGCGACCTTGCCGATCTTGCGCGCCAGTTCCATCGCGGTGCGGATCACCGGCTTTGCAGTCTTGTCGCCGCGCACCACTTCCAGCAGCTTCATCACGTTGGCGGGCGAGAAGAAGTGCAGGCCGATGACCGCCTCCGGGCGCGAGGTCGAGGCTGCAATCACGTTCACGTCCAGCGCCGAGGTATTGGTGGCAAGGATGGCGCCCGGTTTGGCGATTCGGTCCAACTTGCCGAACAGCTCTTGCTTGACCTCCATGTTCTCGAACACCGCTTCGATGATCAGGTCGACATCGGCCAGTTGCTGCAGGTCCAGCGTGGGCGTGAGCAGCGCCATGCGGGCATCGACATCGGCCGCGCTCAGGCGCCCCTTGCGCGCGGTATTTTCGTAGTTGCCCCGGATCGTCTTCAGGCCGCGGTCAAGCGCCTGCTGCGAGGTCTCGACGATGGTCACGGGGTAGCCGGCGTTGAGGAAGTTCATGGCGATGCCGCCGCCCATGGTGCCGGCGCCGACGATGCCGATGCGCTTGACCGCAAGCGTGGGCGTGTCGGCGCCCACATCGGGCACGTTCCATACCTGGCGCGAGGCAAAGAAGTAGTAGCGCTGCGCCGCCGACTGCGTGCCGTTGAGCAATTCTGTGAACAGTTCGCGCTCGCGCTTCAGGCCGGCTTCGAACGGCTGCTCCACCGCCGCCTCGATGCAGCGGATATTGAATTCGGGCGCATCGAAGCCGCGAAAGCGGCGCGCGTTGGCCTTGCGGAAGGCAGCGAACAGTTCCGGCTTGCCGCGCGCGGCCGCCACCTTGTCATCGGATTCGCGCACCTTGCGCAGGGGCCGCTTCTCGGCCACCACCTTGCGCGCGAACGCCACCGCGTCGGCACGCAACGAGGCGTCGTCGGTCAGCAGGTCGACCAGGCCCATCTCCGCCGCAGCGCTGGCCGCCACGTGCGTGCCCGAGGTGACCATCTCCAGCGCCTTTTCCGGGCCCACGATACGCGGCAGCCGCTGGGTGCCGCCCGCCCCGGGCAGCAGGCCGAGATTGACTTCCGGCAGCCCGCACCTTGCCGAGCGCGTGGCGATGCGGTAATGGCACACCAGCGCCAGCTCCAGCCCGCCGCCGAGCGCGGTGCCGTGGATTGCGGCCACCACCGGCTTGGGCGCGTCCTCGATCATGGCCTGCACCTCTGCCAGCGACGGGCCCGCCGGCGGCTTGCCAAACTCGGTGATGTCCGCGCCCGCGACAAAGGTCTTGCCGGCGCAGATCAGCACCACGGCCTTGACCGCATCGTCGGCAAGTGCGCGCGCCACGCCGTCGCGGATGCCGCTGCGCACGGCGGCGGACAATGCATTGACGGGGGGCGAGTCGAGGGTCAGGACGGCGATGTCGGCGTCCACCGTGAGGTCGGTCACGGCGTTGATGGCGGTCATGGATCGGTTCTCCTGGATTGAATCGGTGTAGGGTGCCGGTGCAGCCCCGGCGGATGCTCAAGCGCGGCCCTGCGCCGGCGCGGGTCGACAATGCGCAGGGCCAGCACGAAGGCGGCGCACTTGACCAGGATGGCCAGCGCGAACACCACCCAGAAGCGCACGCCCTGGGCCAGCAGGCCGCCGCAGACGGGGCCGATGGCCATCATCGCGTAGGTGGCGGTATCGGACACCGCCAGCAGCATGGGCCGGTCCTTGCGGCTGCCGAACTCCATCACGAGGTTGTCAGCGGAGATGAAGAAGCCGCCAAAGGCAGCCCCCAACCCACAGAAGGCAAGCAGGAAACCGGGCAGCGTCGTGCCGCATAAGAGCAGCAGTGTTGCTGCCACCCACAGCGCGATGCTGGCCAGGAACACCCGCCGGTAGCCATGGCGGTCGGCGATGCGGCCCCAGGCCAGGCTGCTGGTGGTCTGCGCCAGCAGGTAGGCCAGGCTCATGTAGCCCAGCACCACGCCGGACAGGTCGATATGCGTGCCGGCATAGATCGCATAGAACGGCATCGCCATCATGCCGAACGCCACCAGCGCACGCGCCACGAAGAAGCGCACGAAATCGCGGTCCGCGCGCAGCAGCGCCGGCACCTCGGCCAGGCGGCGCAGGAAGCCCGCCGGCAGGCGCACGTCGTGCAGGGTCGGCTCGCGCATCTGCGTGAGCGCTGAAATGCCGATGCTGGTCAGCACGAAGGCCGCCAGGAAGGTGGCGGCATAGCCGTTGCCCAGCACCTGGTTGCCCACCAGGTAGCGCCCGCCCAGCCACGCCACCGCGGCCGCCGTGAGCCCGCCGCAGAAATTGCGCAGCGCGGTCAGCCGGCCGCGGCGCGCCAGCGGGATGATCTTGGAGGTCAGGTAGTTGAAGCTGACGTTCTGCACGCCGTTGAGCAGCCCGAACAGCAGCAGGAAGATGCCCGCCGCGACCAGCGCCGCCTCGCCCGACAGCCACAGCGCCGACAGCGCCAGCCCCAGGATCTGCGCGCGGACCAGCCAGCCCACCAGGTAGATCAGCGGCATCACGCGCGGGCGGTGCTCGATCAGCGTGGCGCCCCAGATCGACGACGCGGCCATGCCCGCGTACTGCGCCGACAGCACGATGCCGACGGTCAGCTTGGAGCCGGACAGCAGGTACAGGTAGGCCGGCACGAAGGTGGGCGCGGTCACCAGCCGGAACCCGGTCATGCCCAGCATGCCGTGCGCCAGGTACGCGCGGGCGTTGCGCGGCAGATGCTGGTCGACATGCCGGAGATAGCACCGTTCAGCCTGTTCATGCGCGCTCAGGTCAGGTCCCTCGTCGGGGCCGGCTACCCGCTCGGGGGTCCGCTCGCCTGTCATGCGCCGGGACCTGTGCCGCCTGAATCCACCCGGCGCACGCGGTCCGGCGCACCGGCACCGGGATACGAAACCGTTCGCTGGTCGAGCGAAGGCATGACGACGGGCACGGCTTGGTCTCCCTATGGCACCGGTCTGCGTTGGCAACTTGCCTGTCCGGCATCTCACGCAATCGGTGTATCCCCGCTTTTTCGTGATAGCGGTATGTTTTGAATGGATGCTACCACAGGAAACGCCTTCGACGCGCGGCCTCCTTTTCACCGGGGGATTACGAAAAATTACCCCTTAATTTCCTAGATATTTCGTGCTGCAGCGCAACCTCGGAGATGGGCCAGGGCCTGCAATGCGTGCACTTTGCAGCTCCGGCCACTGCACCCGCCACATCCGTTTTAGGTAATTGAGTATTGACGCTGCCAGATGCGACTTGTATAACGGGATACGCCGCCTGGCCGACCAGCCAGGTGCGGGCGACCTCACCGGCAGCGCGCCAGAGAAAGAGGCGTCCAGCGACAGGCACCTGAGAACAAGGAGACACGCGTGGACGAGTTGGAGACCTTCCGTCAGCAGGCGCGCGCCTGGCTGGAGCAGAACTGTCCGGCCGAGATGCGGCAGCCGGTGCGCAACGAAGACGACATCTGCTGGGGCGGGCGCAGGTTCCGCTTCCAGTCCGAGGCCCAGCGCCAGTGGCTTGGGCGCATGACCGACAAGGGCTGGACCGTGCCCGAATGGCCCACGGAATACGGCGGCGCCGGCCTGCCGCGTGAGCAGGCCAAGGTGCTGCACGAGGAAATGGCCCGGCTCGGCTGCCGCGTGCCGCTGCAGAGTTTCGGCATCTCGATGCTTGGCCCCGCCCTGCTCCGCTACGGCACCGAAGCCCAGAAGCGCGAGCACCTGCCCCGCATCGCCCGCGGCGAGATCCGCTGGTGCCAGGGCTACTCCGAGCCCAACGCCGGTTCCGACCTGGCCGCGCTGCAGACCCGCGCAGAGGACCGCGGCGATCATTTCCTGGTCAACGGCCAGAAGGTGTGGACGTCCTATGCCGACCAGGCCGACTGGATCTTCTGCCTGGTGCGCACCGATGCTGCGGCGCAGAAGCACACCGGCATCAGCTTCCTGCTGTTCGACATGGAAACGCCGGGTGTGACGACCCGGCCCATCCTGCTGATCTCCGGCAAATCCCCGTTCTGCGAGACCTTCTTCGACGACGTCGCGGTGCCCCGCACACAACTGGTCGGCGAGCTCAACGGCGGCTGGGAGATTGCCAAGTACCTGCTCACCCACGAGCGCGAGATGATCAGCGCCATCGGCAGCCGCGGCATGCGGCAGCCGCTTGGCGCGCACGCGGCAAAGGCCATCGGCCTGGACGCCGCCGGCCGGCTCGACCAGCCGATGCTGCGCGCGCACATCGCACAGTTCGAGATCGACGAGGCCGCCTTTGCCGCGGCCGGCGAGCGGGTGCGCGACCTGGCCCGCCAGGGCGAGGGCATCGCGGCGTTCTCGTCGGTGCTCAAGTACTACGGTGCGGAACTGAACAAGCGCCGCTACGAGCTGCTGATGTCGATCGGCGGCAGCGACGCGCTGGAATTGGAAAGCGAGCGCAGCCAGCAGGGTGCGCTGGCACGCGCGTGGCTGCGCAGCAAGGCGAACTCGATCGAGGGCGGCACCAGCGAGGTCCAGCTCAACATCGTCGCCAAGCGCCTGCTAGGACTGCCAGGCGCCTGAGCCCGGCCCCGTGCGCTTCCCCCCGCTGCCCCGTACCCAGACACGAGTCCGCCCATGCCCATCGTACTGAACCAAACGCAGGAAATGCTGCGCGACAGCGCCCTGACCTTCCTGCGCGAATCCGCCCCGATCTCCGCGCTGCGCACGCTGCGCGATACCCGTGACGAGACCGGCTTCTCCCGCGCCTTGTGGCAGCAGTTCGCTGAACTCGGCTTCGCCGGCGTGCTGGTGCCCGAGCAATATGGCGGCAGCGGCCTGGGCGTGGTGGAGGCCGGCGTCATCATGGAAGCGATCGGGCGCACGCTGGCGCCCTCGCCGTTCCTGTCCACCGCCGTGCTGGGCGCGGCGCTGCTCACCCACTACGGCAGCGATGCGCAGCGCACGGCGATGCTGCCCGCCATCGCCGCCGGCCAACACCTGACCGCGCTGGCACTGGAAGAGAGCGCCAGGCACCGGCCCACGCGCCATGCCCTGCGCGCAAGCGCCGACGGCGACGGCTTCCGCCTCGATGGCGACAAGGTCTTTGTCGTCGATGGCCACGTCGCCGACACCCTGATCGTGGCGGCGCGCACCGCCGGCGCGCCCGACGACCGCGACGGCATCACCCTCTTCCTGGTGCCCGCCGGCAGCGCCGGCCTCTCGATCGAGCGCACGGTCATGGCCGACGCCACCAATGCGGCGCGCGTGACCCTGCGCGAGGTCCGGCTGCCGGCCGCCGCCGTGCTGGGCACCCCCGGCAATGGCGCCGCCATGCTGGAGCGCGTGCTGGACGTGGGCCGCGCCGTGCTGGCATCCGAACTGCTCGGCATCGCCGACGAAACCTTCGAGCGCACGCTTGCCTACCTGAAGGAGCGCCGCCAGTTCGGCCGCATCATCGGCGAGTACCAGGCGCTGCAGCACCGCGCCGCGCACCTGTTCACCGAGATCGAGATCACCCGTGCCGCCGTGCTGCAGTGCCAGCAGCGGCTCGATGCCGGCATGGACGACGCCGCCGGTCTGGTCTGCGTGGCCAAGGCACGCGCTGGCACCACCGCAACCCTGGCCGTGCAGGAGGGCGTGCAGATGCATGGCGGCATCGGCATGACCGACGCACTGGAGATCGGCTTCTTCATGAAGCGGGCACGCACCGCCGAGGAACTGCTCGGCGATGCCAACGTCCAGTTGCAGCGCTGGGCGACGCTGCGCGGCTACTAGCCGGCGCGCGTCCCGCACACCGCCGCGAGGCCATGGAAAACCACTAGCGTTTCCGCGCGGCAATCGGGTTGTTTTCGTTTCGAACGATCAGTATGCTGGGATCACGGCCTCGCAAGACCACCCGAAACGGTGTTTCGCCACCGGCGAAATACCAATAATCACTCCCACTCAGCAGCAGAATCCTGTGCTGGCGGATATAGAGGGGTCGGGAGACAGGAGACGACATGTACCAAGCATCATGCAGATTCGTGTTGCCGGTATCTACCGTTTCGGCTAGCCGCGCCAAGGCAGGGCTGCGATGAGCGCCTACGTGCTGCGCCGGCTGCTGGCACTGGTCCCCACGCTCTTGTTCGCCAGTCTGATCGTCTTCACCATCGTGCGCATGGTGCCCGGCGATGTAGTCGACCTGATGCTGAGCCAGAACGACATCAGCGCCGATACCCGTACCCGCGAAGACCTGGTCCGCGCCCTCGGCATGGACCGCCCGATGTGGCAGCAGTATGTGCACTGGGTCGGCGGCATCGTGCTGCGCGGCGACCTGGGCCAGTCCCTGTGGCAAGGCGAGCCGGTGCTGTCGATGGTGACCGCGCGCATCCCCGCCACCTTCTCGCTGGGCGTGATCGCGCTGGTGGTGGCGCTGTCGGTGGCGCTGCCGATCGGCGTGCTGTCTGCCATCCGCCAGGACAGCGCTGCCGACTACATTGCGCGCTCGTTCTCCATCCTGATGCTGGCCATCCCCAGCTTCTGGCTCGGCACCATGGTGATGGTGTTCCCCTCGGTCTGGTGGGGCTGGTCGCCCGAGGCCCGCTACGTGCCCTTCCATGAAGATCCGGTGCAGCATGTGCGCAACATGCTGATCCCCGCCATCGTGCTGGGCATGGCGCTGTCCGCCATCACCATGCGCATGACGCGCACCATGATGCTCGAGGTGCTGCGCCAGGACTATATCCGCACCGCCTGGGCCAAGGGCCTGAGCGAGCGCCTGGTGGTGCTGCGCCACGCCCTGCGCAATGCGCTGATCCCGGTGGTGACGCTGATCGGGCTGCAGGCGCCGCTGCTGATCGGCGGCGCGGTCATCATCGAGCAGATCTTCGCGCTGCCCGGCATGGGCCTGCTGCTGCTCGACGCCGTGCACCAGCGCGACTATCCGGTCATCACCGGCGTGTTCCTGGTGGTGGGTGTCGCGGTGATGCTGATCAACCTGCTCGTCGACCTGAGCTACGGGCTGTTCGATCCCAAAGTGAGGCACCGCTGATGGCCAAGCCCACCCTGCACCCCAATCCCGCCGCCCCCGCTGCCGCACCGGCCCGGCGCGCCGTGCCCGGCCGCGGCCTGCTCAGCCGGCTGTTCCGCGACAAGCCGCTGGGCGCCGCCGGCGCGGTCATCTGCGCCATCTTCCTGTTCTGCGGCGTGTTTGCCGACCTGCTGGCGCCGTACGGCATGAACGAGATCAACATGCTGCAGCGGCTGCAGGCGCCCTCCTGGGCGCATCCGTTCGGCACCGACAACCTTGGCCGCGACATGCTGTCGCGCTGCCTGTATGGCGCGCAGCTGTCGGTGGTGATCGGCCTGAGCGCGGCCACGCTCGCCACGGCGATCTCGGTGCTGCTCGGCATCCTGACCGGCTACCTCGGCGGCAAGCTGGACCTGATCGTGCAGCGCATGGTCGATGCCTGGATGAGCTTCCCGGACCTGGTGATCCTGATCGTGGTGGTCTCGGTGCTGGGCCCGGGCAGCTGGCAGATCGTCTGCACGCTGGGGCTGCTGCTTGGCATCGGCGGCTCGCGCATCGTGCGCAGCGCGGTGGTCTCGGTGCGCGAGAACATGTATGTCCACGCCGCGCAGTCGATGGGCGCGTCAACCACGCGCATCCTGTGGCGCCATATCCTGCCCAATGTCCTGCCCCCGGTGATCGTGCTGTTCACCACACGGGTCGGCACGGCAATCCTGGCGGAATCGGGCCTGTCCTTCCTGGGCCTGGGCGTGCCGCCGCCCGCGCCCACGTGGGGCGGCATGCTGTCCGGCGACGGGCGCACCTTCATGTTCCAGGGCCCCTGGCTGGCGCTGGCGCCGGGCATCTGCCTCACCATCGTGGTCTACGCGATCAATATCTACGGCGACGCCCTGCGCGACCTGCTGGACCCACGCATGCGCGGCACGCGCTAGCGCCCGCCCGAATTGCAGTC
Source organism: Cupriavidus sp. GW821-FHT07C08 (assembly GCF_059419025.1). Taxonomy (NCBI): domain Bacteria; kingdom Pseudomonadati; phylum Pseudomonadota; class Betaproteobacteria; order Burkholderiales; family Burkholderiaceae; genus Cupriavidus; species Cupriavidus sp. GW821-FHT07C08. The sequence goes on from NZ_JBWKQZ010000006.1 coordinate 56,205, forward strand.
CCTGCCGGCGCTGGCGCGGCGGGGCACGGATTTCCCGCGCGGCCATGCCGCCGGGCCAACGGCAGTCGACCACGGAGGGCTTCGGTTTGAACACACAGGCATCCTCGATGTTGGCGGGCGTGGTGCTCGCCTTGTGCGCAGCCACGGCGGGCGCGCAGAGCGACGCGCCCAAGTACGGCGGCACGCTGGAGATCGGCTCGGTCTACCCGACCATCTCGGCGCTGTCATGGGACCTCGCCGACTGGAACTGGAAGCAGAACTACGACACCGGCCAGGTCTACGAGCAGCTGTTCGTGGCCGACCTGTCCAAGTCCAGGCGCCTCGGCGGCAAGTACAGCTTCCAGGCCGACGCGTGGCTGCCCGAGGACGCCATCCGCGGCGAACTGGCCGAAAGCTGGAAGTGGCTCGATCCGCAGACGCTGGAAGTCAGGCTGCGCAAGGGCGTCAGGTTCCCGGCCAAGCCCGGCGTGATGGAAGAGCGCGAACTGGTTGCTGACGACGTGGTCTTCAGCTACACGCGCCAGGCCGAAAGCGCGAAGAAGATCCCCACCTATTTCGACCACCTGGCCAAAGTGGAAGCGAAGGACAAGCATACGGTGCTGTTCCGCTTCAGCAAGTACAACGCCGAGTGGGACTACCGCTTCGGCTGGGGCTACTACTCCGGCATCATGCCGAAGGAGGTGGCCACCGCCGGCGCCGGCAACTGGAAGCATGTCAATGGCAGCGGCCCGTTCCAGCTGACCCAGTTCGTGCAGGGCAACGCCAGCACCTATATGCGCAACGCCTTGTACTGGGATACCGAAAAGATGGGCGGCAAGGATTTCAAGCTGCCCTTCGTCGACAAGATGGTGCTGCGCACCATCAAGGACGAAGCCACGCGCAACACCATGCTGCGCACGGGCAAGCTCGACGTCATGGAAGGCATACGCTGGACCTCGGTGGAAGAGCTGAAGAAGAGCGCGCCGCAGCTGCAGTGGTCGCGCTGGCTGTCCTTCACCGGGCAATACCTGGCCATGCGCGTTGACACCAAGCCCTTCAACGATATCCGCGTGCGCCGCGCGCTCAACATGGCGGTCAACAAGCAGGAGATCGTCAAGCAATACTACGGCGGCAACGCGGAACTGTTCGCCTATCCGCAGCACCCGGACTATGTGGGCTACTTCGAGCCGCTCAGCGCCATGCCGGAGAACGTGAAGGAACTCTTCACCTACAACCCCGACAAGGCCCGCAAGCTGCTGGCCGAGGCCGGCTACCCCAAGGGCTTCAAGTTCAAGGTGCAGGTGTGCGCATGCGCCCCGGACCATATGGAGCTGCTGCCGCTGATCGCCGCGTACCTGGAGCAGGTCAATGTGCGCATCGAAATCCAGCCGATGGAGTACGGCGCCTTCCTGTCCGCGATGACGACCCGGACCAATGCGCCCGGCTACATGATGGCCAACGGTCATACCAATCCCACCACCACGATCCGCAAGAGCTTCGTGCCGGGACAGGTATGGAACGCCGCGCAGTGGGGCAACGACGCTTACACCAGGCGGGTGGAAGCCGCCTTCGAGCTGCGCGATCTCGGCAAGCGGCAGGAAGCGCTGCGCGGGCTCACGCGCGACATCCTGGCCGAGGCGCCCTATATCTGGCTGCCCACGCCCTACATGTACACCGCCTGGTGGCCGTGGGTGCGCAACTACGGCGGCGAGCTGCGCGCGGGCGCGGTGCGGCCCGGGCCGATCTATGCACGCATGTGGATCGACCAGGACATGAAGAAGAAGCTTGGCTTCTGAGCCGCGCCACCCGAGGAGACACGCATGACGCAGCCCATCCTGCAGGTCAGGGACCTCACCACGCGCTTTCGCACCGATCGCGGCGTGGTGACCGCCGTCGACCAGGTCTCGTTCGACGTGGCCCCGGGCGAGACCCTGGCCATCGTCGGCGAATCCGGCTCGGGCAAGAGCGTGACTGCCCTGTCGATACTGGGCCTGATCCCCGCCCCGGGCGGCTCGATCGACGCCGGCGAGATCGTGTTCGAGGGCCAGGACCTGCTCAAACTCGGCCCCCGCGGCATGCGCGCCATCCGCGGCAACCGCATCGCGATGATCTTCCAGGAGCCGATGTCGTCGATGAACCCGGCGCTGACCATCGGCAAGCAGATTGCCGAGCCCATCCACCTGCATCGCGGCCTGCCCTGGAAGACCGCGCTGGGGATGGCCGGCGAGCTGCTCGGCAAGGTCCAGATCCCCGAGCCCCAGAGCCGGCTTTCAGCCTATCCGCATCAGTTCTCTGGCGGCATGCGGCAGCGCGCGATGATTGCCATGGCGCTGGCCTGCGAGCCGCGGCTGATCATCGCCGACGAGCCCACCACTGCGCTCGACGTCACCGTGCAGGCCCAGATACTGGACCTGCTGAAGGACCTGGCCGAGCGCATGGGCACGGCACTGATCCTGATCACGCATGACCTGGGCGTGGTGGCGCGCTATGCCGACCGGGTTGCCGTGATGTACGGCGGCAGGCTGGTGGAGACCGCCTCCGCCGAGGCCCTGTACCGGCAGCCCGCCCACCCCTATACGCGCGGGCTGATGGCCTCCGTTCCGCGCATTGACGGCGACACCGGGCAGCCACTGGTTCCCATCGAAGGCCAGCCGCCTGACCTGACGGCGCTGGGCCCGGGCTGCGCCTTCCTGCCGCGCTGCAAGCAGGCGATCGACCAGTGCCGCAGCGCCCGGCCGCCGTTGCGCGGCGTGCCGGACGCGGCCACGCGGCAGCTCTCCGACCAACATTTCAAGGCATGCTTCCTCCATGAACTCCATTGAAGCGATAGCGGAGCCGGCAACGGGCAACGGCGGTGTGCAGGCGGGCGTGCAGCGTGAGGTGCGGGCTGACGTGCAGAGTGGCGATGAGATCCTGCGCGTCGACGACCTCAAGGTGCATTTCCCGGTCACACGCGGCGTGCTGTTCAAGCGCCAGGTGGGCTCGGTCAGGGCGGTCGACGGCGTGTCGTTCACGCTGCGCCGTGGCGAGACCCTGGGCCTGGTCGGCGAAAGCGGCTGCGGCAAGTCCACCACCGGGCTTGCCATCCTCAAGATGCTGGCCGCCAGCGCCGGACGCATCGCCTTTCGCGGCGACGACCTGGCCAGCTTCACGCGGGCGCAGGAGAAGCAATTCCGCCGCAGCGTGCAGATGGTCTATCAGGATCCCTTCGGCTCCCTGAACCCGCGCATGAAGGTCAGTGACATTATCTGCGAACCGCTGGAGGTGCATGACTTCCCCGGCGGGCGCAGCGCCCGCCGAGCGCGCGTGGCGGAGTTGCTGGACATGGTCGGGCTGCTGCCCTATATGGCGGACCGCTACCCGCACGAGTTCTCCGGCGGGCAGCGCCAGCGCATCGGCATCGCCCGCGCGCTGGCGCTCGGTCCCAGCGTCATCGTCTGCGATGAGCCGGTGTCGGCGCTGGACGTGTCGATCCAGGCGCAGGTGGTCAACGTGCTGATGTCGCTGCAGCGGCGGCTTGGCCTGTCCTACCTGTTCATCGCGCACGACCTGGCCGTGGTGCGGCATATCAGCGACCGCATCGCGGTGATGTACCTGGGCCGCATCGTCGAGATCGCAAGCCGCGAGGCGCTCTACGCCCGCCCCCGCCATCCCTACACCCAGGCGCTGCTGTCGGCGGTGCCGGTGGCCAGCGTGGAAGGCGAGCGCAGCCGCAAGCGCATTGTGCTGCAGGGCGAGGTGCCGAGCCCGATGAATCCGCCGTCGGGATGCCGCTTCCATACCCGCTGCCCGGTGGCGATGGCGCGTTGCCGCAGCGAAGACCCGGCGCTGCAGGCGCAGCCGGATGGCCAGATGGTGGCCTGCCACCTCTACACTTGAGCGTGTGCTAGCGCTCAGGGCTCCGACAGGATCCCCATCAGCAACGGCCGCACGAACAGGTCAGCGGCGTTGTCCGCATGGGCGTCGCGCACCCAGCGGGACAACTCCACCGCGGCATTGATCATGCCGTTGACCTGCAGCGCGGCAATGGACTGGTCCAGTGCCCGGATCGAGCCATCCTGCATGCCCAGCACCAGGAAGCGCACGATCCGCGCCGACAGCCGGCTCATGGTCAGCATCTTCTCCTTGCGCATGTCCTCGGGCAGCGCGCCATAGATGGTCAGGCGCAGCAGCGGCCCCTGGCTGGAGAACTGGTATTGCACCAGCGCCCGCGACACCGCGCACAGCTTGTCCCAGCCGGTGCCGGGGCCGTTCTCCACCAGCGTCTGGGTATTGCGGATCACTGCGAACATGCGGTCGACGCAGGCCGAGATCAGGTCGTCCTTGTTCTCGTTGTGGTGGTAGAACGCGCCCTTGGTCAGGTTCAGCCGCGCCGAGATGCGGTCGGCCGACGCGCCGCGATAGCCCTGCTCGTTGAGCAACTCGGTCGCCGCGCGCAGGAAGGCCTCCTGCGTGGTCTCGGGCTTGTCCGGCGCCGGCAGCAGCGCGGATACGTCCATCTGCGCATGCCAGCGGGCCGACGGCGCGGCAATGCCGTGCAGCAGCACGTCGACCACGGTCTGCGCCACCTTCGGATAGTCCTCAGGCTCATAGCGCTCCACCCATGACATCGCGCCGGTCGCCAGCGACAGCAGCAGGTGGGCGCGCGCGCTCAGCGCACTGCGCTGCGCCGGATCGGCCGGCGGGCGCTCGCGCAGCAGCTGGCGGATGCGGCGGAACATGTCGGTGTAGGCGTCGAATGCGATATCGGCATGGCTGTCCGGCAGCGCCCGGATCTCGCGAAAGCTCATCAGCTCAGGCCGTTCGCCGGTGGCGGTACGCGCCAGGCGCTCGAAGAACAGCGCGATGAAGGCCTCCACCCGGTCGCGCGGCGCCGGCTGCTGCTGGGCCGCGCTGGCAATGTCCACCATCTCGCCGATGGCGCGCAGCAGGCACGCCACCACCAGGTCTTCCTTCTTGCGGTAGTAGTACGTGATGCTGTTGGTGCTCAGGCCCACGTCCTCGGCGACATCCGACAAGGTGGTGCCCCGTACGCCCTGGTGGTTGAAGCGCCGCGCGGCGGCGTCCAGGATGGCCTCGCGCTTTTCGACATAGCGGCGGGTCAGGCGGGCTTGCGCGGGGTCCTTGGACATGGCTGGGGGGAGTTGTCGCGCAATATTGAGGGTGACGTGGTGAGGCGGCACAGTGCCTGCGCGGATTATAGCGGGCGCCCCGCTCCCTGCCCGCCAAAGCAAAAGCCCGCCAGTGACGGCGGGCTCTTGCTTGCTGCTTGCCGGCGTCAGTTCACCCGCCGGTTCATCCCTTCCCAGAACGGCTCGCGCAGCTTGCGCCGCAGCAGCTTGCCCGACGGGTTGCGCGGCAGCGCCTCGACAAACTCGATGCTCTTGGGCACCTTGAAGCCCGCCAGGCGCTGGCGCGTCCACGCGATGATGCCGGCCTGGTCCGGCGCCTGCCCCGGCTTTAGCACGATGATGGCCTTGACCGCCTCGCCCCACTTCTCGTCCGGCACGCCGATCACCGCCACGTCGGCCACCTGCGGGTGGCCGTAGATCGCGCTTTCGACCTCGGCCGGATAGACGTTCTCGCCGCCGCTGATGATCATGTCCTTGACGCGGTCATGGATGTACAGGTAGCCCTCGGCATCCATGTAGCCCGCGTCGCCGGTGCGCAGCCAGCCTTCGGCGTCGATGGTGCGCGCGGTCTCTTCGGGCTGCTTCCAGTAGCCGGCCATGTTGTGCTGCGAGCGCACTACGAGCTCACCGACCTCGCCCGGCGCGAGCTGGCGGCCTTCATAGTCGACCACCTTGATCTCCACGCCAGGCAGCGGCTTGCCCGCGGCACGCATGCGCGGCACTTCCTCGGTGGTGTGGTCCTCGGGCGGCAGCGCCACGACGGTGCCGGTGGTCTCGGTCATGCCGTACTGCTGCACGAAGCCGCAGCCGAACACCTCGATGCCCTCGCGCAGCAGCGCCGCCGGAATCGGCGCGGCGCCGTACAGCAGGTACTTCAGGCGCGAGTAGTCCACCTGGCGCGCGCGCGGGTCGCGCAGCACGATCTGCATCGCGGCGGGCACCAGGAACAGCTTGCTGATGCGCTCCTTCTCGATAAAGTCGAGCACCGCGCGCGGATCGAACTCGCGCGCGACCACGCCCTTGGCACCGGACAGCAGGTTGCGCAGGCCCCAGCCGGACCCGCCGATATGTGCCACCGGCATCGCCACCAGCGAAACATCGTCGGCGACCCAGTGCGACCAGCGCACGTTCTCGCGCTCGCTGACTTCGGTGCCGATGGTCAGGTTGCGGTGCGTGAGCATCGCGCCCTTGGGCCGGCCGGTGGTGCCGGATGTGTACAGCTGCAGCAGCACGTCATGCGCGGCGGGCTGGTGCGCGGGCGGCGTGTCCGGCTGCGCGTCGCGCCAGTCGGTGTAGCACTGCCAGTCGCCTTGCTCGGCGCACGGCTCCATCACCACCACCTTGCGCACCATCGGCAGCGTGGGCAGCAGGTTCCGGACCATCGCCGCCGATTCCGCCCCGACGAAGAGCACCACGGCATCGCAATGGCCAAGGATGAACTCCACCTCGGGCGGCGCCAGGCGCCAGCTGGCCGGCGTCATCACCGCGCCGATCTTGGACGCGCCAAGCAGCAGCTCGAAATAGTGGTCGCTGTTCTTGCCGATATAGCCGATGCGCTCGCCGACCCCGGCGCCTTCAGCCAGCAGGGCCTGTGCCACGCGATTGGTGTTCCGCTCGAACCCGGCATAGGTGGTCTGCCGGCCTTCGAACGCATACGCCACCGCCTCGGGCCGCAGGCGCGCGAAGTGGCGTACCGCGTGGGGCAGTGTCGTCAGATAGCTGAAGTCCATCCGCGTCTCCTGGTTTTGATGGTGTCCGGACCAGTGGTGCGCGGGCCCGGACACGACGATGTGCTGGCGCTACGCTCAGCGCGGCGCCATGCGGATGGCGCCGTCCAGGCGCACCGACTCGCCGTTGAAATAGCCGTTGCGGCACATCTCGACGGCCAGCGAGGCAAACTCTTCCGGCTGCCCCAGGCGTTTGGGGAACGGCACCGAAGCGGCCAGCGCGGCCTTGACGTTCTCTGCCGCACCCTGCAGCAGCGGCGTATTGAAGATGCCCGGCAGGATGGTGTTGACGCGGATGCCTTCACCCGCCAGGTCTCGCGCGATCGGCAGCGTCATGCCGACCACGCCAGCCTTCGATGCCGAGTACGCGGCCTGGCCCATCTGGCCGTCCTGCGCCGCCACCGACGCGGTATTGATGATCACGCCGCGCTCGCCGCCGGCGCTGTCCAGCGTCAGCATGCCCGCGGCCGAGCGTGCGATGCAGCGGAAGGTGCCGATCAGGTTGATCTGGATGATGCGCTCGAAGGCATCGGTCGGGAAATGCTTGATCTGGTCCGGCGCTTCCTTGGAACGCGAGGCGGTCTTGATGGCGTTGCCGGTGCCGGCGCAGTTGACCAGGATGCGTTCCTGGCCGATGGCGGCGCGCGCCTTGGCAAAGCCGGCCTCGACCTCGGCCTCCGAGGTGACGTTGACCTGGCAGAACACGCCGCCCAGTTCACGCGCCAGCGCTTCGCCCTTCTCCACGTTGAGGTCGAACAGCGCCACGCGCACGCCCTGCGCTGCCAGCGCACGTGCCGTCGCCGCGCCCAGGCCCGAAGCGCCACCCGTCACCACTGCCGATACCGATGCATTGAGTTCCATATCGTCTTCCCCTTGTCTCTTGTTCCTGGCCCGGCCGGATCCAGCGCGGCCCCGCGGTTTGATGAAGCCGGCAGGCGCAAGAATCGCCTGTACCGGAGTGGGCTCGAGATTCGTGGATCGGCCGTTGCGACGCATCGTCCGAAGCGACGAATGAGGTTGGCGCGTGCGTGCGGCGCGCTCCGGCACCCGGCGCGACCAATGCGCTACAGTGACGCGATCGACGGCCATTCCGGCGCCGCCCGGCACCGGCAACCGACTACGAACCATGCACAAACCCGAACACCACGCCCCCACCCCTGCGCCCCGCTGGCATGCCGCACTGCAGCCGGTGCTGCGTGCGTTCGCCGTGCTGGCCGCGCTGTTGACGCTGCTGTGCGCCATCCCGGCGCACGCCGCCCCGGCCGGCTCCCTCGCCGCACTGCTGGGCAAGGCGGAGAAGCCCGCGGCGCCGGCCAGCGCACCCGCCGCCAGCGTGCCGCTGGCGCAGTCGCTGGACCAGGTGATCGCCACGCTGCAGAACGACGGCGAGCGGCGCGCCCTGGTGGGCCAGCTGCAAACCATGCGCCAGGGGCTGGGTGCCTCCGGGGCCGCGCCCGCCTCCGCCGCGGCAGCCCCGGCCGGCGCCTCCGCGCCCGGCCTGATCGGTGCCGTCGCTGAAGTGCTGGACGAGGTCGATACCCATCTGCGCAAGGATCGCGGCCCGTGGCAGTTCTGGCGCTGGCGCACGCGCTTCGCGGGCGAGGAATGGCACGCCGCGCTCACCCACAACGGCACCCGCACGACGCTGGCCTCGCTGCGTGAATTCGCGCTGGTGCTGGCAGCCTGGGCGGTGAGCGGCGGGGTCTTGTGGGAGATCGGCCACCGCATCCGGCGCCGGCGCGCGCGCAAACCCACGCGCGCCGAGCGCGGCAAGCTGCCCGAGCTGCCATCGTGGGTCGACGTCGGCGTCTTCATGCTGCGCCATATCGGGCCCTGGGTGGTGGCATTCGGGCTGACCTCGCTGCTGGCCCAACGCGTATTTGCCCAATCGCCGGCCAGCGTCGCCGCCGTGCTGGTGGCGTATGCGATCGTGGCGGGGGCGATTGCGGCAGCGGTGTGCCAGGTCATCTTCACGCTGTTCCGCAGCGCGCACCGGCAGCTGGCGGTGCGGCAGCTGCTGGCGCGCTCACCGTGGCTGCTGATCTGCACGGGGGCGCTGGCGGCGCTGGGCGACGGCGCCACGGACAGCCGCGTGATCGCCGTGCTCGGCACCAACCTGTGCGCGCTGGTGGCCACCGTGGCCAATATCGCCGCGGCCCTGGGCATCGGCGCGTTCGCGCTGTGTTTCCGCCGGCAGATCGGCCAGCTGATCAGCCAACGGCCGCTGGCCTTCCGCCAGGCCCACCCGGCCGCGACCGACCTGCTGCGGCTGGCCGGCCAGGCCTGGCACCTGCCGGTGCTGGCGGTGGTGGTGGCATCGGTGGTCGGCACCATCCTGGCCACCGGCCATGCGGATGTGTTCCTGCGCCGCACGGTGGCATCGGTGGCGCTGTTCCTCGCCGGGCTGCTGCTGACGATGGTGGCGGGGCACTCGCCCAAGGCCACCGCGCGCGCGCCGCGCATCCGCGACCGCCGCCGCTCGGCCTACCTACAGCGCTTCGGCCGCTTTGCGCTGGCACTGGTGCGCGTGCTGATCTGGGCGGTCTTCATTGAGATGGTGATGCGCGTCTGGGGCACGTCGCTGGTGCGCCTGGCCGAGTCGTCCGCCGCGGGCCGGCATCTCACCGAGACCGTCTTCAGCGTCACCAGCACCGTGCTGCTGGCCTGGCTGGTCTGGCTGCTGATCGACACCGCCATCATGCAATCACTGTCGCCGGCGCACGGACGCGGCGCGCAACCCAGCCTGCGGGTCAAGACCATCCTGCCACTGGTGCGCAACGCTTCGCTCATCGGCCTGCTGGTGATCACGGTGATCGCGGTGCTGGCCAACCTGGGCGTCAACGTGACGCCGCTGCTGGCCGGCGCGGGCGTGGTCGGCCTGGCCATCGGCTTCGGCGCGCAAAGCCTGGTGCAGGACCTGATCACGGGGCTGTTCATCGTGGTCGAGGACTCCATCGCCATCGGCGACTCGATCGAGCTGCCGGACCACGCCGGCGTGGTCGAAGCCATGACCATCCGCACTGTCAGGCTGCGCGACGGCCGCGGCGCGCTGCACACGCTGCCGTACAGCCAGATCAAGGCAGTCAAGAACCTGTCGCGCGGCTATGCCTACGCGGTCTTCAACATCGGCATCACCTACCAGAGCGACCTGGACCAGGCGCTGGAGCTGATCCGCACCACCGGCGCCGAACTGGCGCGCGACCGTCACTACGCGCGCAACCTGATGTCGGGGCTGGACATCCTGGGGCTGGACCGTTTCGACCCCAACGGGCCGGTGGTGATGGCACAGTTCAAGACCCGGCCACTGATGCAGGCGGAGATCACGCGCGCCTTCAATGCGCGGCTCAAGCGCAATTTCGACGCCAGCGGCATCCGCATGGCATCGCCGAGCCTGACGATTCAGGTGGGTGGCGGGGTCGCGCAACTGGCGGGCAAGGAGGACGTGAGCCCTGCGCCACAATAGCCAGCGCTGCTGTGGCATGGGAGAAACGCTGGACTATTTCAGCGTTGAAAATCTTGAAGTTTTCCTCAAGCGTATTACCATCGCGCCGCGGCACGATCACGCCCCTGCCCGGCTGGGGGGGAGTTACGCCGCGCAATCCGGGTTTCCCCCCCCCGATACGGGGGATAAAACAAACAACATTGTTTGGCATGATTGCAGTACGGCGGACATGACGGGACAATGCGCGCCGCCAGCAGCATCCGTATCGGCGCAGATACAGAACGCCAGAACGGAACCGATAACACAAAAAGATGTAGCCACTTGCCGTGGCGCAGAGCAATAGGCGTTTGCCACCGGGGGGATCTGAACATGGGCGAACACCCGACTACGGACGAGGACTTCCATCGTCTGGTCGACTCAATCTACGAGTCTGCGCTGGACGTTGCGGCCATGCCCGCCGCCCTCGACCTCTTTTCCCGATACACCTGCACAGGCAGCCCGCGTTACCTGATCTGGGACAAGCTTGCCGGCCATGCCCGCCTTGGCGTGACCCCGCACGGCTGCTTCACCAGCGGCGTCAGCATGCCCGACTGGCTGCCCGGTCCGCTCGACCTGCCCCATGCGGGCGCTTGCTGCCCCCCCAATGACGCCCCCGCGCTGGCCTGCGACGGCACGTCCGCGCTGGCGGCCTCGCACGATGGCGCCATGGCGGATGCGGCCACGGCTGCGCTGGCCTGCAGCGGACTGGAACAAGGCATCCGCCTGATCGAGAACGCCGAGGTTTGCGTGCTGATGAGCGGCACCAGCGCGGGCAGCATCAGCACAGGCCAGCGCGAGCGGCGCCTGGCCCACGTGATGCCGCACTGGGTGCGCGCGGCACGGATGCAGCAGCGCAACTTCGAGCTGAGCGGGCTGGCCAGCCTGGGCCTGGCCGGGCTGGATACGCTGGACTTCGGCGTGATGGTGCTGCAGGCGGACCTGCGCGTGCGCTATGCCAACAGCTGGGCCGAGGCGCTGGTGCAGGCCGACGGCCACCTGTCGCTGCAGGGCGGCGTGCTGCGCGCCCACAGCGACACGCTGCAGGCGGTGCTGCGCAAGCTGCTCGACGGTGCCATGCGTGCCCGCGGCACGGAAGCGGCCTCCGGCTCGTGGATGCACATTACCTCTGGCGGACAGCCGGTGCCGATCATCGTCACGCCGCTGGTGTCGCGCCAGCCGGTGGAAGGCCCGTGGCAATTGCCGGCCGCGATGATGCTGTTCGGCAATTCGGAATCGCGCTCGGTGCTGGATGCCGGCGTGCTGACCTCGCTGTTCGGGCTGTCGCGCAAGGAAAGCATTATCGCGATCCGCCTGGCTGCCGGCGAAACCCTCAACGAAATTGCCGAGCGCGAATTTCTTTCGCCCCACACCGTGCGCGTGCATATCCGCGACACGCTGCGCAAGACCGGCACGCATCGCCAGTCAGAACTGGTGCGGCTGCTGCACCTGCTGCCGGGCGTGAACTTGGAGCGTGCCGGCGTCACCCCGCCCGCGCGGCCGCGCAAGCCGCGCACGCGCGCCGCCTGAGACGCTGCACCACCCGCCTTCGCATCAGTTCACCGCCGCCTGCGCCGCCGCCAGGAAGCGCTGCACCTGGCGGTCGCCGTCATCGGGCCGCGCCGCCAGCGCAATGCCGATGCGCCCGGCCGCCCGCGGGCTGGACAATGGCAGGAAGCGCACGCGCTGGTTGGCGTAGCGCGCCGCCACGCTCGGCACCAGGGCCACGCCAAGCCCGCTCTCGACCAGGCTGACCTGGGTCTGCACCTGCACCGCCTCCTGCGTAACGCGCGGCACAAAGCCCGCCTGCTGGCACAGCAGCATGGCCACCGCGTGCAGGTTGGGCACCTGCGCCGCCGGATACATGATGAAAGGCTCGTCCGCGAGCGCGCGCAGCGGAATGGCGTCTGCGCTTGCCAGCGGGCTGTCAGCCGGCACCGCCGCGACAAAGACGTCGTTTTCCAGCGGCGTCAGCGAATAGTTGCCGGTGTTCAGGATTGGGAAGCGCACCAGGCCGGCGTCGATCTGGTGCTTTTCCAGGCGGTCCAGGATCGCGGCGGTGGTGGATTCATGCAGGATCAGCTCGATGCCGGGATGCGCCGCGCGGAACGCCGGGATCAGCTTGGGCAGCAGCGCATACGTCGCCGAGCCGATAAAGCCGATGCGCAGCGCGCCGCGCTCGCCCTGCCCCGCGGCAATCGCCGCGGCACGTGCCTGCTGTGCGTGGAACAGCGCACGGCGCGCATCGTGCAGCGCGGCCTCGCCCGCCTGCGTCAGCCGCACCCCGCGCGAGGTGCGCACGAACAGCGCCGTCCCAAGCTGGTCCTCGAGCTTGCGGATGGAAATGGAAAGCGGCGGCTGCGCCATGTGCAGGCGTTCGGCGGCGCGGTGGAAGTTGCCCGTCTCGGCCAGGGCGACGAACTGCTGCAACTGGCGGAAGTCCATGGCTCGTTAATATCCTCTGAATATCGATTTCTAAAAAACTAATATTAGACCAAGCCTCGCCTGCTGATCTACCCTGTGCCCCACAGTCAACAAGATCGGAGACAACATGCTGCCGCTTGCAGGCATCCGCGTGGTCGACCTGTCCACAGTGGTGATGGGGCCGTATGCCAGCCAGTGGCTGGCCGACCTTGGCGCCGAGGTGATCAAGGTCGAGCCGCCCGAGGGCGATTCCACGCGCCGCACCGGCCCCGCCGCCGAGCCCGGCATGGCGGCCATTTTCCTGGGTGTGAACCGCAGCAAGCGCAGCGTGGTGCTGGACCTGAAGCAGCCGGCCGCGCAGGCCGCCCTGGACCGCGTGCTGGCCGGCGCCGACGTGCTGATGCACAGCATGCGCCCGCAGAAACTGGCCGCACTGGGGCTGGCGCCCGACGACGTGCGGGCGCGCCATCCGGAGCTGGTCTTTGTCAGCCTGCTCGGCTTTGCCGAGGATGGCCCCTATGGCGGCCGCCCGGCGTACGACGACATCATCCAGGGCCTGTCCGGCAATGCCGCGCTGATGGCGGCGCAGACCGGCGACAGCCGCTACTTCCCCACCATCGCCGCGGACAAGACCAGCGGGCTGGTGGCAGCGCTGTCGGTCTGCGCGGCGCTGGCCGGGCACGCGCGGCGCAATGCCGATGGCAGCACCGGCCACGGCACGCTGGTCGAAGTGCCAATGTTCGAATCCATGGTCGCCTTCAACCTGGTCGAGCACTTCTACGGCCGCCATTTCGAGCCGCCGCGCGGCCCCAGCGGCTACCCCCGCGTGCTGGCGCCGCTGCGCCGCCCGTACCGCAGCGCCGACGGCTATGTCTGCATGATGCCGTACACCGACGCGCACTGGCGCGACTTCTTCCACGCCGCCGAGCGCCCCGCGCTGGCCGCGGATGCGCGCTTTGCCGACATCGCGGCACGCACGCGGCATATCGAGACGCTGTACGAGCTCACCGGCGAAATCGTGCAGGGACAGACCACGGCGCACTGGGTGGAGCTGTGTGAACGCCTGCAGATCCCGGTGGCGCGCATCAATGAACTCGACGACCTGCCGGACGATCCGCACCTGGTCGCCACCGGCTTCTTCGAAACCGTCGAAGACCCGGCCATGGGCACGTTGCGTTTTCCCGGCGCACCGGTGCGCTTCGACAGCCAGCGCGCGCCGCTGGGCATCCCGCCGCGGCTGGGCGAGCACACCGGGAGCGTGCTGGCGCAGGCAGGACTATCCGCAGAAGCGATCGCGCAATTGCAACAAAGCGGTGCCGCACGCTGCGCACCCGCCAAGGAGACACCATGACGCATGCAGAACTGCCCCGCCTCGGCCAGGGCTTCTACTGGCAGGACCTGCAGGAAGGCCAGGCCTTCCGCACCTTCGCCCGCACCGTGACCGAGACCGACCTGGTCAATTTCATCTCCGTGACCGGCATGGTCGAGGCCATCTTTATCGAAGCCGGCTATGACGGTGGCGCCATCCAGGGCCGGCCGGTGCCGGCGGCGCTGACCTACACGCTGATCGAGGGCTTCATCCTGCAGACCATGATCCAGGGCACCGGGCTGGCCATGCTGGAACTCACGCAGCAGATCCACGCCCCGGTGGTGGTGGGCGACACCATCCACGCCACCGTGACCGTGACCGGCATCCGCCCCACGTCGCGCAACGGCCGGGCGGTGGTGGATTCGCGCATCGAGGTGTTCAACCAGCGTGGTGCGCAGGCCATGACCTATACGGCGCGCCGGCTCCTGGCGGGGCGCTGAACCAACGGCTTCGCAATTTCCAGCTACAGGATTTCACCGTGACCGCATTGCTTTCCACCTTCGGCCTGACCTTCCTGCCGCCGCACGCCGTGGCGTTCCGCGGCGAGGTGCGGGCCTTTCTCGATGCACACCTGCCCGCGCTGCCGCCGGAAACGCGCGCGCGCTCGTGGATGGGATTCGATGCCGCCTTCAGCCGGGCGCTGGCCGCGCGCGGCTGGGTCGGCATCACGCTGCCGGCGCAGTTCGGCGGCGCGGGCCTGGACCCGTTTTCGCGTTTCGTGCTGGTGGAAGAACTGCTGGCCTGCGGCGCGCCGGTGTCGGCGCACTGGATCGCCGACCGCCAGAGCGGCCCGCTGATCCTGCGCTACGGCAACGACGCGCAGAAGGCGCGCTACCTGCCCGCGATCAGCCGCGGCGAGGCCTTCTTCTGCATCGGCATGAGCGAGCCAAACTCCGGCTCGGACCTGGCCAGCGTGGCCACGCGCGCGGTGCGCCAGGCGGACGGCAGCTGGCGCCTGAACGGCCGCAAGATCTGGACGACCAATGCCGACCGCTGCCATTTCATGATCGCGCTGGTGCGAACCTCGGGCACGCCGCAGGACCGGCAGGCCGGGCTATCGCAGTTCATCGTCGACCTGCACGCACCGGGCGTCACGGTGCGGCCGATCCACGACCTGGCGGGCGATGCGCACTTCTCCGAAGTCACCTTCGACGACGTGGCGCTGGCCCCGGACGCGCTGGTCGGCCAGGAAGGCAGCGGCTGGGAGCAGGTCAACGCCGAGCTGGCGTTCGAGCGCAGCGGCCCGGAGCGCCTCTATTCCAGCGTGGTGCTGCTCGACACCTGGCTCGACGCCATGCGCCGGCTGCCGCCCGCACGGCGCGACACGGTGACCGTGGGCCGGCTCGCCGGCCACCTGGCGGTGCTGCGCGCCATGTCGCTGGCAGTCACGTCGCGGCTGGCCGCCGGTGAAAGCCCGGTGGTGGAGGCCGCGCTGGTGAAGGACCTGGGCACGACCTTCGAGCAGTCGATCCCCGCGCTGGTGGAAGCCGCGCTCGGTGACGAACCCGCCTTGGCGGCCGATGGGACGCTGTACCGCACCCTGGCCTATGTCACGCAGATCGCGCCGTCGTACTCGCTGCGCGGCGGCACCCGCGAAATCCTGCGCGGCATGATCGCGCGCGGACTCGGCCTGCGTTGAATCCGCCCCCGTCGATCGCCATCCTGAACGAGATACCCCATGCATAACGCCTACTCCGACGCCCTAGACGCGCTGCTGCGCGACTGCTGCCCGCCCGCCACCGTGCGCGCGCTGGAACAGCAGGCCGACCCGCAGCCGCTGTGGCAAGCGCTGCTGGAAAGCGGCTTTGCCGATTGCCTGCTGCCCGAATCCGCCGGCGGCGCCGCGCTGCCGCTGCGCGAGCTGGCGCCGGTGCTCTTTGTCACCGGCCGCCACGCCTTGCCGCTGCCGCTGGCGCAGACCATCTTTGCGCGCGCGCTGCTGCAGGCGCACGGCATCGCCCTGCCCGCCGGCCCGGTCGCACTCGTCGGCTTTGAAGACAGCCCCGGCGCGGCGCTGGTGGCGGATGCCCGCCATGCGCAGTGGTTCCTGCTGCAGGATGGCGAGCGTTGCCTGCTGCTGTCGGCGGCCGACGCCCGCGCCGAAGCGACCGGCGCCCATCATGACCTGACGCTGCGCGTGCCGCGCCCTGACGCCGCGGCGCCAGGGGCCTTTGCACTGCCCGCCGGCACCCTGCGCACGCTGGGCGCCTGCCTGCACACGGCGCAACTGGCCGGCGCGCTGTCGCACGTGCTTGACCTGACGCTGCAGTACGCCAACGACCGCCAGCAGTTCGGGCGCGCCATCGGCAAGTTCCAGGCGATCCAGCACCAGGTCAGCGAGATGGCCGAGCACGTTGCCGCGGCACGCGTGGCCGCACAGCTGGCCTGCGACAGCGGCACCGGCACGCCCGACCGTCTGCGCGCAGCCATCGGCAAGCTGCGCGCCAGCGACGCGGTCACGCCGGTGGCCGCCATCGCGCACGCCGTGCACGGCGCCATCGGGATCACGGAGGAATACGACCTGCAGCTCTATACGCGCCGGCTGCATGCGTGGCGCGTGGCGGACGGGTCGGAGCGCTGGTGGAGCCGGGTGCTGGGCGAGGCGGTGTGCGCCAGCGCCGGCCGCAACGCGGTGGAACTGGTGCGCGAATGGTGCGAGCCCGCGCCCGCCGCCTGAGCGGCGGGGCTTAACCCCCGCAATTGCGGGATCAGGCAGCCAGGCTGAGGCCGCCGCCGTGCGGGCGGCGGTGGCGCCGTTCCGGCTTGCACTCGTACTTCAGCTCGGTGCGGCCGTCCTCATAGGCCACCTCGAGCCGCACGGTGAAGCCCCACAGCCGGGTCACGTGCCGGATCACCTCATCGAAGTTGTGCGCCAGCGGCCGGCGGTCGTTCTGCAGGTGCCGCAGCGTCAGCGAGCGGTCGCCGCCGACATCGACATTGGTGACCTGGATATTGGGCTCCATGCTGGAGAGGTCATATTGCGCCGCCATCAGCTGGCGGATCGCGCGGTAGCCTTCATCGTTGTGGATCGCGGTGACGCGCAGCTTGCCTTCGCGGTCATCGTCCAGCACCGAGAACAGCTTCAGCTCGCGGATCACGCGCGGCGACAGGAACTGCAGCAGGAAGCTCTCGTCCTTGAAATTTTTCATGGCAAAGTCCAGCGTCTTGCGCCAGTCGCTACCTGCGAATTCCGGGGCCCAGCGGTAGTCCTCTTCGGTCGGGTTTTCGCACATGCGGCGCAGGTCCTGGAACATCAGGAAACCGATCGTGTAGGGGTTTATGCCGCTGTAGTAGGGGCTGTTGTACGGCGGCTGGTAAATCACGTTGGTATGCGCCTGCAGCAGCTCCATCATGAACGCATCGTTGACCAGCTTTTCCTCGTACAGCTGGTTGATGATGGTGTAGTGCCAGAACGTGGCCCAGCCTTCATTCATGACCTTGGTCTGGCGCTGCGGATAGAAGTACTGCGCGATCTTGCGCACGATGCGCACGATCTCGCGCTGCCACGATGCCAGCTTGGGCGCGTTCTTCTCGATGAAGTACAGCAGGTTCTCCTGCGGCTCCGGCGGGAAGATGATTTCCCCCTCGGACGCGTCGTCGTCCGACGCCAGCGCATGCGGCCGGCTCTTGGGCAGGGTGCGCCACAGGTCGTTGACCTGCATCTGCAGGTAGTTCTCGCGATCGGCCTGGCGCGCCTTCTCTTCGGTGATGGACAGCTTCTTGGGGCGCTTGTAGCGGTCCACGCCATAGTTCTGCAAGGCGTGGCAAGAGTCCAGCAGCAGTTCCACCTCGCGTTCGCCGTAACGCTGCTCGCACTCGGCCACGTAGTTCTTGGCAAACAGCAGGTAGTCCACGATGGCGTCCGCGTTGGTCCAGGTGCGGAACAGGTAGTTGCCCTTGAAGAAGGCGTTGTGGCCGTAGCAGGCGTGCGCGATCGTCAGCGCCTGCATCGGCATGGTGTTCTCCTCCATCAGGTAGGCGATGCAGGGATTGGAGTTGATGACGATCTCATAGGCCAGCCCCATGTGGCCGCGCTGGTAGCTGCGCTCGGACGCCAGGAAGTGCTTGCCGTAGGACCAGTGGCTGTAGCCGACCGGCAGCCCCGACGACGCGTAGGCGTCGAGCATCTGCTCGGCGGTGATGATCTCGATCTGGTTGGGATAGGTATCCAGCCCGAATTCGCCGGCGATGCGGGCGATCTCGCGGTCATACCGTTTGATCAGCTCGAAGGTCCATTCCGAACCCGTGGAGAGATAAGCCATCTTCGCCCCTTGTTGCCCGGGCAAGGCGCCAGACCAGTCCGGCGCGCACGGCATCGCCGCGCCGCGTGGTCCGCGTTGCCTCGCCATTTGCCTTCACTGTGGCCCGCCGCAAGGAAGGCCAGGATCGGCGCCACCCTATGCTGCGCGCTTCTGGAACAGGTCGTGCAGCACCGGGTAGATCTCGTCCGCGCCGATGATGCGCTGCATCGCAAAGTGGTCGAACTGTCCCTTGACCGTCAGATACTCTTCCCAGAGGTTCTGCGGCTCTTCCGATGCGACTTCAACATATGCATAGTACTGCACCAGTGGCAGGATCGAATCGCGCAGCAGGCGTCCGCACAACTCGGAATCACCGGCCCAGTTATCACCGTCTGACGCCTGCGCGCAGTAGATGTTCCACTGGCTCGGCGGGTAGCGGTCGTGGATCACTTCCACCATCAGCTTCAGCGCACTGGACACCACGGTACCACCGGACTCGCGCGAGTGGAAGAAATCTTCCTCATCGACTTCCTTCGCCACCGTGTGATGGCGAATGAACACCACGTCGATGCGCTCGTAGTTGCGCTTCAGGAACAGGTACAGCAGCATGAAGAAGCGCTTGGCCAGGTCCTTGCGGCTCTCGTCCATCGAGCCGGACACGTCCATCAGGCAGAACATCACCGCCTGGGCCTGCGGGCGCTTCTTCAGCACGCGGTTGTTGTAGCGAAGGTCGAGCTTCTCGATAAAGGGCACGCGGTCGATGCAGGCACGCAGGTGCCGCATCTTCTCCATCACCTCGAGCGTGCCTTCGGCATAGGGGCCGTCCTTTTCCAGCGCCTCGCTGTATTCCAGCTCCAGTTCGCGCAGGCGCTTCTGGTAAGGACTGGACAAGGCGATGCGCCGCCCCAGCGAACTGCGCATGGTGCGCAGGACCGACAGGTTGGCAGGCGTGCCGTCGATGGAAAAGCCGGCGCGCACCTTGCGCACCTCGGCGATCTTGGCGAGGTGGCGCTTGGCCAGGTCCGGCAGCGCCATGTCCTCGAAGAAGAAGTTCAGGAAATCCTCGCGCGACAGCGTGAAGACGAAATCGTCTTCGCCTTCGCCACTGTCGCTGGCCCGCGAACCGGTCCCGCCACCGCCCTGCTGCTGGCGGTCGAAGGAATCACCCTTGACGAACTTCTTGTTGCCAGGGTGAATCCACTCGCGCCGCCCGCCCGGGCCGTGGTGGAAGATCGGTTCGGAGATGTCCTTGACCGGAATGGACACCTGGCCGCTCTGCTCGATGTCCATGATCTTCCGGCCGGACACCGCCTTTGCCACCGCCTGCCGTATCTGCTCGCGGTAGCGCTTGATGAAACGTTGCTGGTTGACGGCACTCTTGTTGCCGCCGTTCTCGCGCCGATCGATGACCGTAGCCATAAGTTTCCCTCGTTGAGAGACCTGTTCCGCGGCGCCGTTACGATGACTTTCTTACGCGCAGATACCACTCCACCAGAAGTCTCACTTGCTTGGGCGTGTACCCCTTCTCGACCATGCGGTTGACGAAGTTCTCGTGCTTGTCCTGGTCTTCGCGCGAAGACTTGGCGTTGAACGAGATCACCGGCAGCAGGTCCTCGGTGGTGGAGAACATGCGCTTCTCGATCACCATCCGCAGCTTTTCATAGCTGGTCCAGACCGGGTTCTTGCCACTGTTGTTGGCCCGTGCCCGCAGCACGAAGTTGACGATCTCGTTGCGGAAGTCCTTCGGGTTCGAGATACCCGCGGGCTTCTCCACTTTCTCAAGCTCGTCATTCAGCGCGTTGCGGTCGAGGATCTCGCCGGTGTTGGGATCGCGGTACTCCTGGTCCTGGATCCACAGGTCGGCGAACACCACATAGCGGTCGAAGATGTTCTGCCCATACTCCGAATACGACTCCAGGTAGGCAGTCTGGATTTCCTTGCCGATGAACTCCACGAACGGCGTGGTCAGGTACTCCTTGATGTACGACAGCAGCTTGGATTCCTGCTCCGGCGGGAACTGCTCGCGCTCGATCTGCTGCTCGAGCACGTACAGCAAGTGCACCGGGTTGGCCGCCACTTCGGTGTTGTCGAAGTTGAAGACCTTGGACAGGACCTTGAACGCAAAGCGCGTCGACAGCCCGTTCATGCCTTCGTCGATGCCGGCATAGTCGCGGTATTCCTGGTACGACTTCGCTTTCGGATCCACGTCCTTCAGGCTTTCGCCGTCATAGACACGCATCTTCGAGAAGACATTGGAGTTCTCGGGCTCCTTGATGCGGGTGAGCACCGCGAACTGCGCCATCATCTTCAGCGTGTTGGGCGCGCACGGCGCCGCCGACAGCGAACTGCTGCGCAGGAGCTTGTCGTAGATCTTCACCTCGTCGGACACGCGCAGCACGTATGGCACCTTGACGATATAGATCCGGTCCAGGAAAGCCTCGTTGTTCTTGTCCGCCTTGAAGGTCGTCCACTCCGCCTCGTTCGAGTGCGCCAGGACGATGCCGTCGAACGGGATCGCGCCGAAGCCCTCGGTGCCCTTGTAGTTGCCTTCCTGCGTTGCCGTCAGCAGCGGGTGCAGGACCTTGATCGGCGCCTTGAACATTTCAACGAACTCAAGCAGGCCGCGGTTGGCCAGGCAGAGCCCGCCGGAATACGAGTAGGCGTCCGGATCGTCCTGCGGAAAATCTTCCAGCTTGCGGATGTCGACCTTGCCGACCAGCGAGGAAATATCCTGGTTGTTTTCGTCGCCAGGCTCGGTCTTCGAGATCGCAATCTGCGACAGCACCGAAGGGCGCAGCTTGACCACCCGGAACCTGGTGATATCGCCGTTGAACTCGTGCAGGCGCTTGACCGCCCAGGGCGAGGCAATGGTGTTCAGATACCGGAGCGGAATACCGTAGTCCTCTTCCAGGATCTTGCCGTCTTCCTCTGGCGCGAACAGCCCCAGCGGCGATTCATGGATCGGCGAACCCTTGAGTGCGTAGATGGGAATCTCCTCCATCAGCGCCTTGAGCTTTTCAGCGAGCGAGGACTTGCCACCGCCCGGGGGCCCGAGCAGGTAGAGGATCTGCTTGCGCTCTTCCAGGCCCTGCGCCGCGTGCTTGAAGAACGAGACGATCTGTTCGATCGTGTCCTCCATGCCGTAGAAGTCGCGGAAGGCCGGATAGATGCGAATGACCTTGTTGAAGAACAGGCGGGACAGCCTGGGGTCGTGGTGGGTATCCACCAACTCAGGCTGGCCGATGGCGGCAAGCATGCGCTCAGCAGCAGTCGCGTAGGCAGTCGGATCCTTCTTGCAGATCTCCAGGTACTCCTGGATGCTGTATTCCTCTTCCTTGCGAGCTTCGAAGCGCGTAGCGTAATGGCCAAAAATGTCCATACCTCACTCCCGTCAGAGTTCACGTCCGAGGCGTGCTACCCCTAAGGCTTCGCGCAACGTTCGCGGCACACCACCCCGGCCTGGCGACCTGTCATGTTGCGAAGTCTTTACTTCATCATAGTCAAATAACGGCGATGGTGGAGTCCGAGTTGACGTATCTTGCATCGATGCAACGTCTGTTTCGTTGCTGCATTTTCTGCATGATTCCGCTTCAGCTTTTGGCTGGATTTCCGCTCGGGCCTTGCCCCCGCACGCGACGGGCCATTGACCATGCTTGTGAAACACCTTACACCTTTCCCGCCATCCGTGCACATCCGGTTTTGTAACCATACGCACGAAAACCGGCACTGGTGCCGGCTTTCGTTTTTCCGCATTTTCTTACGCGTTTGCGCGCACTAGCACACGCACACTGCTGATAGCAGACGCGTCAGAGCGTGCGCGCGACCAGCTCCTTCATGATCTCGTTGGAGCCGCCGTAGATCTTGCTCACGCGTGCGTTCGCATACATACGCGCGATCGGGTATTCAAGCATGTAGCCGTAGCCGCCGTGCAACTGCAGGCACTCGTCGATGACCTGGCAGTTCTGCTGCGTGCACCACCACTTTGCCATGGCGGCCGTGGCAGCGTCGAGCTTGCCGTCCATCAGGCGCAGCATGCAGTCGTCGACGAAGGTCGCGGCAATGGTGGCGACCGTCTTGCACTCCGCCAGCTTGAAGCGCGTGTTCTGCAGATCGGCCAGCGGCTGGCCAAACACCTTGCGCTCGCGCACGTATTCGGTGGTCAGCTCGATGGCGCGCTGCATGGTCGCCACGGCCCCGAGCGCAATGATCATGCGCTCTTGCGGCAGTTGCTGCATAAGCTGGTAGAAACCCTGCCCTTCCTGCGTGCCCAGCAGGTTGGCGCACGGCACCAGCACGTCGTCGAAGAAGAGCTCGGCGGTGTCCTGCCCTTTCTGCCCGATCTTCTCGAGAATGCGGCCACGACGGAAGCCCGGCAGGTCGCGCGTCTCGACCATGACCAGCGACACGCCGCGCGAACCGGCTTCCGGATCGGTCTTGGCCACCACGCAGACCAGGTCGGCGTGATAACCGTTCGTGATGAAGGTCTTTGCACCGTTTATGCGATAGCAGTCTCCGTTTTGGGTCTGTTCACGCACCGCGCGGGTGCGTATCGCTTTGAGGTCAGAACCGGCGCCAGGTTCCGACATGGCAATGGCCGCCACCATTTCGCCGCTGGCCATTTGCGGCAGCCATTTCTTCTTCTGCGCTTCCGTGCCGTAGTTGAGCAGGTAATGTGCCACGATGCCGCTGTGCACATTATTGCCAAGGCTGGTGCAGACGGCGCGCGACATTTCCTGGGTGATGACGGCCTCGTGGGCAAAGGTGCCGCCACCGCCGCCGTATTCCTCGGGGATGCTGGCGCACAGCAGCCCGATCTGGCCGGCGCGGCGCCAGACCTCGCGGTCGATATAGCCCTGGTCGGCCCAGCGGGCCTCGTTGGGCGCCAGTTCGCGCTCGATGAAGCGGCGCACGGTTTCCTGGAACATCCCCAGGTCTTCGGTCATCCAGGGGGTCTGGCGTACGGCGGGCGCCGTGTGCTGGTCGTGGGATCCCATATGGTGTGCGGATATCAGGGTAAACGAGAGGAAAAACAGGCGCGCGATGCCGTCCGGCTGGCGCCCGCCTATATAAGTAAACGACGGCAGCCGGATGCTGCGGGGCAGCATGACCGGCGCCGCCGCTCAGTCCGGCCAGCGGTAGCGCAGCGGCTGCTTGGCCATGAAGCGGTCGGCAGCCTCGCGGCGATAGGCGGTCGAGAACGCAATGCCCTGCCCGTCCGCCTCCATCGCCAGCATGGTGTGCAGGTCCTGGTTCAGCGAGGCGTTCAGTGCCTGCTTGGTCAGGCCCACCGCCACCGGCGAGGCCTCGATGAAGGCCTGCGCCAGCGCCCGCGCGCGTTCCTGCAGGCTGTCCGCCGGCATGATTTCCATGACGATGCCAAGGTCTTGCGCGGCCTGGGCGTTCAACTCGCGCATCGAGAACATCAGCGCCTTGGCCCGCTGCAGGCCGATCATCCGCGGCAGCGTGTAGAACACGCCACAGTCTGGGATCAGCCCCATGCGCAGGAACGGCAGCCCGAAGCGCGCGCGCGGCGTGGCCAGGATGATGTCGGCCGTCAGCGCCAGGCTGAAACCCGCGCCATAGGCCGCGCCGTCCACCGCGGCGATGACCGGCACGTCGAGCTGGATCAGGTCTTCCAGCCAGCCGTGCACCTTCTGCAGGCGCTTGCGGCCCTGCTCGGCATTGATCTCGACCTGCATCGAGCTGATGTCGCCGCCCGACGAGAAATCGGTGCCGGCCGCGGTCAGGATCAGCGCGCGCACGCTGTCGTCGGCGCGTACCCGGCGAATCACTTCGCCGATCTCGTCGCGCATCGGCAAGGACAGCGCATTCTTGCGTGCCGGCGAGTCCAGCGTCAGCGTAGCGACGCCGTCCTCTACGGCAAAGCGGATGGTTTCCATCGGTGGGCTCCGGGAGGCGGGTTTCAGTCGAGCTGGATATTGGCGTCGCGTACGATCCTGGCCCACTTGGGTGTGTCGCCGGTGACCACGGCTGCCAGTTCCTGCGGCGTGGACCCGACCGGCTGCAGGCCCATGCCGGCCAGCTTCTGCGTCACTTCGGGCAGGCGCACGATGCGCGCGGTCTCGGCCGCCAGCTTCGCCGTCACATCCTTGGGCGCATTGGCCGGCAGGAACAGCCCGTACCAGCCGTTGGGCTCGAACCCCTGCAGGCCCAGTTCAGTGAAAGTCGGCACATTGGGCAGCGCCTTGTAGCGCTGGGTGCCGGTGATGCCGAGGATCTTGAACTTGTTGCTGCCGAGGTACGGGTTGGCCGAGGTCACGTCGACAAAGGCGCTGTCCACCTGGCCGCCGAGCAGGTCGCTCATCAGCGGCGCCGCGCCCTTGTAAGGGATGTGTGCGAGATCGATGCCTGCCTGCTGCTTGAGCAGTTCGCCGTGCAGGTGCGACGAGGTGCCGTTGCCGTAGGACCCATAGCTGAGCTTGCTGGCCTTGGCCAGCGCCAGGAACTCGCGCATATTGCTGGCCGGCACGCGGTTGGGCACCACGAACAGGTCGGACGACTTGGCGATCAGCGAGACCGGCGTGAAGTCCCTGGCCACGTCGTACGGCGTGCGCTTGTACAGGGCCGGCGACTGGATCAGCGCGGTGATCGCCAGCAGGATGGTATAGCCATCCGCCGGCGCCTTGGCGACGGTGTCGTTGCCCAGCATGCCGCTGGCGCCGGGCTTGTTTTCCACCACCACCGGCTGGCCCAGGCTTTCGGCCAGGCGCTGGCCGATCAGGCGGCCCACGGTGTCGGTGCCGCCGCCGGCCGGGTACGGCACGATCATGCGGATCGGCTTGCCGGGATACGGCTGCTGCGCGAAGGCGCTGCCCGCGCCGCCGAGGATGGCCGCGCCGGCCAGGGTGCCGGCCTGTGCCAGCCAGTTGCGTCTGCTTTGCTGCATGCTGTCTCTCTCTTTGCTGAATTCGCCGCTGGCGTCACGCGCTCGGGTTGTCCGCCTGCATCTCGCGCTCCTGCAAGGCGCGCCACAGGATCTTGCCGGTGGCCGACTTGGGCAGCGCATCGACCACGTCGACGATGCGCGGCACCTTGTACGCGGCCATATGCTCGCGGCACCAGGCCATGATGCGTTCGGGGTCGGCTTCGGCCGTGCCGCGCGCTTCCGGGCGCAGCGCCACCACGGCCTTGACGGTCTCGCCGCGGCGCTGGTCGCGGGCGGCGATTACGCAGGCTTCGTGGATGGCCGGGTGCCCGTACAGCAGGTTCTCCACCTCGGCCGGCCAGACCTTGTAGCCGGACGCGTTGATCATGCGCTTGAGGCGGTCGCGCATGAAGAAGTAGCCTTCCTCATCCATGAAACCGAGGTCGCCGGTTCGCAGGAAGCGCTTGCCGCCGATCTCGATGAAAGTGGCCGCGTTGGCTTCCGGGTTGTGCCAGTAGCCCTGCATCACCTGGCCGCCGTGGACCACGATCTCGCCGGTCTCGCCGTGGGGCAGTTCCTGCAGCGTCTCGGGATCGACCACGCGCGCGTCCACGCCGAAGGTAGCGATGCCCAGGCATTCGCGCTTGGGCTGGTTGCGCGGGTTGGACAGGATGAAGGCCGCGGTCTCGGTCATGCCGTAGGCCTCGACGTAGGGCAGGCCAAAACGCTCCTGCAGCATATTGGCCACCGCTTCGGGCATGGCCGCGCCGCCGCCGCCGACGTAGGCCAGGCTCGACAGGTCGCGCGCATCGATGCCCGGCTGCGAGAAGAAGTCCACCATCATCGCCGGCGGCGCGCCCCAGACCGAGACGCGGTAGCGCTCGATCAGGTCCGCGGCCAGCGCGCGGTCCCAGCGCGGCATCAGCACCACGGTGGCGCCCAGGTAGAGCGGCGAGTTCATGCAGTTCTGCATGCCCAGCAGGTGGAATATCGGCGCCACGGCCAGCACCACGGATTCGGGTGTGGCGCCGCGCCAGATCACCGATCCGGCCGCCGCGGTCATCAGCGTGCCGTGGCTATGCATGCAGCCCTTGGGATGTCCGGTGGTGCCGGAGGTATAGGCCAGCATGCACAGCGTGTCGTAGCCGGCCTGGTGCGGCAGCGGCCGGTGCCCGGCGGCGCTGGCCGCGTCCCAGGCCACCGGCTTCGCGCCGGAGGGCGCTGCCTGCGGCGCGGGCGGCGCTTCGCGCAGCCAGGCCGGCACCGCCAGGCCGCCGTCGTCACGCAGCATGCCGGCATAGTCGTGCAAGATCACATGGCGCAGCGCCGGGCCGTGCAGCGGTGCCACGCGCTGGTACAGCTCGCTGCCGGCAAAGGCGGCCACCGCGCCGCTGTCCTGCACCACATGGGCAAGTTCGGCCTCCAGCCACATCGGGTTGGCCGGGACCACCACGCCTTCGGCGCGCAGGATCGCGTAGTAGGCGATGATGAACTGCGGGCAGTTCTGGCTGAACAGCAGCACCCGGTCGCCCGGCCGGATGCCGCAGGCCTGCTGCAGGTAGCCCGCCATCCGTTCGATCTCGTCCTGCAGCTGGGCATAGGAGATCGCGGTGCCGAAATACTGGATCGCGGTCTTGTCCGGATAGCGGTGCGCCGCCGCCTCGACGTTATAAAACAGGCTGGTGCGAGGCGTATGCAGCGTGGCCGGCAGGCCGGGCGGCCAGGCGGGGGAACGAAACGGCTGATTGGTACTAGTAGCAGGCTTCATTTGCAGCAATCGAAACAGGTCAGTCGGGAAGAACTCAGTCCAGGCGGATGTTGTTGGTGCGGATGACCTTGCCCCAGCGTGCGTAGTCAGCCTGGACGGTCTGCGCGAACGCATCCGGCGTGCTGCCGGTCAGGACGATGCCCATGTCGTTCATGCGCTTGCGGATCTCTGGCTGGGTCAGGACGCGATTGACGTCGACCGAGTACTTGTCGACGATGGCGCGGGGCGTGGCGGCAGGCAGGAACAGGCCGAACCATCCCAGCCCGTCCATGCCGGCAACGCCCGCCTCGCGGAAGGTCGGCACATCCGGCAACTGCGGCGAGCGGGCGCCGCCGGTCACGGCCAGCGCGCGCAGGCGGCCCGAGGCGTTGTGCGGCTTGGCGCCCATCACCGAGATGATGGCGGCCGGCACCTGCCCGCCCAGCAGGTCGTTCAGCTCCGGTGCCTCTCCCTTGTATGACACATGGACCATGTCCAGTCTGGCGGACTCCTTGAAGATCTCGCCGTACAGGTGGCCGCTTGAGCCGGTGCCGTAAGACCCGTAGGAGAACTGCCTCGGCTTGGCGCGGACCAGCTCGATGAATTCCTTCAGGCTGGTGGCCGGCACCGAGTTGTGCACGGCAAAGACCAGGTTGGTGGTGCCCAGCTCCGACACCGCCGCAAAGTCCTTGACCGGGTCCACCGGCGGCTTCGCATACAGGCTGGGCGCCTGCACGAGGGTGGTGATCGTCAGCAATGCGGTATGGCCGTCAGGCTCGGCGCGGGCCACGGCCTCGGAGCCGATCATGCTGCTCGCGCCGGGGCGGTTCTCTACCACCACCGGGCGCGACCAGGCCTTGCCAAGCCCGTCGGCAATGGCGCGCGCGAGCACGTCGGTGGCGCCGCCGGCCGGGTATGGCACGACCAGCCGGACCGTCTTCGACGGGAATTGCCCCTGGGCGAAGGCGGCACCCCCACCGAGCACCCCGGCCACGGCCAGCAACCCGACGCCAAAGCGCCACAACGCACTACGACGATCTGCCTGCATGTGTTGTCTCCATTGTCTTTTTCTGAGGCGGGAACGGGTCTTTGCCCCGGTTCTGGTCCCGTCCGGGCCGGTGCGCCGGCCTTGTATCGGTATCAGCCGCAGAGTGCGCGATGCTGCGGTGCGTGGACAATGACCAGACAGGCCAAAATGATTGGCCGAATCGCTCAGATGGAAGGCAGCCTTTGGCAAATCCCGATTGTGCGGTGCGGTCGCGGCTTGCTAAGGTGGCGGGACGATGTGGCGAAACGTGCGGGAGCGCCCGCGGAACCAGCCGTTCCGCGGTGCTGGCGCCGACGCGTCACCGTGATGAGGAGACCCATGCATACCGCTGTCCTGTCATCGCTGCGCCCGCCCGTGCCAGGCAAGCCGCACCTCGCCGGCAGCGCGCTGCCACCGGCGCTCGGGCACGGCCATGCCCCAGGCTGTGCCGAGGCCCCGGCCACCCCGGCGCAGGCCGCGCCACAGGCTTCGGCGCGCCACACCATTGCGATCCAGCATGTGGATCACATCCTGCTGGGCCCGCGCCGGCTGGGCCACGAC
Source organism: Cupriavidus sp. GW821-FHT07C08 (assembly GCF_059419025.1). Classification (NCBI taxonomy): domain Bacteria; kingdom Pseudomonadati; phylum Pseudomonadota; class Betaproteobacteria; order Burkholderiales; family Burkholderiaceae; genus Cupriavidus; species Cupriavidus sp. GW821-FHT07C08. The sequence goes on from NZ_JBWKQZ010000006.1 coordinate 84,776, forward strand.
ATTGCCGCGCTGCTGCGCCGGGCCGGGATTTCACCGGCGCTGCTGGCCTCGCCCAATGCGCGCGTCACCCAGGGCCAGTACGCGGCGCTGATCCGCACGCTGCGCCGCGTCATGCGCGATGAACTGTGGGGGCTGCTGGACCGGCCCGTGACCCCGGGCGTGTTTGCGCAGGCGTGCCGCAACCTGATCCATTGCGCCACGCTGGAAGACGCCATCCGCGCCGGGCTGCGCCTGTACCGCCTGCATATCGACGCCTTCGCGCCACGCCTGCATGTCAGCGCCGACGGCAAGACCGCCTCCGTGGTGCTGCATCCGCGCGCGCCGGAGTCGGCCTGCCGCAGCTTTGCCGAATCGACTTTCGTGTTCCATGCCTACGCGCTGCTCAGCTGGCTGGTCGCCGGCCATATCCCGCTGGCGCGGGTCGACCTGAGCGCCGCGCCGTCGCAGGGCGGCCCGGAGACCGAGCGCGTCTTCAAGACCGCCGTGCATTACGGCCAGCCTGTCTCCGTGCTGCATTTCGATGCCGCCAGCCTGCGCCTGCCGGTGATGCAGGACGCCGCCAGCCTGCGCGAGTTCCTGCGCGAGACGCCGCGCAACCTGCTGATCCGCTACCGCGACAACAGCTGCCTGGCCGAGCGTATCCGGCAGCACTTGCGCTCTCATCTGGATGACGAACTGCCGTCGCTGGAACAGATGGCGCAGATGCTGCGGCTCACGCCCCAGACGCTGCGCCGCCGGCTGCGCGACGAGGGCAGCGGCTACCAGAGCATCAAGGACAGCCTGCGCCGCGACGTGGCCATCGGCATGATGGAGCGCCCCGGCATGACGCTGCAGGACGTGGCGCTGCGGCTTGGCTTCTCGGAGCCGAGCACGTTCCACCGGGCCTTCAAGAAGTGGACGGGCGTGGCGCCGGGAGAGTATCGGATGCGGGGATTGCGGGGAGAGGCTGTGCCCGGCTGATGCGGGCCGGGTCAGGATCTCCGGTGGCGTGCGGCTGAAGCATGGCTGCCGGACTGCCCGGCACCGTCCCTCCCCCCTACCTCTGTCCTACCGGTGGCACTGCCCTCTGCCCCACCTGCACCATCCCCGTCTGGGGCGGCGGCACCTGCAGGGTCGCCAGCAGCAAGCCCATGCCGGCAAGGATGCGGTACTGGCTGGCCAGTTCGTTGTACTGGCCGGTCACGTAGGCCGTGCTGGCGCTGAAGTACTCGTTCTCGGCATTCAGCAGGTCAAGCAGGCTGCGCTGCCCGATCCGGAATTGCTTGCCGTAGCTGACGCGCGTGGCATCGCTGGCCTCCACGTATTGCTTGAGGCTCACCAGCCGGTCCTTCGCCGTCAGGTGGGCGTTATAGGCCTGCGATACGGCCTCCTGCACCTGTCTGCGCAGACGGTCCAGATTCTGCTCTGCTTCCTGGACCTGGTAGCCGGCCTCGTTGATGCGCGCCTTGTCGGCGTTGCCTCGAAACAGGTTGTAACGCACGCGCAGCATAACGCTGCGCTCGTCGGTGGTGCCAAGCACGCGGTCGCGGTCGCGCGCCACGCCGACCTCGAGATCCAGCCTTGGCCACAACGCGGCCTTGGCCAGCGAACGCCCGGCCTGGGCTTCGGCGATATCGGCCTGCCCGGCACCCAGCGCGGGATGATTGGCGTTTGCCACCTGCTGCGCCTCCCGTTCGGTGGCAGGCAGCAGCGTCGACAGCGAGTCCGGCCTGGACAAGACCTCCGGCGGCGCGCCGACCACGCGCAAATAGGCTGTCATGGCGTCCTGCAAGCTGCCCTGCTCCGCCCGCAGGCTGGCCTTGGCCAGCGCCAGGCGGCTTTCGACCTGATAGAGATCGGCGCGGCGCAGCACCCCGTTGTCGGCGCCAAGCCGGATCTGGTCATAGATGTGCTGGTGCGCTTCCAGATTGGCCAGGCCGATGGCCACGGTTTCCTGACGCCGCAGGACCTCCACATAGACGCCGACCGTGCGCAGCGCGATGTCTTCGGCAGTCGCGCCGACCCGATAGGCCGCGCCGTCGATCCGTGCGCCCTGGCGCTCCACATCGCTGCTGGTGGCAAAGCCGTCGAACAGCATCTGCGAGATCGTCACGCCGGCCGCGTGGCTGGCATAGGAAGAGTCGGACAGGCCCATCAGCCGGGTGCTGTGGCTGTCCAGGCGTACGCGACCGGTGGCGGCATTGACATCGACCCGCGGCAGGTAACCGGCGCGCGCCTGCGTCAGCCCCTCGTCCGCGGCCAGCCGGCGGCTGCCCGCCGCCAGCACTTCGGGATTGGTATGCACGGCTTGCTCGACTGCCTGGCGCAGCGCCTGGGCTGCCGCGTGATGCGGCACCACCATGGCGGCCCATAGCAGTACATGTGCCAGCCGGCACCATGTCGTTGTCATGCTTCCCCCACTCGGGCGCACCCGCTGCCGCGTATCGCGCTGGCCGGTGCCTGCGCGATACGGGAAGCGGTGCGCTACCCGTTTATTATGGTTTTCAACTACGCCGGATTCCGGCTTTACTGCCGCCCTGCATTTCTCTCTCTGAATCCGCCACCGATCGCCCGCCTCAGGCGGTGTGGATATTGCCGTTGCTCAACAGCGTGTTGAGATCGAGCCCGACCACGCCCTGCAGCACCGCCACGTCCTGGAATGCAGCCGCCGTGCCACTGCCATCCCGGTCCAGGCTGACCACGGTATCGCCACCCACCTCCGAAAGCCGGACGAACTGCGCCGCATTGGCAGTGGTCACGCCAACACCGGAAAGCAGGTCGGAAAGATCCAGCACATCGCCACCGGAAGCCACGGGCGCCACACCGAAGTCGGTGATGGTGTCGACCGAGGCGGGGTCCGCGCGCAGAAAGCGGAAGGTGTCGCTGCCGGTGCCGCCGGTCAGTGTGTCGGCGCCGGCGCCGCCGGTCAGTACGTCGTTGCCGGCGCCTCCGACCAACACGTCGTTGCCCGCGCCGCCACGCAGCACGTCGTTGCCGGCAGAGCCGGTGAGGTTGTCGTTGAAGGCGGAGCCGATGACGCCTTCCATGTTGCTGTAGCTGTCGGCACCGAGGCCAGTCACGCCCGGGCCTGCCGTGGTGGGGCTGCCGCTCTGCGTCAGCGTGAACACAACCCCGCCGGTGGCATCGGAGAAATCAAGCAGGTCGATGCCGTCGCGGCCGTCGATGATGTCATTGCCCGCGCCACCGCGAATGATGTCGTTGGCGGTACTGCCGGTGAGCGTGTCACCGTTCGCCGACCCGATCACGCCCTCCATGTTCTTGTATTGGTCGGCACCGAGCCCCGCCACGCTCGGGATGACCGTTGTCCCGTCGCTGCTTTGTATCAGCGTGAAGGTAACCACGCCAGTTGCATCGGAGAAGTCCAGCAGGTCGATACCGGCACCGCCGTCGATAATGTCGTTGCCCGCGCCACCCCGCAGCACGTCGTCGCCGCCACCGCCACTGAGCGTGTCGACACCCGCTCCGCCAATAAAGACGTCGGCAATGCCGGCGCCCGTCAGCGAATCGTTCTGGGTGCCGCCATCCAGGTAGGAAGCCTGGTAGTCCTTGCCCGCCAGGGACACCGTGGCATTGTTTTCCGTCAACAGGACGTTGACCGCGACGGTCGCCGTACTGGTGCCGCCAGCGCCATCGGAAACGGTATAGCTGAAGCTCCCCGAGGTCTTGTCGACATCGAACTTGATGTAGGTGCGATTGGTTTCTTCTACCAATGCCACGCTGCTGCCGACGCCGCCTGTCGCATTCCCCACCGCGGTGACTGACAGCGCCATCCCGTCGATATCGCCATCGTTGCCAAGCAGTGCGCTGACCGGAATCAGAATGGTGCTGCGGCTGTTGCCATTGCTGTCGTTCGAGACATAGATCACGTCAGAGGCCGCCACCGGTGCATCGTTGACAGGGTTGAGCATGATCGCCACCGCGCTGGTAGCGGCGGAAATGGCATCGCTTGTCTGGATTTGGACCGATGTCGCGCCCGCGTAGTCCTTGTCGCCAAGAAACGTCATCCCGTCCAGCGCGGCGTTGATCGCCGCGTCCGTCCCCGTGAACGTCATGGTGCCGTCCGCGGTCCCGTCGCCAGCCTGGAACTGGAGCCCGGCGGTACCGTGGAGCGTGATCGTGCCCGCGGCCGCGGTCAGCGTCACGGTATGGCTGGCGTTATCCACATCGGTGATGCTGAACGCATTGCCATTGGCCGAGCTGAACACCAGCGGCGTATCTTCATTGACAGCCTGCGCAGTGGGCACGGTGTTCACAACGGTATCGTTGGCACCGGTGATATTGACCGTGATCAACCGGCTGGCGGTGAGGTCCGACGATTGCACGGTCAACGTGTCGCTCACTTGCTGGCCTGCCACCAGCGCATCTGCCTTGCCCTGGTCAAGCTGGTAGGCCCAGGCGCCGGTCGTGCTGTCGAAAGTGAAGGTGCCGTACTTCCCCACCAGACTCTGCGGTGGCACATCGGCAAAATGCGCTTGCCCGGCATCGACATCGCTGACGGTCAGCGTGCCGCTGGCGAAGGCATCGCCTGCAGCGCCATTGGCCACACCGCCCGCTTCGGTCACCGCTGTGTCCGCACTTGTCGACGCCGTGATGGTCGCATTATCGTTGGCACCGGTGATGTTGACCGTGATGGTCTGCGTGGCGGTGAGGTCCGCCGACGATACCGTCAGCGTATCGGTGACTTGCTGGCCGCCGGCCAGCGCATCGGCCTTGCTGTTGTCGAGCGTGTAGGTCCAGGCGCCGGTGTTGGTGTCGAAGCTGAAGGTACCGTACTGTCCTGCCAGACTCTCCGGCGGCACTGCGGCAAAGTGCGCTTCACCGGTATCGACGTCAGTGACCGTCAGCTTGCCGCTGGCGGATGCGTCGCCAGTTTCAGCATTGCTTGCGCCGCCGGCTTCGGTCACTGCCTTGTCTTCGTTGGCCGAGGCCGAGATGGTGGCGTGGTCGTTGGCACCGGTGATATTGACCTTGATGGTCTGCTGCGCGGTCTGGTCGGCGGAGGACACCGTCAGCGAATCACTGACCTGCTGGCCCGCGATCAGCGCATCGGCCTTGGTGTTGTCCAGCGTATAGGCCCAGGCGCCGGTGTTGCTGTCGAAGGCGAAGGTGCCGTACTGCCCGACCAGGCTCTCCGGCGCCACCGCGGCGAAGTGCGCTTCACCGGTATCGACGTCAGTAACCGTCAGCTTGCCGCTGGCGGAGGCGTCGCCGAGGTCGGTGTTGCCTGCGCCGCCGGCTTCGGTCACTGCCTTGTCCTCGCTGGCCGAGAACGTGATGGTGGCGTGGTCGTTGGCGCCAGTGATGTTGACCTTGATGGTCTGCTGCGCGGTCTGGTCGGCGGAGGACACTATCAGCGAATCACTGACCTGCTGGCCCGCGATCAGGGCATCGGCCTTGGTGTTGTCGAGCGTGTAGCTCCAGGCGCCGCTATTGCTGTCGAAGCTGAAGGTGCCGTACTGTCCGGCCAGGCTCTCCGGCGCCACCGCGGCGAAGTGCGCTTCCCCGGTAT
>NZ_JBWKQZ010000006.1:90383-290614 GCF_059419025.1 Cupriavidus sp. GW821-FHT07C08
TCGACATCGGCAACCGTCAGCTTGCCGCCGGCGGATGCGTCGCCCGTTTCAGAATTGCCTGCGCCGCCGGCTTCGGTGACCGCCTTGTCCTCGTTGGCCGAGGACGTGATGGTGGCGTGATCGTTGGCACCGGTGATGTTGACCTTGATGATCTGCTGCGCGGTCTGGTCCGCCGAAGACACCGTCAGCGAATCGCTGACCTGCTGGCCAGCGAACAGGGCATCGGCCTTGGTGTTGTCGAGCGTATAGCTCCAGGCGCCGGTATTGCTGTCGAAGCTGAAGGTGCCGTACTGCCCGGCCAGGCTGTCCGGCGCCACCGCGGCGAAGTGCGCTTCCCCGGTATCGACATCGGCAACCGTCAGCTTGCCGCCGGCGGATGCGTCGCCCGTTTCAGAATTGCCTGCGCCGCCGGCTTCGGTCACCGCCTTGTCTTCGCTGTCCGAGGCCGTGATCGTGGCTCCATCGTTGGCACCGGTAATCCGGATGCTCAGCGATGATGCCGCGCCGGCCTGCCCGTCGGACACCTCATAGTTGAACGTGTCCTGGACTTGCTGGCCCTGCCGCAATGCCTGCACCTGGCCATTGCCGTTGTCCAACTCATAGCTGTAGCTGCCGTCGGCGTGGAGCGTCAGCGTGCCGTACTGGCCGGCATAGGTGCCGGGATTGGCCACGGCCAGCACGTTTCCCGCATCGACGTCGCTGTCGTTCGACAGCACATTGCCGGTGATCGGGTTCGGAGAGTTGTTCTCGCCGATCGCGTGGGTATCGGCCACTGCGGTTGGCGCATGGTTGTCGTAGCCAGCGAAGTCTGACTTGCTCAGTTCGTGCAGGCCGTTGAGCTTGATGACCATTTCCGCCGTGGCGGGATTGCCGTCGACATCCACGTAGACATAGGTATTGCCCCCCGATTGCTGGAACCAGGCTCCGTGGGCCGTGGGCTGGCGGCCACCCCATTCAAAGCCAGTGTCGCCCAGCACGGGCCGCAAGTCGAGGTGGTCCACGCCCCGCTGGAAGTCGGTGATCACGTCCATGCCGGCCGCGGTGGAGTCGGAGACAGCGTTATAGACAAAGACGTCAGCGCCGTAGCCGCCGCTGAGGGTGTCGCCGCCTCCCCCGCCGGCGATCTTGTCATTGCCGCCTTCACCGTAGATGGTGTCCTTGCCGTTGCCGCCGGCGATGATGTCGTCGCCGCCCAGGGCGGCATGGTTGCCGTTGTCCCCGTAGATCAGGTCGTCGCCGTTGCCGCCATAGATGCGGTCGTTACCCGGCCGGGCCGACTCATGGCCGGCACCGAGCAGGTAGTCGGCGTAGCTGTCGTAGCCGTCGCCATACAGCGTATCGCCGCCATTGTCGCCGGTGTAAAGCGCAGACGAGCCGTCGATGCTGCCGATCACGTCATCGCCGCTGCCGCCATAGACCGCGTCGGTGCCGTTGCCTCCCGACAAGTTGTCATTGCCGAGTCCGCCGAACACGCGGTCCTTGCCGTTGGCGCCCAGCAGCGTGTCGTCGCCGCTGCCGCCTTCGACGATATCGTCGCCGTTGCCGGCATCGACATAGTCGTTGCCATCGCCGGCGCTAACGTAGTCATTGCCATTGCCGCTCAGGATGGTGTCGGCGGACGTGGTGCCGCTGATGCTGTCGCTGCCGTTGCTACCTGTCAGGGTTGCCATGATTACTCTCCGTCCTGAATGCCGGCCTGCCGGCCATGCCTTGCTTGTTATCGTCGTGGGCAGTCCGCCCGTTCTTATCGTTCCCGGAACGCCAGTTCCCTGGTCTTGATGATGGGCTTGAGCAGGTAATGGAGCACCGTCTTCTGCCCGGTCAGCACATCGACCGTGGCCACCATGCCGGGCAGGATGGGTACCTGCACGGCACTGCCGCCTGGCCGGTTGTCGCGCGTGCGCACGCGCACCAGGTAGTAGCTTTCGGGGCGCTCGCCCGGGCGCTCCGGTGTCAGCGTATCGGCGCTGATATGCTCCACGGTGCCGGCAAAACCGCCATAGATCGAAAAGTCGTAGGCCGACAGCTTGACCACCGCCGGCTGGCCGGGCCGCAGGAAGGCAATGTCGGCAGGCCGCACGCGCGCCTCGACCAGCAGCGTGTCTTCCAGCGGGACGATCTCCAGCAGGTCCATGCCGGGCTGCACCACGCCGCCCACGGTATTGATCTTGATCTGCTTGATGACGCCGGCAAGCGGGGCGCGCACCAGGGTACGGTCGACGCGGTCCTGCAGCGCCGTGTTGGTGGCGCTCTGCGCGGCCTGTTCGGCCTTGGCCTGGTTGAGTTCCTTCATGGCCTCGGCGCGATAATGCGTGCCCAGTTCGTCGGCCTTCTGCTGGCTCTCGCGGTAGGCGGCCTCCAGGCGCGGCATGGCAAGCCGCGCGGCCTCGAGCTCGCCTTTCAGGTCATTGGCCTGGCGCTCCAGCCGCAGCAGGTCGACCTCGGACACCACGCCCTGCGCCATCATCGGGCGCATCATGGCCAGCTCTTGTGCCACCAGCCGATGGCTCTGCCGCAGTTGCTGCTCGCGCGAGCGCTTCTCGGTCAGCTCCTGCCGCCGCTGCTCGGACTGCTGGCGCAGCACGGCGAGATTGGCATCGAACGCGCGCTTGCGCGACTCGAACAGCGCGCGCTCCTCGGACACGAAGCGGCGGCCCTCGGCATCGGCCGGCGCGCTCGCCACGAACGCCGTGCCGTCGGCCTCGGCGCTCAGGCGCGCAATGCGTGCCACCAGCGCATCGTCCCTGGTGCGGCCTTCCTGGTAGGAAGCCGTGAAGCGGGTATCGTCGATGCGCATCAGCGGCTGGTCCTTGTTCACCACCTGCCCCGGTCGCACCATGATCTCGGCGATGATCCCGCCTTCGAGGTTCTGCACCACCTGCACCTGGCTCGACGGGATCACCTTGCCCTCGCCCACGGCCACCTCGTCCACCCGCGCCAGAGCGGCCCAGGCCAGCGCCACCAGCACGAAGACCAGGGCGGACCAGAGGATCCAGTGCGTGAAATAGCGCGGTTGCGCCAGCGCGGCCGCATCGCGCTCGCACATGAAGGCGGTGTCGTCGGCACGCGGCCTCAGCGCGGCGATCAGGCGCCGCACTGGCCCCATGCATTCCGGATCAGGCTGAAGCGACATGGAGCTTCCTCCCCGCGAGCGCGTTCAGGACTTCGGCCTTGGGGCCATCGGCGACGATACGGCCCTGGTCCATCACGATCAGGCGATCGACCAGGCTGAGCAGCGAGCCGCGATGCGTGACCAGGATCAGCGTGCGCCCGCCCAGCGCCGAGGCCAGGCGCGCCTTGAACTGCTCCTCGGTACGGTTGTCCATGGCGCTGCTGGGTTCGTCGAGCAGCAGCAGCGGCGGCTGCAGCAACTCGGCACGGGCAATGGCAATGGCCTGGCGCTGGCCGCCCGACAGGCCTTCGCCGCGCTCGCCCAGGCGCAGGTCATAGCCGTCCGGCAGGCGATCGACAAAGTCGCTCACGCCGCCCAGGCGCGCCGCGCGCAGCACCGCTTCGTCGTCGGCGTACGGGGCGCCCATCACGATGTTGTCGCGCAGCGTCCCGCTGAACAGCATCACGTCCTGCGGCACATAGCCGATGTCGCGCCGCAACGCGGCCGGGTCCAGCTGGCGCACCTCCGCGCCGTCGACCAGCACGGTGCCGGCATCCGGTGCGTACAGGCCAAGGATCAGCTTCTCGATGGTGGTCTTGCCTGAGCCGATGCGGCCGATCAGGCCAACCCGCTCGCCGCTGGCAATGCGGAACGAGACCCCATCCAGTGCCGCGATGTCGCGGCCCGGGTAGCGAAAGCTGACCTGCCGGAACTCGATCTCGCCGCGCAGCGGCGGGCGGTGCAGGAAATGCTTGCCGGGCGGGCGCTCGACGGGCAGCGCCATCATGCGGTCGATGCCGGCCAGCGCGGTGCGCGCCTGGTGATAGCGGGTGGTCAGCCCGGCCACTTGCGAGAGCGGCGCCAGCGCGCGGCCGGCAAGGATGGTGCAGGCAATCAGGCCGCCCGTGGTCAGCCGGTCGTCGGCGATCAGGTAGACGCCGATCACCACCACCACCAGCGTGGCGGCCTGCTGGGCAAACAGCGAAAGGTTGATCACGCAGGCGGAGAGCAGCCGCGCCCGCAGCCCCAGTTGCGCCATCTGCCCGACCACCTGCTCCCATTTGCGCTGGGCGGCACCTTCGGCACCGCTGGTCTTGATGGTCTCCAGCCCCACCAGGGTTTCGACCAGTGCGGCCTGGCGCTGGGCCGCGCAGGCGCTGCTGGCGCGTACCGCGCGCGACAGCGGCCCCTGCAGCAGCAGGCTGGTGCCGATCACCAGCGGCACCGCCAGCAGCGGCACCCAGGCCAGCGGGCCACCAACCCAGAACATGGCGGCAATGAAGACCGCGGCGAACGGAAGGTCGACCAGGGTCGTGATGGTGGCCGAGGTCAGGAACTCGCGCACCGACTCGAATTCATGCAGCTGGCTGCTCAGGCTGCCCACCGACGCCGGCCGCGCCTTCATCTCGATACCCAGCACCTTCTCGAACACCGTCGCTGAGACCGTGACATCGATGCGCCGGCCCGCCACGTCGACAAAATAGCCGCGCAGCGTGCGCATCACCAGCTCGAAGCCAAGCACCAGGCCCACACCGATGGCCAGCGCCCACAGCGTTTCCAGCGCATGATTCGGCACCACGCGGTCATAGACGTTCATGGTGAACAGCGGCATGACCAGCGCGAACAGGCTGAGCAGCAGCGAGGCAACCAGCACGTCGCCATAGAGCGGCCACGACTGGCGCATCACGCCCCAGAACCATCCGTGCGGCGACGCCGGCCCGGCATCGCCCGCCGCCTCGAAGCGGTGCGCGGGCCGGGCGAAGATGGCATGGCCGGTGTACCGGGCCAGCAGGTCTTCCTGGCGAACCGGCTGCTCGCCGTCGCCCCACTCCGGCTGCGAGACCAGCAGCATGCCCTCGTCGCCACGGCGCAGCAATACGCAGGCCTCGCCCTGGTCGAGCAGCAGGATGGCGGGCAGCACCAGGTCCGGGATGTCGTCCAGCGGGCGCTTGACCAGCCGGGCCGACATGCCCGCGCGTGCGGCCGCGCGTGGAAACAAGGCAGGGGTCAGGCGCTCCGCCTCCAGCGGCAGGCCCGCAATCAGGGCTTCGGCCGCGACTGGCCGCTGGAAGCGCCGGGCCAGCCAGAGCAGGCACGCCAGCAGCGGATCATCGGGGCGCGCGTGCCGACCTGCCGGATCCGGCAGGTTCCAGCCGGTGTCCTCGATGTTCCTTGCGGGCGTAGTGGCGGCGGCATGCATGGCAACGGCCCCCGCGCTTCAGAGCGGCCCGTGGCCCGCGCGGTGGCGTGCAACCCGCGCTTGCGCGTGTCGCGTTGCACGGCCTGCGCATACCGCGCCCCCTGCGCAATGCATGCGCTCGTTGCATCCAGCCATGGTATCCCCCCGGTCCCATTGGTTCGACGTTTCCGGGAAGAATATGTGAAGGGGCCCTGCGCGCCCATACTGCGGATGGATCAGATGGCGCAACAAAAGGACCGGGCGGGGTCATCCTTTTGGCGTTTCACGCAAGAAACAGAACCAAAACGAGCACCGCCATGACCGCCTTACTCAAGCTGGATTTCACCCTCGAAGCGCGCCTGGAGCTTGACACCCGCCAGTTCCAGCGTCACCGACACCGGCAAGTGCTCGTTGCCGGCGATGGTACCGTCGGCCATGGCCCTGGCTATCGCCTGTTCGATCTCGCGCTGTGAGCTGACGCCGACCACCTTCAGGAACTTGCGGATGCTGAGGTTGAAGGTCTCTTCGTTCATGGCTGTCTCCTGTGGGGAACCCGGGAATCACGGTTCGGGCCGCTACCCAGACAGCCTAGGCGATGGGGGGACTTTGTGCAGAGGCCTGGTGATCCGCCCGGAAGCAGGCGGTGCCCGGCAGTTGCCTGCCAGGCACCCGTCACCACTCAGACCACGCCTTGCTCGCGCAGCCTGGCGATGCGCTCGGCCGACAGGCCCAGCACCGATTCCAGCACCTGCCCGGTATGCTCGCCCAGCCGCGGCGGCGGGGCGTCGTATTGCACCGGGGTCGCGGACAGCCGCAGCGGGCTCTTGACGGTCGGGCACAGGCTGCCATCGTCGCGCACCAGGTCCACCTGCAGCTCGCGATGCCGCACCTGCGGGTCTTCCAGCACCTGGCCGTAGTCGTTGATCGGCCCGCACGGGATGCCCTGCGCTTCCAGCGCCTGCACCCAGTGCGCCGTCGGCCGCGTGCGCATATGCGCCTCAAGCAGCGGCACCAGCGTGTCGCGATGGATGATGCGGCCGGGGCCGGTGGCAAAGCGCTCGTCGGCAGCCAGGTCGGGACGCTCGACGCCGCGGCAGTACGCCTGCCACTGCCCGTCGTTGCCGGCCGCGACGATCATGTAGCCGTCGGCGGTGGCGAACACATGGTAGGGAACCATATTGGCGTGCGCGTTGCCGTAGCGCGGCATGGCCTTGCCGGTCACGCGCTGGGCGATGATCGGCGTGGCGCCGACCGCGACCACCGCATCGAGCAGCGCCATGTCGATATGCTGGCCCTCGCCGGTGCGTTCGGCATGGCGCAAGGCGGCCAGCACGGCCACGGTGGCATACATGCCGGTCAGCATGTCGACCACCGCCACGCCCACCTTCTGCGGCCCGCCGCCGGGCAGGTCGTCGCGCTCGCCGGTGACGCTCATCAGGCCGCCCAGGCCCTGGAAGATGAAGTCATAGCCGGGCTTGTGCGCGCTCGGCCCGGTCTGGCCGTAGCCCGTGATCGAGCAGTAGACGATGGACGGGTTGATCGCCTTGAGGCTGTCATAGTCCAGCCCGTAGCGCTTCAGGTCGCCGACCTTGTAGTTCTCCAGCACGATCTGCGACTTCGCCGCCAGTTGCCGCACGATCTCCTGCCCTTGCGGGCTGGCGATATCGAGCGTCACCGACTGCTTGCCGCGGTTGGCGCCGGCAAAGTAGGTGGCGTCGCGCGAAGGCTGCCCGTCCGCGCCGGGCAGCCAGGGCGGCCCCCACGAACGGGTATCGTCGCCCGCGCCGGGCCGCTCCACCTTGATGACTTCGGCGCCCAGGTCCGCCAGGTTCTGCGCGCACCAGGGACCGGCCAGGATGCGCGACAGGTCCAGCACCCGCACGCCGGCAAGCGCGCCGTGCGCCGGGGCCCGGCTGCCCGCCATCAGATCGGGTCCCAGCTGATCACGTCGGGCGAACGCTCCAGCTTGAAGAAGCTGTTGCGCATGGCCGGCATGGCGATCTCGCCCACGGTTTCAGGCGTCCAGCCATCGCTCATGTGCACCGAGCGCACCGGGCGCGGCTGGCTCATCAGGATGATCTCGTTGGCGCGCACCGCGAAGATCTGGCCGTTGACTTCGCTGGCGGCCGGGCTGGCAAGGTAGACCGCCACCGGCGCGATCTTGCCGGCTTCCATCTTCTGCAGCTTGGCCACGCGTGCCTTCTCTTCCGGCGTTTCGGCCGGGATCGAGCTGGTCATGCGGCTCCAGGCGAAGGGCGCGATGCAGTTCGAGCGCACGTTGAAGCGCTGCATGTCCAGCGCGATCGACTTGGACAGCGCGGCAATGCCCAGCTTGGCCGCCGAGTAGTTGGCCTGGCCCAGGTTGCCGATCAGGCCCGAGGTGGAGGTCATGTGCACGTAGGCGCCGCTCTCCTGGTCCTTGAAGTAGTTGGCCGCGGCGCGGCTGACGAAGAAGGTGCCGTGCAGGTGCACGTCGATCACCGAGCGCCATTCTTCTTCATTCATCTTGAAGAACATGCGGTCGCGCAGGTTGCCGGCGTTGTTGACCACGGCGTCGATACGGCCGAAGTTGTCCAGCGCGCATTGCACGATGGCATTGGCGCCGTTCCAGGTCGAGACGCTGTCGGTATTGGCCACGGCCTCGCCGCCGGCGGCGCGGATTTCCTCCACCACGCGCTGAGCGGGGCCAGCGTCGCCGCCCTCGCCGGTCATCGACACGCCGAGGTCATTGACCACCACCTTGGCGCCGGCGGCGGCCAGTGCCAGCGCGATGCCGCGCCCGATTCCACCACCTGCGCCCGTCACCAGGGCGACCTTGCCTGCCATCAAACCGCTCATTGCGCTGCTCCTCTGAATACTTTTTTGTGCGGTCACCGACCGCAAACCCGGCGAAACACCCCTGCGCCGCGGGCATCGCCCGCCGATGCGGTCAATCCGGATGTCCACGCCGCAGTGGATACGATAAATTGACGGCCGAGACTTTGGAATTCACGAATCACAAAACTGGCCTTTGGCCTGACGGAAGCCCATGCATTACGACCTGACCGACCTCCGCCTCTTCCTGAACGTCGGCGAGACGGAGAACCTGACCCGCGCGGCCGAACGCAGCTTCCTGTCGCTGCCCGCGGCCAGCACCCGGATCAAGCAGCTGGAAGAGGCGTTCCAGACACAATTGCTGATCCGCCAGGTCAAGGGCGTGCGCCTGACGCCGGCGGGCGATGCGCTGCTGCGCCACGCGCGCGAGGTCTTCCGCGAACTGGAATGCCTGCACGCCGACCTGCGGCCCTATGCCAAGGGCGTCAAGGGCCGCGTGCGGCTGCTGGCCAACACCACCGCCACCAACTCGTTCCTGGCCACCGGCGTATCGCGCTTCCTGAGCGAGAACCCGGACGTTGACATCGAACTGGAAGAGCACCTGTCGCAGGAAATCGTCTCGGCGATCAGCGCCGGCGCCGCCGACCTGGGCATCGTGGCCGGTGAAGTCGCCACCCAGGACCTGGACGCGATGCACCTGTGCAGCGATGAGCTGATCGTGATCGCACCGGTCAACCACCCGCTGCCCGCCTTCAAGCGGCTGCATTTCGCCGACCTGCTCGATACCTGCCGCTTTGTCGGCCTGAACCAGTTCAGCGCGATCCAGTCCTTCCTGGACCGCATCGCCGGCGGCATGGGCAAGCGCATCAGCCTGCGCATCCAGGTGGGCAGCTTCGATGCCGTATGCCGCATGGTCGAGGCCGGCGCGGGCATCGCCATCGTGCCCAACAGCTGCGCGCGCCGCTACGCCAGCCGCAAGGTGCTGCGCTTTATCCAGCTGGAAGACGAATGGGCCAAGCGCGAGCTGCGCCTGGTGCGCCGCCCGGGGCGCGAACTGCCCCAGTTTGCCGAAACGCTGATCCAGTACCTGGTCGACGCGGCGCGCGAGCCAGTGTAAGTCGGGTAAGTCGTCGGCCGTTCAGCCGGAGGCCAGCCCGCCGCCCTGCACCACCAGCCCCGCCAGCGGGCTCAGCGACACCGCCATCACCACCAGCAGCAGGGCCATGGCGAACACACCGGGCCAGCTGGTGCGGCCACTGCGCGCCAGCGAGTCGTACACCAGTTCCGGTGAAAAATGGTACTCGCGCAGGTGCCGGATGGTCGCCTCGGCATGCCAGCGGTAGATCTGGTTGCCATACATGCCCAGCAGCAGCGCCATGGCATACAGCATCGGCCGGACCGCCAGCGGCATCTTCAGCCCGAACAGCGCGTGCAGCACCGGCTCGGCGCAGACGATCAGCGCAAAGACCCCCACCTGCCAGTACATGCGCCGGTAGGCCATCCAGAACGGCCCCAACAGGCACGCCGCCCAGTTCCACGACATGCCGCCGCGCGTCTCGGCCAGGGACCAGCGCTGGCTGTAGTACGCATAGCGCGGCCCCACGAATGCGGCCAGCGCCGCGTCGTCACGAATCGATGATTTCATCGCTACCTCCCCCTGCTCTGCCACGGCTGCGCCTGTGGATCGCGGCGCAACCTGTGCCACAGCATAGGGCGCGCCGCGCGCGGGCTGCGTGCGCTTGCGCGCATTGAAGTGGGAAATGACGCAAATTGGCGGGCAAGCGTACAGACCGGCGCACGCCGGGCGGCACGGGTGCCGAATGCGCCGGGTGCAGGTGCACTATTTCCAGCGATGCAGGAGCTGCAGGATGACCAGCGTGAAGATGGTGGCGATCAGCGCAGTGGTATCGCGACCCAGGCCGGCAGCCACGCCGATGGCCGCGACCATCCAGATGCTGGCCGCGGTGGTCAGGCCCTCGATGTGGGCTTCGTCGCTGTGCTTCAGGATCGCGCCGGCGCCAAGGAAGCCGATGCCGGCAATCAGCCCCTGCAGCACGCGGCTGATGTCGCCCAGCGGCACCCCGGCCTGCAGCGGCACCAGCACGAACAGCGCCGAGCCCAGCGCCACCAGCATATGGGTGCGCAGCCCCGCTGCCTTGCCGGAGACCTCGCGCTGATAGCCGATCAGGCCGCCCAGCAGCATCGCCATGAACAGGCGCGTCAGGATGCGGGTGGCCTCGGCAGCGTCCGGCACATCGGCGAACTCGGCGCGCAAGACCCTGAAAATCTCAGACCAGACCCCGTCCATGGCTCGCCTCCGGGTGCTTTCGTGCAGACCTGAGCGTAGCACGGGATGGCCCGCCGGCAACCGGGCCGGCGGGCCGCAAGGCGCTGGCGCCACATCGCGCGGGCCGCCCGCCAGGTGCGCGCGGCTGCGTCCTACACCGCAAGCGGAAGCTCCCCGACAGTGCCGCCATGGCGGCGTTCGTATATTGGAATCACTGATTACCGTCATCAACAGGAGTTGCATCATGCCCTATCTACTCGCCTGGCTGCTTGGTGTCCCGGCCTTCATCCTCGTCCTGATCTGGCTGTTTATGCACTGATTCCCAGGCCCTGCCTGCCAGCCATCCCTTCGCAAGAGGCCGCTGCACCGGCCTCTTGCGCATCTGCAGGCGCCCGGCGGCGCATGCAGCTTCCGCCGCCCCCGCTTCCGGCCCACCTAAGCCGCTCTTTCGCAAATCCGAATTTCAGCGTGCCGGGGGCTCGGGAATAATGGCCCCATTCAATCTGAGCGGGGCTACCCCATGCGCGCACATCAGGATCCAGACCAGCTGTACCCCGAAATCCGCGAAGCGGTGCGCGACCTCTGCGCCGGTTTCGATTCGGCGTACTGGCAACGGGTGGAAGAGCAGAACGCCTTTCCTGAGACCTTTGTCCAGGCGCTGACCCAGGCAGGCTGGCTGTCGGCGCTGATCCCCGAAGCCTATGGCGGCTCGGGCCTGTCGTTGACCGCGGCCTCGGTCATCATGGAAGAAATCAACCGCAGCGGCGGCAATTCCGGCGCCTGCCACGGCCAGATGTACGTGATGGGCTGCCTGCTGCGCCACGGCTCCGAAGCGCAGAAACAGCGCTGGCTGCCGGGCATCGCCTCAGGCGAGCTGCGCATGCAGTCGATGGCCGTGACCGAACCCACCACCGGCACCGATACCACCAAGCTCAAGACCACCGCGGTGCGCCAGGGCGACAAGTACATCGTCAATGGCCAGAAGGTATGGATTTCGCGCGTGCAGCATTCGGACCTGATGCTGCTGCTGGCGCGCACCACGCCGCTGGACCAAATCAAGCGCAAGTCCGAAGGGCTGTCGGTGTTTGTGGTGGACCTGCGCGATGCCATCGGCAAAGGCCTGACGGTCAAGCCGATCCGCAACATGGTCAACCACGAGACCAACGAGCTGTTCTTCGACAACCTTGAAGTCCCCGCAGAAAACCTGATCGGCGAGGAAGGCAAGGGCCTGAAGTACATCCTTGACGGCCTCAACGCCGAGCGCATCCTGATCGCCGCCGAGTGCATCGGCGACGGCTACTGGTTTGTCGAGCGCGCCAGCAACTATGCGCGCGACCGCATCGTGTTCGACCGCCCGATCGGCCAGAACCAGGCCGTGCAGTTCCCGATCGCGCGCTCCTACATCAATGTCGAGGCCGCCAGCCTGATGCGCTACAAGGCCGCGCAATTGTTCGACGCCGGCAAGCCGTGCGGCAAGGAAGCCAATATCTCGAAGCTGCTGGCCGCCGATGCCTCGTGGGAAGCGGCCAACGTCTGCCTGCAGACGCACGGCGGCTTCGGCTTTGCCGCCGAGTACGACATCGAACGCAAGTTCCGCGAGACGCGCCTGTACCAGGTGGCGCCGATCTCGACCAACCTGATCCTGTCCTACGTGGCCGAGCATGTGCTCGAGCTGCCGCGTTCGTTCTAAGGGCCCTGCATGTCCCATTCCCCCAAAGGTATCCGCCCGCTCGACGGCATCCGCGTGGTCTCGCTCGAGCACGCCGTGGCCGCGCCCTTCGCCACGCGCCAGCTGGCCGACCTGGGCGCGCGCGTGATCAAGGTCGAGCGCCCCGGCGCGGGCGACTTTGCCCGCGGCTATGACGAGACCGTGCATGGCCAGGCCTCGCACTTCGTCTGGCTCAACCGCGGCAAGGAAAGCCTGACCCTGGACCTGAAGCAGGACGAGGCGCAGAAGGTCCTGCACCAGCTGCTGGCCGACGCCGACGTGCTGGTACAGAACCTGGCCCCCGGCGCCGCCGCGCGCATGGGCCTGGACTTCGACACCCTGCACGCCCGCTACGGCAAGCTGATCGTGTGCGATATCTCGGGCTATGGCGATGCCGGCCCCTATCGCGACAAGAAAGCCTATGACCTGCTGATCCAGGCCGCCGCCGGCCTGATCGGCATCACCGGCGGCCCCGACGAGCCCTCGCGCGCGGGCATCTCGATTGCCGACATCGCCGCCGGCATGTACGCCTATACCGGCATCCTGTCGGCGCTGCTGCAGCGCGGGCGCACCGGCGAGGGCGTGCGCGTGGAAGTCACCATGCTCGAAGCGCTGTCCGAATGGATGGGCTACGCGCTCTACTTCGGCCACTACGGCGGCACGCCGCCGGCGCGCTTCGGCGCCTCGCACCCGGCCATCGCCCCGTACGGCGTGCACCGCACCGGCGACGGCGGCAGCGTGATCTTCGGGCTGCAGAACGAGCGCGAATGGCGCGCCTTCTGCGAGAAGGTGCTGGAGCAGCCCGAGCTGCTGCAGGACGAGCGCTTCGCCACCAACTCCGGCCGCGTCAAGAACCGCCCCGCGATGACCGCAATCATCGAGCAACGCTTTGCCGCGATGACGGTATCGCAGGCGGAGGCACTGCTGGACGCCGCCCAGATCGCCAACGCACCGATGAACGATATCGAAGCCGTCTGGAACCACCCGCAACTGGCCGCCCGCAACCGCTGGCGCGAAGTCGCGGTGCCCGGCGGCACCATCGGCGCACTGCTGCCGCCGGCCAACCTGTCGGGCGTGGAGCCGGTGATGGGCGACGTGCCCGCGCTGGGCGCGCACAGCCGCCAGATCCTGGCCGAGCTAGGCTACGCCGACAGCGACATCGCCGCGCTGGCGGACCAGCAGACCATCTGAGCCAATGCCGGCGCCCGGGAAGACCGGGCGCCATTTTTCCTTTCCGCAAGCCCCTACTCAATCTCCGGAGCCGGCATGAGCCAACCCGCAGACACCACCTACCCGACCCGCCAGCTTTGCGACTTCCTGGCCGACCTCAAGCTGGCCGACGTGCCCGCGCCCGTGATCGAGCGCACCAAGGACCTGTTCCTGGACTGGATCGCCTCGGCCATCGCCGGCAAGGATGCCCCCGCCGTGCGCAAGCTGCAGGAGTTCGCCGCGGCCATGGGCCCGGCGCAAGGCGGCGCCGAAGTGCTGGTGGACCGCCGCCGCACCTCACCCTACTTTGCCGCGCTGATCAACGGCGCGTCCTCGCACGTGGTCGAGCAGGACGACGTGCACAACGGCTCGGTGCTGCACCCGGCCGCGGTGGTGTTCCCTGCCGTGGTGGCAGCCGCGCAGGCCGAGGGCAAGACCGGCGCCGAAGTGCTGCTGGCTTCGATCGCCGGCTATGAGGCCGGCATCCGCATCGGCGAATTCATGGGCCGTTCGCACTACCGCGTGTTCCACACCACCGGTACAGTGGGCACGCTGGCCGCCGCCGCGGCCGTGGCCAAGCTCTACGGCCTGGATGCCGAAGGCATCAACCAGGCACTGGGCTCGGCCGGCACGCAGGCCGCAGGCCTGTGGGAATTCCTGCGCGACGCCGCCGACTCCAAGCAGCTGCATACCGCCAAGGCCGCTGCCGATGGCCTGCAGTCGGCGTGGCTCGCGCGGGCCGGCTTCACCGGCGCGAAGCAGATCCTGGAAGGCGCGCAGGGCATGGCTGCCGGCATGTCGAGCGATGCCAACCCCGCCTGCCTGACCGACGGCCTGGGCACGCGCTGGGCCACCGCCGAGACCTCGTTCAAGTTCTTCGCCTCATGCCGCCACACGCACCCGGCCGCCGATGCGCTCAAGGCGCTGATGCAGCGCGAAGACATCAGCGCCGACCAGGTCGCCAGCGTCACCACGCACGTGCACCAGGGCGCAATCGACGTGCTCGGCCCGGTGGTCAACCCCACCACCATCCACCAGGCCAAGTTCTCGATGGGCACGGTGCTGGGGCTGGTGGCCGTGCACGGCCATGCGGGCCTGGGCGAGTTCGAGCAGCATGCGCTGCAGGATCCGAAGGTGACCGCCTTCCGCGGCAAGGTCGGCATGGAACTGGATGCCGAGATCAACGCCGCCTACCCGCGCCAGTGGATTGGCCGCGTCACCGTCAAGACCACCGACGGCCGCACGCTGGCAGCGCGCGTCGACGTGCCCAAGGGCGATCCCGACAACACCCTGTCGCGCCCGGAACTGGAAGCGAAAGCGCTGCAGCTGGGCGCGTTCCGCCACGGCGCGACCGAGGCCGAGATGCGTGCCATCATCCAGCGCGTTTGGACGCTGGAACAAGCCCCGAACGTCAACGACTGGCTGCCCGCCGCAGGCTGAGAACCAAGACATGTCCACTGCAGTCACCTACCTGTTCGTGCCGGGCGACCGGCCGGAGCGCTTCGACAAGGCCGCGGCCGCCGGCCCCGATGTGATGATCCTGGACCTCGAGGACGCGGTCCATCCGGACGCCAAGCCCGCCGCGCGCGAAGCCATCGCTGCCTGGCTGGCCGGCCAGCCGGCCGCCAACGCCTTTGTCCGCATCAACGACAGCGCCTCGCCATCGTTTGCCGCCGACCTGGCCTGGCTGCGCGCGCTGCCGCCGGGCACCGCGCTGGCCGGCCTGCTGGTGCCCAAGGCAGAAGATGCCGCCGCGCTGGCCACCATCGCGCAGGCCCTGCATGCGATCAACCCGCAGGGCGAGCTGGTCGCGATCATCGAAACCGCGCTGGGCCTGCATCAGATCGACGCCGTGGCCACCGGCGTCGCACGTCTTGCCTTCGGCTCGCTCGACTATGCGGTCGACCTGGGCTGCAGCCATACGCGCGACGCGCTCGCCTTTGCGCGCGCGCGCATCGTGCTGGCCTCACGCGTGGCCGGGCTGCCGCCGCCGGTAGACGGCGTGACCACCGCACTGAAAGATGAAGCCGTGCTGGCCAGCGACGTTGCCTATGCGCGCGAACTCGGCTTTGCGGGCAAGCTCTGCATCCACCCCGCCCAGCTGGGCGCGGTGCGCGCAGGCTTCTTGCCCAGCCCCGAGCAGCTCGACTGGGCCCGCCGCGTGCTGGAAGCTACCGCCAGCGGCAGCCATGCGGTGCAGGTCGATGGCAAGATGGTGGACCGGCCCGTGATCGAGCAGGCCCGCCGGCTGCTGGCACTGGCGCAATAACCCGCCGCCCGACAACCTTCACGCACTACAAGGCCTACTGTCATGACTGACGCCACTCCTGAACTCGAACGCCTGCGCGGCTGGATCGGCCGCAGCGAATCGCGCACCGAAACGCTGTCGCCGGAACCGGTGACCGGCCTCGCCGCCACCTTCGACCTCGACCCCGAGGCCGTTGCCGCCGGCCCGCTGCCGCCGCTGTGGCACTGGCTCTACTTCCTGCCGCGCGCGCCGCAGCGTGAACTCGGACGCGACGGCCATCCCACCCTGGGCGGCTTCATGCCGCCGGTACCGCTGCCGCGCCGCATGTGGGCCGGCAGCGAGCTGACCTTCAGCCATCCGCTGCATATCGGCGATACCGTCACGCGCACCTCCACCATCAAGGACGTGCAGTACAAGACCGGGCGCACCGGTGAACTGTGGTTTGTCGCCGTCGATCACGAGCTGACCGTCAACGGCAAGACCGCGGTCAACGAGCGCCACGATATCGTCTACCGCGCCATGCCCGACCCGTCCAAGCCGCAGCCGCCGCGCCCGCGGCTGGAGCAGACCGCGCAGTGGCAGCGCACGCTGCAGGCAGACCCGGTGATGCTGTTCCGCTACTCGGCACTGACTTTCAACGGCCACCGTATCCACTATGACCGCCAGTACACGCGCGAGGTCGAGGGCTATCCCGGCCTGGTGGTGCACGGGCCGATGCAGGCGATGCTGATGCTGGACCTGGTGGCACGCGAGCAACCGCAGGCGCGCGTGCGCCGCTTTGGCTTCCGCGGGCTGGCGCCGCTGTTCGACCAGGACACCATCATCGTCGGTGGCGCGGCCGATCCGGCGCAACCTGGGCGGCTGGTGCTGTGGACGGGGGATGATGCCGGCGGGCAGGCGATGCAGGGGTGGGCGGAAGTGGAAGGTTAAGAGCCTGAAGCCTTATCTGCTCCGCTGGTTTGCTCCCCTCTCCCGCTTGCGGGAGAGGGGGCACACAAACGGTCGGTCAAGTCCTGCGGTGCCCACAATTGACACCAGCGGGGCCTGCCATCTCAGTGAATCAGCGACCGACCGCGATTGGTTACCCGACCATCGCCTCCTCAATTCCCTCCGCGACCTCTTCTACCCTGTCGGCCAGCAATCCAAGAGAGGCCCGGCAGAGCCCTCGCAAGGCATCCAACGTAGCCGGCTGCAAGGCTACGCTCCCCTCTTCCTGTGCGTCACATTCGCTGTGCGTAACCAACGTCAGTACGCAGGCCGTGCCTCGCGCAACCGCATCGGCTTGATCCAAGAGATTCAATAGCAAGAGTTGCCGAGGAACAGGCAGCGCGTCCTCACGCGCTGCACGGCGGGTTTCGGGACTGAACCGCGGAAAGGGAATCATCGAGTCGGGGTGGGGTGAAGGCGTCGGGTTCGATGTTGGACTGGTGCATTGCTGACCTCCATAGTGTAGAAGACGAGGTAGCGTGGACCGGGCTCTCACTCCCGGCTCCTGCTGTATCAGGAGCCCATCCAGTCTAGAGAACCCTGCCGTTCACAATCAAGGCGCAGATTGTGAAGGATCGATACGCTAAGTTAAGCGTCAGTTGCCAATGTCCACAGAGCGGAGAACTCCACGCCTTGGCGAAGGCACGCATCACGGTTTACAGGCGATGCCTTGATGGCATTCAAGAAGGTACTTCGGCAGATTTGTGGTGGTGGCTCTTGGAGAGGCCCCGGTTTCGCCCCTAAAGGGGCGAGTCACTTTTGTCCGAGCGACAAAAGTAACCAAAAACGCGTCGCCTCGGCGGCTGGCCATCCATTCCACGGCGTGGGTGGTTCGGGCGGCGGTGATTTCCGTTCGATGTGGTTGCCCGTTCGACCCTGCTACGCACCCTGTCCGGTGCCTCCGTCCACGGACTATTGGACGAACCCGACTTTAGGCCATTGGCAGCCTGCTAACCACCGCGTCGGTGGGACGCCTTCGGCTGCGCTTCGCGCCGGCCCTAACGTGGTAGCGCCGACGACCGCGTTCTGGCTTGCGCTTTTGGTCCGGCATCATTGGCGACGGCGCGGTGCGAGCGCAGCGATGCACTCCGTGCCAGGGCACTTGACCTGCGATACTGAGTGCGCGCAGCGCAGCCGAAGGCGTCCCACCGATAACCTGATTAGCAGGTTGCCAATAGACTAAAGTCGGGTTCGTCCAATAGTCCGCGGACGCAGGCACCGGACAGGGAGCGTAGCTGGGTCGAACGGGCAACCACGCAAAACGGCAAGCACCACCGCTTGAACCACCAACGCCGTGCAATTTATGGCCAGCCGCCCAGGCGACGCGCTCTTTGGTTACTTTCTGTCGCTCGGACAGAAAGTAACCCGCCCAGCAGGGCGGAACAGGGCCGTCGACCTACGACAACATCGAACCAGCCCCCCAAGCCCCTCCCCCCTCAATCCGCCTGAATCTTCGCCGCCTTCACCACCCCACCCCACAACGCCAGCTCCCGCTGAATCCGATCCCCCAGCGCCTTCGGCGTGCTGATATTGACGTCATACCCCCCAGCCGTCATCCGTTGCCGGAAAGCAGCATCCTCCCCAACCGCCTTCTGCGCCTTGACCAGCTTGTCCACCACATCCGCCGGCAACTTCTGCGGCCCCACCAGCGCATACCAGCCAGTCAGGTCATAGTCCTTCTGCCCCGACTCGATCATGGTCGGCACGTTCGGCAGCGCCGGGTTGCGGGTCTTCGACGTAACCGCCAGCGCGCGCACCTTGCCGCCGTTGATATGCCCGATGGCCGTGCCAGTAATATCGAACATGAACGTGACCTTGCCGCTCATCACGTCAGCCATGGCCGGCGCATTGCCCTTGTACGGCACATGCAGCATCTTCACGTTGTTCATCTGAGCCAGCAGTTCCGCGGACAGATGGTTCGATGCCCCAATGCCGGCCGAGCCGAACGAAACCCCCTCAGGGTGCTTGCGCGCGTAGTCGACCAGCTCGCCCACGTTCTTCGCCGGGAAGTCCTTGTTCACCAGCAGCACGTTGGTGTAGTCGGTGATCAGGCCGATATAGGTAAAGTCCTTGACCGGATTGAAATTGACCGAGTGCTGGATCAGCGGCGTCATGGTCATGGTCGGGCTGGCGACGAAATAAAGCGTGTAGCCGTCCGGCGCCGCCTTGGCGGTCATGTCGGCGGCGATCGCGCCGCTGGCGCCCGCACGGTTGTCCACCACCACCGGCTGCTTGAGCGCGCGCCCGAGCTGCTCGGCGTAGATGCGCGCGGCGGTGTCGACCGGGCCGCCCGGCGCGTAGCCCACCAGCAGCTTGACCGGCCGCGACGGGTAGGCGTCGGCGGCCCACGCCGCGCCCTGCAGCAGCAGCGTGGCGGTCAGGGCTGCCAGTGTCGTCCATGTCTTCATTGTTGTCTCCTCCAGGTATGGCTGATATTGGCCGGGGCCAGCAGGCCCGGCGGGCGCTTAATCGAGCATGGCGCGCAGCGGCTGCTTGAGCAGCTTGCCGCTCGCCGTGGTCGGAATCACGTCGACGGTGCGGACCTCGGCGGGGCGCTTGTACGGGGCCAGGCTCTCGCGCAGGTAGGTGTCCAGAGCCTTGCGGTCAAGCTCGGCGCCGTCCTGCATTTCAATGAAGGCCACCACTTCCTCGTTGCCGTCGGCGGTGGTGCGTCCGACCACGGCCGACTGGCGCACGCCGGGGAAGGCATTGATCACCGACTCGACCTCGATCGGGTAGACGTTGAAGCCGGAGCGGATGATCAGGTCCTTGGAGCGGCCGGAGATAAACAGTGCGCCGTCGGCATCCAGGTAGCCCAGGTCGCCGGTGTTGAGCCAGCCGCCGGGCAGCAGCGCCTCGGCGGTCTGCTCGGGGTTGCGGTAGTAGCCCAGCATCACGCCCGGGCCGCGCACGCGGATCTGGCCGCGCTCGCCGGCGGGCAGCACCTTGCCTTCGGCATCGGTGATCTCGATCTCAACGCCTTCGACGATATAGCCGGCCGAGCAGTCGGCGCGCGGGGCTTCCATGCGCGTGATGAAGAGCGAGCCGGCGTATTCGGTGATGCCATAGCCATGGTGCAGCGCCTGGCCGAACAGGGTTTCGACCTCGCGCTTGAGCGTGGGGTCCAGCGGCGCGCCGCCGGTATAGAGGTAGCGCAGGCGCGGATAGGCGCCGGGCTTCGCGCCGACGGTGGGCGCCACCGCCATGATGCGCGTGAACATGGTCGGCACGCCCTGCAGGATGGTGACGCCGGGCGACGCCAGCGACTCGAACACTTCATTGGCGTCGAAGCGCGGGCGCAGGAACAGGCTGGCGCCGGCATACAGCGTGGCCATCAGCACCGTGGCAATGCCGAAGATATGCGACATCGGCAAGGCGCCGTAGGCCACGTCGGCCTGGCCCATGTCGCGCGAGGTGGCGGAGATGCGCGCAAACTGCGTCAGGCCCGCATGCGGCACCATCACGCCCTTGGGCGCGCCGGTGGTGCCGGAGGTATAGATCAGCGTGGCGACGCTGCGGGCCAGCCCGGCCGGCTCGCGCTGCGGCGGGGTTGCCGCGCGCACCACCCGCATGCCAGCGTCGAACACCGGGCAGCCGGTGGCCTGTGCGCCCAGCCGCTCGCCGTGCGCCGCGGCCACGTCGGAGACATGGCCGGTGAACAGCACCAGCTCCGGCTGCGCATGATCGCGGATATTGTCGATCTCGCGCGCGGACAGGCGCGCGTTGACCTGGATCGGCCAGGCGTGCAGCAGGCTGCTGGCGAACAGCGTGACCACCATCTCGTTGCAGTTCTCGCCGACCACCATCACGCGGTCGCCCTCGCCCACGCCCTGCGCCGCCAGCCAGTCGCGGGCGGCCTCGATGCGCCCCCACAGCTCGCCGTAGCTGATGACGGCGCCGTTCTCGTGCAGGCACGGCGCGTCGGGCGTCTGCGCGGCCCAGTAGCGGGGGATGTCGTGGATGTATTCGGGGCGGAAGGAAGACATGGTGCTGGTGGGTCTCTCGATGCAGGCTGAGTCGGATATGCGGCGGAATGCACCCAACCGCACATGAACAGACCGTGTCAGTTTGCGGCAAGCCCCGCGCACCCGCTATTTGGAATTGGCTAAGGCCGTGTTCGTCAACGCCACTGGCCAGCCGCGGTTCGCCCCCACCACCCGGCGCAGGTGGTTCCGCCTCCACGAAGGACGGCTTTATCATTGATGAAGCAAGGAATCGCGCCCGGCCCCTACAATCGGCCGGCACAGTGAGGGCCGCCGCTTTGACGCACCGCACAACCAGGCAGAGCAAGAAGCGCCGCGCGGCCCGCGTACCACAGGGGACATTCAGATGGATTTGCGTTTCACCGCCGAGGAACAGGCCTTCCGCGAGGAGGTCCGCGCATTCGCGCAGGCCAGCCTGCCGGAAGACATCCGCAACAAGGTACTCAACCACCAGCGCGTGGAAAAGGACGACTACATCCGCTGGCACCGCATCCTGCAGGCCCGCGGCTGGGGTGCGCCGACCTGGCCCAGGCAATGGGGCGGCACCGGCTGGACCGCGCTGCAGCGCCTGATCTTCGAGATCGAGACCTTCCGCGCCGGCGCGCCGCGCCTGCTGCCGTTCGGCCTGACCATGATCGGGCCGGTGCTGATGAAGTACGCCAGCCCCGAGATGCAGCAGCGCTTCCTGCCGCGCATCCCCAATATCGACGACTTCTGGTGCCAGGGCTACTCCGAGCCGGGCTCGGGCTCCGACCTGGCCTCGCTGAAGACGCGCGCGGTGCGCAAGGGCGACAAGTACATCGTCAACGGCCAGAAGACCTGGACCACCATGGCCCACTTCGCCGACTGGATCTTCTGCCTGGTGCGCACCGACCCGGAGGCCAAGGCCCAGGAAGGCATCTCGATGCTGCTGATCGACATGAAGTCGCCCGGCGTGACGGTGCGCCCGATCAAGACGCTCGACGGTGGCCATGACGTCAACGAGACATGGTTCGAAGACGTGGAAGTGCCGGTCGAGAACCTGGTCGGCGAAGAGAACCGCGCCTGGACCTATGCCAAGTACCTGCTCGGCCATGAGCGCACCGGCATTGCCGGCATCGGCCACTGCCACCGCGAGCTGCGCCTGCTCAAGCACTACGCCAGCCAGGCCACCGACGGCGCCGGCCGCCCGCTGATCGAAGACGTGCGCATGCGTGACAAGATCGCCCGCGTCGAGATGGACATCATGGCGCTGGAAATGCTGCTGCTGCGCGTCGCCACGCAGGCCGCCGGCACCCCCGGCCCCGAGGCCTCGATCGTCAAGATCCGCGGCTCCGAGGTGCAGCAGGACCTGGGCATGCTGATGATGGAAGTGGCCGGCCCGAACGCCTGGCCGTATTCGCCTGACTGGCTTGAGCCGGGCGCGACGCAGCCGGTGGCGGGCCCTGAGTGGGCCGCCCCTGCCGCCTCCACCTACTACGACATGCGCAAGACCTCGATCTACGGCGGCGCGACCGAAGTGCAGAAGAACATCATCTCCAAGATGATCCTGGGTTTCTGAAGGGATAGCTGACATGGACTTCACCTACAGCGAAGAGCAACAGATGCTGGCGGACAGCCTGCGTCGCTTCATCGATACCGAATACACCTTCGAGGCCCGCCGCAAGAGCGCGCGCGCAGGCGCAAGCCTGGATCGCGGGATGTGGAACAAGCTCGCTGAAATGGGCGTGCTGGGCCTGACCGTGCCGGCCGACTTCGGCGGCTTCGGCGAAGGGCCCGCCAGCCAACTGGTGGTGCAGCGCGAACTGGGCCGCGGCCTGGTGCTGGAGCCGGTCACGCCCAGCGGCGTGATGGCCGCGGCCATCCTGGCCGCCCACGGCAGCGCCGCGCAGAAGGAAGAATGGCTGCCCGCGATCGCCTCGGGCGAGCGCATCGTCACGCTGGCCTACCTGGAGCCGACCACCCGCTACCGCCCGGAATCGGCCCGCGCCAGCGCCGAGCGCAGCGGCGACGGCTACGTGCTCAACGGCATCAAGAGCGTGGTCTGGCACGGCGCCGCCGCCGACGCCTACCTGCTGACCGCGCGCGTGGCCGGCAGCAATGAGATTGCGTTGTTCCTGGTGCCGCGCGACAGCAAGGGCCTGGGCGTCACCGCCTATCCCACCATCGACGGCCTGCGCGCCGCCGACCTGTCGCTGCAGGACGTGACCGTGCCGGCCAGCGCGCTGGTGGGCGAGCCCGCCGACGGCCTGGCCGCGCTGGGCGTGGGCCTGGAGCACGGCGTTGCCGCGCTGTGCGCCGAGGGCGCCGGCGCCATGGAAAAGCTGATCGAGATCACCGCCGAATACCTGGGCACGCGCCAGCAGTTCGGCAAGCCGCTGGCCAGCTTCCAGGCACTGCAGCACCGCATGGCCGACATGCTGGTGCAGAAGGAACTGGCGCTGTCGATGGCCTACGTCGCAGTCCAGGCGCTGGACGAGGCCGATCCCGCCGCGCGCCGCCGCATGCTGTCCGCGGCCAAGGTGACGCTGGCCCGTGCCGGACGCTTCGTCGGCCAGCAGGCCGTGCAGCTGCATGGCGGCATGGGCATGACGGATGAGCTGTCCGTGGGCGACTACTTCAAGCGCCTGACCATGCTGGACCAGTTGCTGGGCGACAGCGACTACCACTTGCAGCGCTTCGGCGAAGTGATGGAAGCCTGACCCTGGCTGCGGCCGCTGGCCGCACGCTGGCGCGAGGCCGGGCACTTGCCCGGCCTCGCGCCGTTTCAGCTCCCGCTCCCCCTCCCCTTCCCATACCGCCCCGGTACGCTCCCGCAATCCTCGCGGGATGCTGGCACGCCACCCGGATTGTTTCCGCCCCCCTCCGCCACGCCGGAGGCTAGGGAAATCCACTAGTCCGTTCCAACGATTCCCCGCGGCCGCGCCATCACTACGCTGTCACCACAGGCACAGGCACAGCCAGCGCCGGCAATTCCTCTTTACAAGGAGCGAGACTTCAATGAAATCCAGCACAAGACAACTGATACGCGGTGGCCTGCTGCTCACCAGCATGGCCCTGGCGGCGGCATCGTGGGCGAAGGTCACCCCGGAGGAACTCAAGCAACTGGATGGCCCCCTCACGCCGATGGGCGCCGAGCGTGCCGCCAGCAAGGACGGCGAGGTCCCGGCGTGGTCCGGCAAGTGGCTGGGCACGCCGGCCCATGTCAAATACCAGCGCGGCGAACGCTACCCGGACCCGTATGCCGATGAGAAGCCGCTGTTCGTCATCACCGCGCAGAACATGGCGCAGTATGCCGAGCGGCTCAGCGACGGGCAGAAGGCGTTGTTCAAGAAGTACCCCGACAGCTTCAAGATGCCGGTCTACCCCAGCCATCGCGACTTCCGGTATGAGGACGCGGTCTACAAGGACATCCGCACCTACGCCGCCACCGTCAGCATGACGAGCGATGCCAACGGCCTGAAGGAAGCGGGACCCCAGGTTCCCTACCCGATTCCGAAAACCGCGATGGAGCTGTTGTGGAACCAGCGCTTCTCGTCGGCTATCGGCACCGAGAAAGCGCAGTTCGACCAGGCCGTGGTCTATCCGAACGGCTCGATTGCGTGGGGGCGCGTCTCATACAGCATCCTGTCGCCGCGCAACAACGGCAAGTTCGACCCGCACAACGCCATCAACGAGCGCTCCTTCTTCCGCACCGCCACTGACCTGCCGTTGCGTGACCGCGGCCAGGTGATCGTTGGCTACGCGGTCTGGGACCAGGAGGGTTCTGACACCAACCGCACGTGGATCTACAACCCGGGCACGCGGCGGGTGCGCCAGGCGCCGGAATTCGGCTTTGACCAGCCCCAGGGCCCCGGCGGCTTCCGCACCGTGGACGACGACCGGCTCTTCAACGGCTCGGGCGAGCGCTACAACTGGAAGATCGTCGGCAAGAAGGAGATCTTCGTCCCGTACCACAACTACAAGCTGCTGAGCACTTCCGTCAAGTACAAGGAGCTCCTCACGAATGGCCATGCCAATCCGGACGTCATGCGCTATGAACCGCATCGGGTATGGGTACTGGAAGCAACGCTCAAGTCCGGTTTCCGGCACCAGTATGCGAAGCGCGTGCTGTATCTCGACGAAGACAGCTGGCTCGCCCTGGCGGCCGACAACTACGATGGCCGCGGCCAGTTGTGGCGCACCAATCTCCAGGCCTCGGTGTACGCCTATGATGCACGCCGCTACTATCCGACCACGGTGTTCTACCATGACCTGATTTCGGGTGCCTACCTGGCCGACCGCCTGACCAACGAAGGCCCGATGGCAACGCTGAACAACAGTCCGGAATTCAACGAGGCGTTTTTCTCCCCGGACGCCGCGCGCGGATCGGGTACCTGATCCCATCGTGATATCCGGCCGGGCGCAGCCTTTGGCGCCCGGTCGCGCTCCCCGCCCTGAACTGACCCCCAAAAGTTGGAGACAACTTTTGGGGGTTTTTGCATGGCAAAGCCCAGCCGCTCCGATTGCAACCCGGGCTGCGCCGGTTGCTTCTACCTCGAGATGGAAGCCCTGATCCCGGCGAACGCGAGCGCCGGATGCAGGACGATGTCGTGGTCGCGTAAGTCCGGAACGCCATCGAATAAAAATGGGGCATCCGCCGCGAGCCGCGGTGGATGCCCCATTGACCAGGAGATCAGAAGTTCAGCGGACGCTGCGCGGCATCCAGGCCGCCGTCGATAAACACCACGTTGCCATGGATGTAGGCAGCCTGCGGCCCGCAAAGGAACGCGATCAGCGCGGCCACCTCTTCCGGCTGGGCGCGGCGCCCCAGCGGCGGCAGGAAATCGCGGATGGCATCGCCATAGCGCGGGTCCTTCAGGCCGGCCTGCAGCAGCGGCGTTTCCACCGCGCCCGGCGCGACCACGTTGAGGCGCACGCCGGCCTGGCCCCACGCGGCCGCACGTTGCCGCGCGGCCGCCGCCACCGCATGCTTGGAGCTGGCATAGGCGATATAGCCAGCCTGGTCCCGGGTGGCTTCCGCCGCCGCGGCGGCTGCCACCATCGCACGCACGCCGGGCTCGTCGCCGGCAAGGTAGGCATCCCGCAGCGGGCTGCCCTCCCAGGACTGGAGCGTGGCCGAACTGGACGACACCACCACGGCGCACGGATCCGAGCCCTGGCGCAGCGCCTCGAACAGGCCATCCAGCAGCGCCACCACGCCGAAGTAGTTGACCGATGCCACCAGCGTGGCGGGCTCGACATGCGGGCCCAGACCGGCGCAGCAGACCAGCTGGTCGATGCGGCCGCCCGACCGCGACAGTACGGCGTCAATCGCGGCAGCGCGGCCCTGCGGGCTGGACAGGTCGGCAAGGATGTCGGCATCGCGCCGGTCGATGCCGATGACCCGGCAGCCGTCCGCGAGCATGCGCTGGCGCACGGCCGCACCCATGCCGGATGCGGAACCGGTAATGACTACGGTTTTCATGGTGCGAGGTTCCGTGACGGTTGCCATCAGGCCTCGAACACATGCCGCAGCGCCGGCGGCTCGATGTTGCCCGGGTTCAGCTCGAACGTGCGCCGCGCCACGCTGGACGGCCGCACCTGTTCCACGTCCGTGTAGAACTGCTGGTACCAGTCACGCATCTGGTAGATCGGCCCGTCGCCTTCGCACAGCAGCGGGTTGTCGATGCGGATCTTGCTGTCCCAGATCGCCACGTCCTCGTAGAAGGCCTGTTTGGCCTGCTCCACATAGGCTTGCGCCATGGCACGGTTCTGTTCCTCGGACAGCCCCGGGATCTTCTTCACCAGCACGCCGTAGCGCAGCGCGAAGCTGTTGAGGTCGATCGGCACATGGCAGTTGAGCAGGATCGAGTGGATCTGCTGGTCGCCCATCTGTCCGATCATCTCGGTGATGTGGTACGCGGGCCCGAAGTACGTGGACAGCGCCGTCAGCTGCGCATCGCCCGAGAGCCGGGCACTGCGCCCAATCATCAGCTGCGTGGCCTTGTGGTCTTCGAACAAGTTGGCAAAATAGTCCACCGGCGCGCCATGAACCGTGCCGAAATGCGCCATGTCGGAGATATTGTCGACCAGCTCGCGGCAATTGGTGCGGATCAGCATCTCGTCGATGGCCCAGTCCGACCACTCCGCCGAGAAGCAGGCCTCGATGCGCGGAATCGCCACCTCGGGGGGTGCCGGGCGGCCTTCGGGATCGTGCCAGATGAAGAGCAGCCGGTTCTGCTCGCAGGTCTCCCACGCGCCGACGCGGGCCTTGGGCGGCACGCGCTTGCAGTAGGGGATGGACTTGCAGCCGCCGTCGCCGCCCCACTGCCAGCCGTGGAACGGGCAGACCAGATTGTCGCCCTGCACGGTGCCGGTGCTCAGGTCTGCGCCCATGTGCGGACAGTAACCGTCGATCACGCGAATCGCGCCGGTCGAGTCGGCAAACGCCGCCAGGCGCCGGCCGAAGATATTCAGCGTGTGCGGCACGCCGTCGCGGTAGCCATCGGCCAGGCCGAGGCAATGCCAGCCGCGCGCGTAGCGGGCCTCGGGCGGGCGTGATTCGATCTTGTAGCCGGTCTTGTAGCCAGTCTGGTTGCCGTCAGCGGTCATGGCGTCTGTCTCCTTGAATTCCCGTGGGACCTTCAAGATAAGAGCGTCTGGCCGGCGGCTCATCGTCCCATCGGACTACTGCAGCGCGGCAATTTTCGTCAGCGCCGGATCATTGCCCGGGCCGTGCACGCAACTGACGCCGGCCGGATCGTAGATCCGGGCCACGCAGCCATTGCAGCTGTCACAGGCCGAACGCGCCACCGCGCCGCTGCGCCAGTTGGCGACCAGCGCGGGATCGTGGATCAGCGCGCGCGCCAGCGCGACGCAGTCGAAGCCCTCTTCCATCAGCTGCGCGACATTGCCGATCGACTTGACGCCGCCGATATAGGCCAGCGGCATGCGCACCGCCCGCCGCACCACGCGCGACGCTTCCAGGAAGTACAGCTCGCGAAAGGCCAGCGCGCGCGGCGTGCGCTTTTCCAGCATGGTGATGCCGAAGCGCGCCACCGCGGTCGGTGCGGCGGCCTTCATCTGCGCCGTGGGCATGGGGCTGCCGAACAGCGCCCACGGGCTCTCGACGTTGCGCCCGCCGCTGAGGGTCAGCAGGTCGGCGCCTTCCGCCTCCAGCAGGCGCGCGGTCACGGCGGAATCCGCGGGTTCGTTGCCGCCCGGCACGTCATCGCTGACGCTCAGCTTGCAGCAGACCGCCAGCTCGGCGCCGACCGCGTCCTTCACCTGGCGCAGTACCGCGGCCGGAAAGCGGGTGCGGTTCTCCACGCTGCCGCCGAATGCATCGCGCCGCCGGTTGCTCAGCGGCGACAGGAACTGGTTGAGCAGGTAGCCGTGCCCCATGTGGATTTCCACCGCGTCGAAGCCGGCTTCGCGCGCCAGCCGCGCCGCCGCGGCAAACTGGCCGGCCACGCGTGTCATGTCCGCCTCGCGCATGGCACGCTGGAAATACACGCCGTGCAGCATGCCAAAGGCATTGAGTCCGGACGAAGCACTGCCCGGCGCGCGGCTGCCGCCGTGGCGCATGGTGGTGAACGAGCCCGCATGGGTGATCTGCAGGCAGGCCGCCGCGCCTTCTCGATGCACGGCATCGGTCAGCACGCGCAGCGGCGCAACCTGCTCCGGGCGCATGCTGAGCTGGTGCGAAAAAGTCAGGCCGTCGTCGGCCACCGCCGCATACGCCACCGTGGTCATGCCCACGCCGCCCGCGGCAAGCTCGCGGTGGTGCCTGACCAGGGCCTGGGTCGGCAGGCCATGCGGCGTCATGCCCTCGTTGGCGCCGGCCTTGATCAAGCGGTTGCGCAGTGTAAGCGGGCCGATGCGGACCGGCGTGAATGCCGCCGCCGCGTAAGCCTGGTGATCGTGCATGCTGTCTCTCCGGGTCATCGGCCTTACACCGCGTCGGATTTCAGGGCGTGCGCAGGCGGCACCGTCTCGCCGCGCGCGGCGCCACCGGCACCACCGGCGGCCACGCGCGCACGCTCCTCTTCCTCCACCCCCAGCCACGCAGCCAGCGCCGGCAGCAGTGACACCGCGCCGAACAGGTTCACCAGGAACATGAAGGCCAGCAGGATCCCCATGTCGGCCTGGAACTTGAGCGCGGCAAAGGCCCAGGTACCCACCCCGATGCACATCGTCAACGCCGTGAACAGCGCCGCCGAACCGCGCTGGCGCATGGCCTCGGCAAAGGCCTGCGGCAAGGCCTGTCCTTCCTCGCGGATCTGGTGCTGGATGCGCTCATACAGGTAGATGCCGTAGTCCACGCCAACGCCCACGCCCAGCGTGATGACCGGCAGCGTCGACACCTTCAGGCCGATGCCAAGCCGCGCCATCAGCGCATTGCACAGCACCGACACCAGCGTCAGCGGCACGATGATGCACAGCACCGCGCGCCACGAGCGGAACGTCAGCAGGCACAGCAGCGTGATCGCACCGAAGATCGACAGCAGCATGGTCACTTCGGCTTCTTCCACGGCCTCATTGGTGGCCGCCATCACGCCGATATTGCCCCCGCCCAGGCGGAACGCCACGTTGGGGGTCTTGTCGGCGGCGGTGAAGCGGCGGATCTCGCGGATGATGTGGGCGATGGTGGCGCCCTCATGGTTGGCGGTGTAGATCAGCACCTGGATGGCCTGGCAGTTCGAGGTGTTCATACCGTTGTCCGGGTCGAAGGCCTTGGCACCCTGGCTCAGGCCCTCGCTGCTGCGCGGCAGTGCCTCCCAGCGCGGGTTGCCCTCGTTGTAGGCGCCGATCACCACCTTGGCCAGCGATGACACGCTCACCACCGACTGCACGCCAGACACGCCGCGCATATGCATCTCGAAGCGTTCCACCGCACTCATCACCGGGTAGTGCAGGCAGCCGTCGTCGAAGCCGGTGGGTTCCACCACCACCGTCAGTGCATCCGAGCCGATGTTGTACTGGCTCACGATGCTGGCGCTATCGCGGTTGTAGCGCGAATCCGCGCGCAGTTCCGGAGCGCCGCTGCCGACATCGCCAATCTTGAGGCCGCGCGAATCGATGGCACCGGCCGCCAGCAGCGCCAGCGCAGCCACGAACACGCCCAGCGCCGGGCCCGGACGCGCCAGCGCGCCGAACTTCTGCCACAGCCCGCCGGTTCCGTGCGCGCGCCGGGCCTGCGCCGATGCCAGCGCCGACGGCTCCAGCCGCGTGTACGACAGCAGGATCGGCAGGAACACCTTGTTGGTCACGATCATCAGCAGCACGCCCAGGCAGGCGGTGATGCCAAGCTCGCGCACGATGTCGATCTCGATGCGCATGATGACCATGAACCCGAGCGCGTTGGTCAGCAGCGCGACCGTGCCGGGGATGAACAGCTTGCGGAAGGCCGCGCTGGCGCTGTCGAGCGCACCATGTCCCTGCACCACCTCCTGCTTCCAGGCATTGGTCATCTGCACCGCGTGCGAGACCCCGATCGAAAAGATCAGGAACGGCACCAGGATCGACATCGGATCGATGCCGTAGCCCAGCAGCGGCAGCAGGCCCAGCAGCCAGGCCACGGGCAGCAGCGCCACCACCAGCGACAGCAGCGTGATGCGCAGCGAGCGCGTGTACAGCCACAGCAGCAGCGCGGTCACGGCGAAGGCCAGCGCGAAGAAGCCCATCACGCCGGCGATGCCCTCTTCCACATCGCCTACCAGCTTGGCAAAGCCGACGATATTGACCTCGACGTCGGTGCCGCTGAATTCCCCGCGGATCTTCTCCAGCTGGCGCGCGACCGAACCGTAGTCGATGGTCTTGCCGGTGGCCGGATCGGTCTCGCGCAATTCCGCGCGGATCAGCGCGGACCTCAGGTCGTTGCTGACCAGGCGGCCGATCTGGCCGGAGCGCGCCACGTTGCGGCGCACCTTGTCGAGCTCGGCCGGCGTGCCGGAAAAGCGCCCCGGCACCACCACGTCGCCGCGGAAGCCCGCCTCCGTCACCTCGGTGTAGCGCACATTGGGCGTGAACAGCGAGAACACGCGCGAGCGGTCCACGCCGGGGATGAAGAACACGTCATCGGTAGCGCGGCGCAGCTTGTCCATGAAGGCCGCGTTGTAGATGTCGCCGTCGCCCTTCCAGCGCAGGCTCAGCAGCACCGTATTGGCACCGGAGAAGGTGCTCGCGTACTTGGTGAACACCTGCATGTACGGGTGCTGCAGCGGAATCATCTTGTTGAAGCCGGGATCGAGCCGCAGCCGCGTGGCCGAGACGCCCAGCGCCACGGTCACGGCCAGGCACAGCACCAGCAGCAGGCGGCGCCGGTGCATCAGCAGGCTGGCGCAGGCATCGACAAGGCGGCCCAGGCGGCCGGAGGAATGGGGGCGGGTCATGATCGTTCTCGCATTCGGTAAGCCAGGGTCAGGCGGGGTCAGCGGGGGTTGGCGGCGAGCGTGGCGCCGGCAAGGCCGCCATTGCCGCCCAGCGCCAGCTTGTCCTTGCCGGCAGGGGCCAGCGCGGCCAGGGTCTGCGGGCTGCCGGCGGGCAAGGCGGTGAAGTGGCGCCCGCCGTCGGCGGACATCACCAGCGTGCCACCCTGCCCGGCCAGCACGATGCGCCCATCGGGCAGCTCGACGCCGCCGAAGAACGAGGTCTTGAGGCCAGTGTCCGCGGCCTGCCAGGTGGCGCCGAAGTCCTCGCTGCGCAAGGCGTTGCCGCGCATGCCGAAGGCCAGCCAGGCGCCATCGCGCAGCGGCTGCACGCCGTACAGCGAACCCTCGTAGGGGGACTTCACCACCTCCCAGCGGCTGCCGCCGTCGGGCGAGCGCAGCACCAGGCCGGCTTCGCCGACCAGCATCAGGCGTCCCTGCGCATCGCCGGCAATGCCGTTGAGGTGGCGGTCTTGCATGGCCTTGTCTGCGGCCGCCTCCCAGTGCCTGCCCTGGTCACGCGAGACCAGGAAGCGGCCAAAGCTGCCGACCGCGAACCACGGGCCGCCCGCCTGCGCCCACGCGCCCAGCAGCGGATCGGACGAGCGCGCGTCGAAGGCCACCTGCTGCCAGTGGGCACCGCCGTCTTCGGTGCGCAGGATCCAGCCGCTGTGCCCGACCGCCATGCCGTGGCGGCTGTCGGCAAAGGCCACCTGGGTCAGCGCGGCGCCTTGCGGATGATCCACGACGGCCGTGCGCCAGTTGCGGCCCTGGTCGTCGCTGAACAGGATCTGGCCGCGCTCGCCCACTGCCACCAGGCGCTCGCCGGCGCGCGCGATGCCGTTGACCTGCAGGCCGTCCGGGCGCAGCGTCGTGGCCGCGAACGGCGGCAGCGGGCGCGGCGCGAAGGCCCATACCGCGGTGGCCAGCACGGCCAGCGACATGGCGACGCCGATCAGTCGTTTCATGATGTCTCCTCCTGTTGGAGTGATGGCAGTCGGCCTCGTTGCGGGCCGGTCCCTGCAGGGGCTGCTTGTGATTACAGAACGTCGAACAGCGCGGCGGCGCCCATGCCGCCACCGATGCACATGGTCACCACCGCCTGCTGCACGCCGCGGCGCCGGCCTTCAATCAGTGCATGCGCGGTCATGCGCGCACCCGACATGCCGAACGGATGGCCGATCGAAATCGCACCGCCGTTGACGTTCAGCCGCGCATCCGGGATGCCCAGCTTCTGCTGGCAGTACAGCACCTGGCAGGCAAAGGCCTCGTTCAGCTCCCACAGGCCCACGTCCGCCACCGTCATGCCATGGCGCGCGAGCAGCCTGGGCACCGCGAACACCGGGCCGATCCCCATCTCGTCCGGCGCGCAGCCCGCCACCGCCATGCCGCGGTAGCGGCCCAGCGGGCGCAGGCCGCGCCGGCGGGCCTCGTCGGCGCTCATCAGCAGCACCGCGGCGGCGCCGTCTGACAGTTGCGAAGCATTGCCGGCAGTGATGTGCTCGCCGGCGGCCACAGCCTGTCCGCCGCTCCAGACCGGCTTCAGCGCCTCCAGGCTGCTGGCCGTGGTATCGGGCCGGTTGCACTCGTCGTGCGCAAGCCGAACGGTCTCGTGGCCGGTCAGGGTGCCGGCCTTGTCGAACAGCGCGCGGCGCGTTTCCAGCGGCACGATCTCGTCGTCGAAGGCACCGCGCCGCTGTGCCTCGGCGGTGCGCTGCTGGCTGCGCCAGGCGTAGGCATCCTGCTCGGCGCGGCTGATGCCGTAGCGGCGTGCCACCACCTCGGCGGTCTCGATCATCGCCATATAGGCTGCCGGCTGCCGCGCCAGCACCGCTTCGGACTGGGCGCGGTAGCTGTTCTTGTGTTTGGTCTGCGTCAGCGAGATGGACTCCGCGCCGCCGGCGACGATGATGTCGGCCTCGCCGCACTGGATCGCACGGGCGCCCGCCGCGATCGTCATCAGCCCCGAGCCGCACATGCGGTCCATGGTCATGCCGGGCACGCTGTCCGGCAGCCCGGCCGCCACCGCGCACAGGCGGCCCAGGTTGTAGCCCTGGGTGCCCTGCTGCGCGGCCGCGCCGATCAGCACATCTTCCACCTCGGACGGATCCACGCCGGCGCGCTCCACCACCGCGCGCACCACGTGGCCGCCCAGCACCGGGGCCTCGGTGTCGTTGAAGGCACCGCGGAAGGCCTTGCCGATCGGTGTGCGCGCGACGGCGACAATGACTGCTTCTTTCATGCTGGATTCCTGTTCAGAAGTAATAGCGGCTGATGGTCTCGGCCACGCAGGCCGGCTTGTCCCCGCCTTCGATTTCCACGGTCATGCGCACCACCGACTGCACGCCGCCCTGCAGGGTCTCGGCCCGGACCAGTTCCCCCACCCCGCGCACGCGCGCGCCGACGCGCACCGGCGCCGGGAAGCGCACCTTGTCGCAGCCGTAGTTGACGCCCCACTTCATGCCTTCGACCGTGACCAGTTCCGGCAGGAACTGGTTGACCAGCGCCAGTGTCAGGTAGCCGTGCGCGATGCAGGCGCCGTAGGGGCCCTGCGCGGCGCGCTCAGGGTCCACGTGCAGCCACTGGTGGTCGCCGGTGGCATTGGCGAACTGGTTGACCTGTTCCTGGGTGATCTGGGTCCAGGCGCTCTCGCCGAGGCGCTGGCCGACGGCGGCGTGGATGTCTTCGGCAGAACGGAAGATTCTTGGCATGTCTGGTTCCTGCGTTGTTCCCGGTACCAACTGTTTCCCTTCAAGCCCGCTGGCTGCTCACGGGCAGCACCTCGCCCGTCATGTACGAGGCATAGTCGCTGGCCAGGAATACCATCACATTGGCCACCTCCCACACCTCGGCCGCGCGCCCGAAGGCTTCGCGCTCGCTGAGCTGGCGCAGCAGGTCGGCCGGCGCCGACTTCTTCAGGAAGTCGTGCAGCGCGATGCTGGGCGCCACCGCATTGATGCGCACGCCAAATTCGGCGGCCTCCATCGCGCTGCAGCGCGTCAGCGCCATCACCCCGGCCTTGGCCGCGGCGTAGTGCGACTGCTCCTTCTGCGCACGCCAGCCCAGCACCGAGGCGTTGTTGACGATGGCGCCGCGCCGGCGCGCCTGCATGTGCGGCAACATCGCGCGCGTCATGCGGAAGGTGCCCGTGAGGGAAATATCGATCACGCGCGACCACTCGGCATCGTCCATATCAACTAGGCGGCGCGAGCCGCCCAGGCCGGCGTTGTTGATCAGCACGTCGGTGCCGCCCAAAGCTTCTTCGGCGGCGGCCACAAGTGCGCGCACCTGCGCTTCATCCGACACATCGCAAAGCTGGCCATGAATCGCCTGCAGGCCGGTTTCCGCGCGCAGGCGCCCGACCGCTTCGTCCAGCCGCTTCTGGTGGACGTCGGAGATCATCAGCGCGCGGCAGCCCTCCTCCGCGCAGCGGCGCGCGGCGGCAAAGCCGATGCCGGCGCCCGCCGCGGCGGTGATGAGCACGCTCTTGCCGGCGAGCAGCTGATGGCCGGGCACATAGGCCGGGGCGCTGGGGATTTCGGTGTTCAGGGTCATGGCTGTCCTCGTGCTTCGCGCGGCATGCCGAGGCCGCGTTCGGCGATGATGTTGAGCTGGATTTCGTTGGTGCCGGCGTAGATGGTGTCGGCGCGCGAGAACAGCGCCATCTGCTGCAGCCGCGTGCGGCGCGTGTCGCCGGCGTCCAGTACATTGGCCAGCGGGCCCAGCACGTCCAGCGCCAGCTGGCCCAGGTCGCGGTGCCAGTTGGACCAGTAGTACTTGTAGATCAGCGCCTCGCGCTGCAGCGCGGTGCCGCCGTCCTGGCCTGCCTGCGCCGCGCCTGCCAGCATGCGCAGCGCATTGGCGCGCATCACGCGCAGGCCGGCCCAGGCGCGCGCAATGCGCTGGCGCACCAGCGCGTCGCGGCTGCTGCCGTTGTCGCGCGCGGCCTGCGCCACCCACTCCAGTTCATGCGTGAACTGCATCTGCTGGCCCAGCGTGGAGATGCCGCGCTCGAAGCCCAGCAGCGCCATGGCGATGCGCCAGCCATCGCCGGGCGTGCCCAGCACATCGGCGGCGGCGGCACGCGCGCCGTCGAAGAACACCTCGTTGAATTCGGCGCCGCCGCCCATCTGGCGGATCGGCCGGATCTCGATGCCGGGCTGGTCCAGCGGCAGCATCAGGAAGATCAGGCCCTTGCTGCCGCGCGAGCCGGGCTCGCAGCGCGCCAGCACGAAGATCCAGTCCGAATCGTGCGCGAGCGAGGTCCACACCTTCTGGCCGCTCACCAGCCAGTCGCCAGTGGCCGCATCGCGCTCCGCCCGCGTGCGCACATTGGCCAGGTCCGAGCCCGCGCCAGGCTCCGAATACCCCTGGCACCAGAACGTGGTGCCGTTCAGGATGCCGGGCAGCAGGCGCGCCTTCTGGTCGTCGGTGCCGAAGGCGACCAGGGTCGGGCCGATCAGCCCCTCGCCGATATGGCCCATGCGGCCCGGCCCCCCTGCCCGCGCGTATTCCTCATGGAAGATCACCTGCTGCATGACCGGCAGCTCGCGCCCGCCATGCGCGCGCGGCCAGCCCAGGCCGGTCCAGCCGCCTTCGGCCAGCCGGCGCTCCCATGCCTTGCGCAGTTCGGGATAGGCCTCTTCGTCGCCGGGGCCGCCGCGGTGCTTCAGGCAGGCGAACTCGCCGGCCAGGTTGGCGGCCATCCACTGCGCGACTTCGGCGCGGAATGCCGCCTCTTGATTCGCTGTCATGCTGTCCTCCAGGCGTGCGGGCCATTTGCTGCGAGATACGCCAGCGCCGCGCCGGCACCGCCCAGCCAGTGGCTGGCGGCCTGCGCGCGCTTGAAATAGAGCTGGGGGTCGTATTCCCAGGTGAAGCCGACACCGCCATGCAACTGGATGGCCTCCTGCGCGCAGAAGCGCAGGGCATCGTCGGCGGCCACGGACGCGGCGGCGATGTCGAGGCGGATGCCGGTGCCATCGGCCACCTCGCCCGTTTCCCACGCCTGCGCCGCGCCATACACCGCCGAGCGCGCCGCCTCGACCAGCACCATCATCTGCGCGCAGCGGTGCTTGACCGCCTGGAACGAGGCGATGGCGCGCCCGAACTGGATCCGTTCCGAGGCATAGGCCACGGTCAGGTCCAGGCATTGCTGGGCCGCGCCAAGCTGCTCCGCCGCCAGCATCAGCTTGCCGTGCCACCAGGCCTGGGCCAGGCCGAAGGCCGCCGCGTCCGCGCGCGCCAGGCAGGCACTGGCGGGCACGGGCAGCCCGTCCAGCCGCAGCGCGGCCAGCGGCCGCGTGCGGTCCAGCGTATCGAGCGGCGCCAGCATGAATCGCGCATCCTGTGCCAGTGCTGCTGGTTCCAGCAGGAACAGCGCAGGCACGCCGTCTTCGAGCCGGGCCGGCACCAGCAGCCAGTCGGCGCCGGCAGCATCGGCCACCTGGGCAGCGCTGCCGCGCAGCACGAAGCCATCCGCGCTTGCCTGCGCGCCGATGGCGACGCCGTCGTACTGCCAGCCGCCATCGTCCGGCAGCACCGCGGCGGCACGCAGCTCGCCACAGGCCAGCCGCTCCAGCCACTGCGCGCTGCCACGCGGGCCCAGGCTGGCCTGCAGCCAGGGCGCGGCCACGCACACGGCGGACCAGAACGGCGCGCAGGCCAGGCGCTGGCCCAGCTGTTCCTGCAGCAGCACCAGCCCGGGCGCGCCCAGGCCGGCGCCGCCCACGGCTTCGGGCAGTGCGATGCCGCACCAGCCGAGTTCGCCCGCGACCGCGTGCCACAGCGCTTCGTCATGCGCGGCACCCGCCTCGGTCACGCGCCGCACCGCCGCCGAATGGCTGTGCGCGGCGAGGTAGTCGCGCGCGCTGTCGCGGACCATCTGCTGTTCGACGCTCAGGGAGAAGTCCATGGCCGTCGCGCTCAGCTGCCGTAGACCGGCTGGGGCGGCTGCGCCTGCGCCAGCAGTTCCGCCACGGCTGCGCCCAGTTCGGCCGGCTGCCGGCGCGATCCCTTGTCGGTCCTGGGTCCGGTGCGCCAGCCGTCGGCCACCGAGACCATGCCGCCGGCCGCCTCGAACATGCGCCCGTTAACCTGCGCGGACGCGGCGCTGCCCAGCCACACCACCAGCGGCGCCACGTTGGCCGGGTCGTAG
Organism: Cupriavidus sp. GW821-FHT07C08; assembly: GCF_059419025.1. Lineage (NCBI taxonomy): Bacteria > Pseudomonadati > Pseudomonadota > Betaproteobacteria > Burkholderiales > Burkholderiaceae > Cupriavidus > Cupriavidus sp. GW821-FHT07C08. The sequence goes on from NZ_JBWKQZ010000006.1 coordinate 127,459, forward strand.
TAGTCGAAACCGTCTTCCGGCGCCCGCATCATGTCGGCGAACACGTCTTCGGTCATGCCGGTGCGCGCCGCCGGCGCCAGCGCATTGGCGGTGATGCCATAGCGGCCCAGCTCGGCGGCCTGCACCAGCGTGAGCGCGGCAATGCCGGCCTTGGCGGCGGCGTAGTTGGACTGCCCGACCGAACCCTGCAGGCCCGCGCCGGAGCTGGTGTTGATAATGCGCGCGTCGACGGCACGGCCGGCCTTGGCGGCATCGCGCCACCGCTTGGCCAGCAGGTTGGCCAGGCAAAAGTGGCCGCGCAGGTGCACGCGCATGACGTCGTCCCAGTCGGCCTCGGTCAGGCTGACAAACATGCGGTCGCGGCAGATGCCGGCGTTGTTGACCAGCACATGGACCTCGCCGAAGGCCTCGACCGCGGCATCGACGATGCGCTGCGCGGTGGCCAGCTGCGTGATGTCGTCGGCGCTGGCCAGCGCGCTGCCTCCGGCCGCGCGGATCTCCGCGCAGACGGCCTCGGCCGCCTCGCGCCGGATGTCGTTGACGACCACGTTGGCGCCCTCGGCGGCGAAGGCCAGCGCATAGGCGCGGCCCAGCCCGCCGCCGGCGCCGGTGATGATGACGGTGCGTGCGTCGCAGATTCCCATGGCGCTCTCCTTACAAGCGTTCGATGATGGTGACGTTGGCCAGGCCGCCGCCTTCACACATGGTCTGCAGGCCGTAGCGCCCGCCGGTTCGTTCCAGCTCGTGCAGCAGCGTGGTCATCAGGCGCGCGCCGGTGGCGCCCAGCGGGTGGCCCAGTGCGATGGCGCCGCCGTTGGGGTTGGTGCGCTCGGCCGCGTAGCCGGTCTCGGCCAGCCACGCCATCGCCACCGAGGCGAACGCTTCATTGATCTCGACCACGTCGATATCGGCAAGGCGCAGGCCGCTGCGCTCCAGTGCGCGTTTGGTCGCCGGGATCGGCGCGGTCAGCATCCACAGCGGGTCGTCTCCCAGCACGCTCATATGTGCGATGCGCGCACGCGGCTTGAGCTGGTAGCGCTTGAGCGCGTCTTCCGAGACGATCAGCAGCGCGGCGGCGGCATCGGCGGTCTGGCTGGACACGGCCGCAGTCAGCGAACTGCCGGGCATCAGCGGTTCCAGCGCGGCCATTCTGGCCAGCGTGGTATCGGGGCGCGGGGTCTCGTCATGCTTCACGCCTTCGCACGGCACGATCTCGCGCGCAAAGCGCCCGCCTTCGATGGCCGCAGCGGCGCGCTGATGGCTTGCCAACGCGTAGGCCTCCATCGCCTCGCGCGACAGCTTCCAGTGATCGGCTATGCGCTGCGCGGCATGGAACTGCGACACCGGCGCATCGCCAAAGCGTGCCTGCCAGCCCTTGCTGCCCGAGAACGGGTCGGCAAACCCCAGCGCCTGCCCGGCCAGCATGGCCGACGAGATCGGGATCTGCGTCATGGTCTGCACGCCGCCGGCAATCACCACGTCCTGCGTGCCGCTCATCACCGCCTGCGCGGCAAAGTGCACGGCCTGCTGCGAGGAGCCGCACTGGCGGTCCACGGTCACGCCCGGCACCGTCAGCGGCAGGCCGGCAGCCAGCCACGCGCTGCGGGCAATATTGCCGGCCAGCGGGCCGATGGTGTCGACGCAGCCGAACACCACGTCGTCATAGTCCTCGGCGGGAATGCCGTTGCGGCGCACCAGCTCGGCCAGCACGAAGCCGCCCAGGTCGGCGCCGTGCATGTGCGACAGTCCGCCCTTGCGGCGCCCGGTGGGCGTGCGCAGGGCATCAACGATATAGGCGTCTTTCATGGTCTTGGTTCTCTTTGGATTCAGGCGAAGGTGGCGCCGGCGCCGATGTCATGCGCGCCGTCAAGGATGTGCGCGCCCATGCGCGCCTTGTGGAAGGCACGGTCGCCCCAGCTTCCCGCCAGGGCCCAGGCCCGCTTGGTGAAGATCTGCAGGTCCAGCTCCCAGGTGTAGCCCATTGCGCCATGCACCTGGATGGCCTGGCGCGCCGCGCTCCACGCGCAGCGCGCGGCGGCCACGCGCGCGTGCGAGACATGCAGGCCCGCATCGGGAAGGCCGTGCGCCAGCGCGGCGGCGGCGCGCAGCAGCACCGGCCGGGCGAACTCGAGCTGGATCGCCACGTCGGCCAGCAGGTGCTTGACCGCCTGGTAGGCGCCGATGGCCTTGCCGAACTGCTTGCGCTGCGCGCTGTAGTCGATCGCCAGGTCCAGCATGCGCTGGGTCAGGCCCAGCTGCTGCGCGGCCACGCCAAGCGCGCCGCGGTTCAGCGCGCTGTCCCACAGTCCGCTGCCGGACGGGATCAGCCCGGTATCAGCGGCCGGCGTCCACGCCAGCTCGAACAAGCGGCGCGAAGGATCGAGCCCGGCGCGCGGCGTCAGCACGGCCTGGTCCGGCCGCAGCAGGTGCACGGCACCCTCGTGCGCGCACAGGATGGCGTCGGCCACATGGGCGTCAGCGACCAGCCGCTCTTGCGGATGCGCCACCGCCACGCGGGCATCGCCGGCGGCGATGCGCTCCAGCAGCGTGGCGCAGCGTTCGCGCGCCGAGGCGTTAGGCGCCGCCGCGAGCGCGTCACGCAGCAGCCCGGCCGCGACCAGCGCGGTGTCGAGCAAAGGCTCGGGCAGCGCAAAGTAGCCGCAGGCCTGCGCCAGCGGCGCCCATTCGACCTCGCCCAGCCCAAGTCCGCCCTGCTCCTGCGGCACCATCACCGCGGTCAGGCCCTGGTTGGCGAGCTGGCGCCACAGCGCGTCGGAGCGGCCGGACTCGGTGGCCCACAGCTCGCGCGTCAGTTCGGGCGTCATCTCGGTCATCAGGAAGCGCCGGATCGCCTCGGCAAACTGTTCCTGCTCTTCGGTCAATGCGAAATCCATGGTGTTTTCCCCGGGTGCCGTCATGCGCGCGGCATGCCGAGCAGGCGCTCGGCGACGATATTGCGCTGGATCTCGTTGGTGCCGGCATAGATCGGGCCGGCCTGCGAGAACAGGAAGCCGTCCAGCCAGTGGCCGAGCGAACCCGGCGGCTGGCCGTCCGGCGCGACCTCAGCGGACTGCCCCAGGATGGCGAGCGCGGTATCGTGCATATGGATGTCCAGCTCGGACCAGAACACCTTGTTCGTGCTCGACTCCGCGCCGATATGGCCGCCGCGCACCAGGCGGCTCGCGGTGGCGTAGGTGGACAGCGTGTAGGCCTCGGCGTCCATCCAGGCGCGCAGCACCGCCTCGCGCAGCGAGGGGTCGCGGTCCGCCGCTTCTCGGTTGGCCTGGTACAGCCTGACCAGCGCGCGCGCGGTTTCCTGGAAGCGCGCCGGCGAGCGCAGCATCAGGCCGCGCTCGAAGCCGGCGGTGGCCATGGCCACCTGCCAGCCGGCGCCTTCGGCGGCCAGGCGGTTTTCCACCGGCACGCGCACGTCGTCGAAGAAGATCTCGGCAAAGCCGGTCTGGCCGTTGAGCTGGCGGATCGGGCGCACGGTGATGCCGGGCGTGTCCAGCGGCATCAGGATGAAGGTCAGGCCATGGTGTCGGGTCGAGGCCGGGTCGGTGCGGAACAGGCCGAACAGCCAGTCCGCCCACACCGCCCGCGTCGACCAGATCTTCTGGCCGTTGATCACATAGTCATCGCCCTGCCGGATCGCGCTGCAGCGGATCGCGGCCATGTCCGAGCCTGCGTTCGGCTCGGACCAGCCCTGCGCCCAGACATGCTCGCCCGAGGCCATGCGCGGCAGGAAGCGCGCCTTCTGCGCCTCGGTGCCGAACTCCATCAGCGTGGGCCCGAGCAGGAAAATGCCGTTCTGGTTGACGCGCATCGGCGCGCCGGCGCGCCAGTACTCTTCCTCGAAGATCAGCCACTCGATCAGGTCGCAGCCGCGCCCCCCCAGTTCGGCCGGCCACGTGACCATGCTCCAGCGGCCCTGGTTGAGCGTGGCTTCCCAGGCGCGGTGCTGGGCGAAGCCCGCTTCGGTATCGAAGCTCGCCAGCGGCGTGCGCGGCACGTGCGCGGCCATCCAGTCGCGCACCTCGGCGCGGAAGGCGCGCTGGGCATCGGTGTACTCAAGCTGCATCGCGCTCCCCCGGTGCAAAGCGGGCCTCGCGGCCTTCGACGAAGGCGGCGCGCGCCTCGCCGGAATCGGCGCTCATATAGGCCTGCAGCGTGAAGCCCTGCTCCCAGCGGTACTTGTCCTCAAGGTTGCCGTCTTCCACGCCGTTGAGCGCTTCTTTGGCCAGCTGCAGCATGGCCGGGCTCTTGGCGGCGATCTGGCGGGCCAGCGTCATGGCGGCGTCGCGCAACTCGCTGCGCGGCACCACGCGCTCGACCGCGCCCAGCCGGTACGCCTCGGCAGCATCGATCATCTCGCCGGTGAAGTACATCGCCCTGACCTTCTGCACGCCGAACATGCGCTGCAGGTGGGCGCCGCCGCCCATGGCGCCGCGGTCGATCTCCGGCACGCCGAAGCGCGCGCAGTCGGCGGCCACGATGATGTCGGCCGCGCCGCAGATGCCGATGCCGCCGCCCAGCACGAAGCCGTGCACGGCCACGATCACCGGCTTGGGATTGCGGTGCACGGCGCGGAAGGTGGCGTAGTTGCCGGCGTTGACATCGACGATGCGCTGCGGGTGCGCGGCCAGTTCCTTGATGTCGACGCCCGCGCAGAAGCCGCGGCCTTCGCCGCGCAGCACGATCACGCGCACGGCAGGATCGGTGCCGAGTTGGTCGATCGCGGCGGCCAGCGCATGCCAGCCGGCGCTGTCGAGCGCATTGACGGGCGCATGGTCGATCACCAGTTCGGCGATGCCGTCGGCGGTGTCGATGCGGAACGGCCCGGTCTTTTTGTTCGTTTGCATGGTTTCCTCTGTCTGTGTGTCAGGCCGCTGCAGCCAGTCCGGCGCCAGCCAGCGCCGCAAGGCGCGCCTGCGCCTGCGCGGCCATGCCGGCCACGATCTGCTCGCAGGATTCGATGGCCCGGATCGCCGCGGCGGCCTGGCCGCTGGGCAGCACGCCTTCATCGGGGCATCCCTCCACCATGGCGCGCTGGATCAGCACCGGCGCGTTGGCGGCCATCAGGGTCTGGGCGGCGCTGTAGTCCTGCTCGCGCATCGCGCGCCAGGCGGTGGCCAGCATCTGCGCGCTGCGCATGCCGGTACGCGCCTGCCATTTGCGCGCGGCCGCCAGCGCCAGCCAGGTGCGCCGCAGCGGACCGGCCTTCTCCAGCGCCAGCAGCAGGTCGTTGTCGATCATTCGCTGCGGCAGGCCGTCAATGGCCAGCGATACGCGGATGCTGGCCGGGTCGCGCACCTTGACGTAGCGCTCCAGCGTTGGCGCCGGCACCGGCGATTCGGCCGACATCAGGAAGCGCGTGCCCATGGCCACGCCGGCCGCGCCGTAGGCCAGCGCCGCAGCCAGTCCGCGGCCGTCGAAGAAGCCGCCGGCGGCCACCACCGGCACGCTCACGCTGTCCAGCACCTGCGGCAGCAGCAGCGTCGTCGGCGTGCCGCCGGTATGGCCGCCGCCCTCGCCGCCCTGCACGGTGACCACGTCCGCGCCCAGTTCCACGGCCTTGGCCGCATGCTTGGCCGCGCCGACGGTCGGCATGCAGACCACGCCAGCCGCCTTGAGCTTGCCGATCATCTTCGCGTCGGGGCCGCGCCCGTAGCTGACGGCGCGCAGCCGGTGGCGGATCGCCATCTCGATCACTTCATCCGCGTTGGGCTGGAACATGTGGAAGTTGATGCCGAAGGGCCTGTCGCTGAGCGCCTTCACGCGCAGGATCTCGCGCTCGACCTCGCCGGGCGGAATGGTGGCGCCGGCCAGGAAGCCGAAGGCCCCGGCATTGCCGCTGGCCGCCACCAGCTTCGCATCCGCCACCCAGCCCATCGCTGTCTGCACGATGGGGTAGCGGCAGCCCAGCAGGTCGCACAGCACGGTGTGCAGGCTCGCGGTGCTCATGCCTTGTCCTCGCCGCCGGTGCGTTGCGAAGCGGCCATGGCGCGCGCGTCATAGCCGCCGAGCTTGTCGCCGCTGACCAGTTCGTTGTGCGCATGAGCGAAGTGGTGCCAGGCAAAGACGGCATCCATCGCGGTGCGCTTGCCCTGCAGGTCTTCCACATGGTTGACCGCCTGCTTGGTCAGCGTCAGGCCCAGCCGCGGCATCTGCGCGACCTTTGCGGCCATGCCGTAGACGGTATCTTCCAGCGCTTCGCGCGGCACCACGCGGTTGACCATGCCCATGCGCTCGGCGCGTTCGGCGCCCATGCGCTCGCCCAGGAACAGGAACTCCTTGGCGATGCGCGGATGCAGCTCGTAGGGATGCGCGAAATACTCGACGCCGGGAATGCCCATGCGCACCACCGGATCGGCAAAGAAGGCATCGTCCGACGCCACGATCAGGTCGCACACCCACGCCAGCATCAATCCGCCCGCAATGCAGGCGCCATGCACCATGGCGATGGTCGGCTTGGGCAGCTCGCGCCAGCGCCGGCACATGCCCAGGTAGACCTCCTGCTCGCGGGCATAGAGGAACTCGCCGCCCGGCTTGTTGACGTGGTCATACCAGAGCGAGGCACGCTCGAACGACTCGTTGATATCGCGTCCCGGCGTGCCGATGTCGTGCCCGGCCGAGAAATGCTTGCCGGCGCCGCGCAGCACGATCACCTTGACCGCATCGTCCGCGGCGGCGCGCCGGTAGGCCTCGTCCAGCGCGTAGGTCATCCTGGAGTTCTGCGCGTTGTGGAACTGCGGCCGGTTCATGGTCACGGTGGCAATGCCGTCCGCGACCTGGTAGAGCACCTCGGCATTGGGGCCAAGGCTGATGGCTTCGATAGCTGGCGTTGTCATGTCGGCCTCACACGCGTCCGGAAGGATTGCCGCGCACGATGGCCGCGCGCAGGTTGTGCGGATCAAGCTGGGCGATCAGTTGCAGCTCTTCCGGTGTCGGCGGCGCCGTCTCCGGCAGGGCCTCGCCGGGTGTATTCGCCAGCGCAAAGCCCGTGGCCGCCTGCACCTGGTCAAAGCTCGCGCCCGGGTGCAGCGAGCGCACGCGGATGGCATGGTCAGCCCCCCCGAAATCCATCGCGCACAGGTCGGTGACGATCACGCGCAGGTCAACGAAGCTGCGCATACCCTCCAGCTGGCGGGCCGGGTTGTAGCCGGCGCTGCAGACCATGTCGACTTCACCGGCGACGAACGCGCGCGTGCTGTGCGCCGGCACGAAGAAGGAATTGGCGTGGTGGATGCTGTTTCCGGGAAAGCCGCGCGCGCCCAGCAGCTGGGTCTTGGGCTGCGCATGGGTGCCGCCCAGGCAGGAGATATTGGCCTGGCCGAAGCGGTCGATCTGTGTCGGCATCACCAGCGCGTGGCGCCGCCCGCCCCACAGGCAGTCGAACACGCGCGAGTAGCCCATCCAGCCGCTGGCGCGCACCTTGTAGCCGGGCTCGCGCGGGCCCAGCGGCACCGGCGTTTCCACCAGGTAGGCCTCGCCGTCGGTCAGCAGCAGGCCCGGGTTGTGCGCAAGCCGCGCCAGGCCGGCGGCGATGCGCGGGCCGGTGCCGATGCCGGTGGCCAGCACCTCGCCGTCGTCGCGCCATTCGCGGGCGGCGGCGGCAATCATCAGCTCGGCGCGGGTGAATTCATAAGTGGCGCTCACGGTCGCTCCTTGGGTTGGCGGTTCAAAGTACCGGCAGCGGCAGGTCGTGCACGTGGCCAAGGCCGCCGATGCGCTCCAGGTAGGCCGCTTCGCTCGCGCCCACCACCTCGTCGCGGTAGGCACGGAAGCCGTCCTCGGCCTCGGCGCTGGCGCAGTACGCCTTCAGCGCGGGCAGGTCCCAGCCGTAGGCCGGCGCGCAAGAAGTGGGATGGGCGCCGCCGGGCACGTGCACCACGCCGCTTACCAGCGAGCGCTCGAAGGCGTTGTTGCGCGCGCGCGCCAGGTCTTCATCCTCCAGGCGCGGGTGCAACGTTTCGCAGCTCACATAGCAGCGGTGCGCGGCACGTGCGAACCATTCATCGAAGAACGGATCGGGCCCGTCGATGCGGGTGTTGCCGAGCACATCGCTGTCGTTCACGTGCAGCAGCGCGGCATCGAGCTCGATTGCCGGCATCGCCACCAGCACTTCGCCATCGGCATAGGGCGAACGCACCGTCTTCAGCTGGGGGTTCTGGTCCAGCACGTCGGTGCCCAGCGCGGCGCGCGTCGGCAGGAACGGCAGGCGCGCGGCCGCCGCGCGCAGGCCCAGTTGCAGCATGCCTTCGTCCAGCTCCGTCACTTCCAGCACGCCGCGCTCGCGCGCCTGGCGGAAGTAGGGCTCGAGCGGAATCACGTCGAGCGAGACGAAGCCGAACACCAGCCGGCGCACCTTGCCGGCCGCGCACAGCATGCCCACCTCGGGGCCGCCGTAGGCGACCACGGTCAGGTCCTTCAGCGGCGAGCGCAGGATCTCGCGCACCAGCGCCATCGGCTTGCGGCGCGGGCCCCAGCCGCCGATGCCGATGGTCATGCCATCGGCGAGCTGGCCGACCACGTCGGCCGCGCTCATGGTCTTGTCGATTGTCTTGGTCATGGTGTGTTTAGCGGTATCCGATGCTGAAGTCGTGTCCCCACAGGCTGACGCGCGTGGCCTCGTAGGCGGCGTGGTGGCTCCAGTCCACCTCCAGGCCGCCGTGGCCGAACTCGAGGTCGAAGCCGCCGGGGGTCTTCATGTAGAAGGAAGTCATGCGGTCATTGCAGTGCTGGCCCAGCGTGGCGGAGAGCTTCACGCCGTGCTGCTGCACGCGGTCCAGCGCGCGGCCCACCTCGGCCATGTCCGGGACCTCGGCCATCAAGTGGATGCAGCCGGCTTCCGACGGCATCTCGAAGATCGCCAGGCTGTGGTGGCGGGCGTTGCCGCAATGCAGGAAGTGGATGCGCTTTTCCGGTTCGGCCGGGTCGTTGGTAAAGCGCACGCGGAAGATGTCGGACAGGCCGAAACCCATCACCTCGCACAGGAAGGCATAGGTCTCGTCGAAGGCCGGCGCGGGCAGGACCGCATGGCCCGCCCCCATCGGGTCCGTGATGAAGCGCGGCACGCCCACCGGCGAGATAAAGCGCAGGAAGTCCGAGCGCATGCCCCAGGAGATCTCATGGCGGTTGCCCGAGGGATCGGCAAACCAGGCCATGGCCTGCACGCGGCGCTGTGCCAGTTCCGCGGCGCTGGCGTGCACGACCTCCACCTTGGCCTGGCGCAGCGTGTCGAGCGCATGGCGGTAGGCCGGCTCGTCGGCCAGCTCCCAGCCCGATGCCAGGTAGCAGTCGCGCGCGCCCGGCACCACCAGGTAGCGGTAGTCGCGCTCATCCATCTTTACGTACAGCGCACCGCCGGGGGCGCCGGAACAGGCCATGCCCAGCACCTGTTCGGCATAATGCCGCCATTGCCCCAGGTCGGTGGACTCGACCACGATGTAGCCAAGCGCACGGATATCCAACATGCCGGTCTCCTCAGGTTCGTTGCCACTGCTGGCTGATGGGACCATTCTTCCGTGCGCTGCAGCCCGGCACATCGTCCAGTGGGACTAGCCGGTCCGGCGCGGGCGTCAGGCCGCTGCCGGGCGCACGAGGTACTGGCTGGTGGGAATCACGTCGATCTTGTCGAAGTCGATGAAGCGCTGGCAGCTTTCCATCATGGCCTGCAGGTTGCGCTGGAACTTGTCTTCGTCGCCGGCCGCGTCGAAGAACGCCTGCGGGTCGGTCATCGCCGCATCGGGAAAGCCCTCTTCGACAATGGCGTCGTAGTGCGGCGCGGCGTAGGTGAGCGGCCGCACCACCAAGTTCTGCACGTAGAGGAAGTTGTCCTGGGTCTCGACCGCCACCGGCGTGTGGTGGCTGTGCCAGATGTCCAGCCAGGCCTGCGGCGTAAGCCGGGGCGGCCGGGTAAGGAAGGCAAGCTGCGCGAAGCCGGGCGTGCGTTCGCCCGGAGCGGCCGGGAAACGAGTATTGCGGATGGGCTGGGACTCCGTCACAAGGTAGCCGGCCATGCGGCCCACGGCGGGCTCGATCGCCTGGTCGAACGGCTGCCGCAGGCGGTCGATGGCGCTGTCCATCCAGACCGAGACCAGCCCATCCATCTGCGGGCGGGTATTCGCCTGGCGCAGGCCCGCGGCTGGCAACACCGCGTCATCCGCCACGTTCACCTGCAGTCCGCGAGCGCCCAGCGCCAATAGCTTGTCCGCAAGCGTCGTGCGCAGCCGGCGCGCGAACTCCCCCGGCTCGGTCTGAGAATCGCGCCAGACGATATAGATGACTTTTTCCATGCTCCACGCTCCCTGGTACAGGTGCCGGCCGGGGCCGGACAGGTTGATGCGTGCGCGGAACAGGACCGGGCGCGGACAGCACGCGTCGCTGCGTCCGTCTGAGGTGCCATCCGTGTGCCGCGCCCGCTTGTCGGATGCATGCTAGGGGCGCGGATGGCGGGTCTCATCCTCCATTCGGACTAGGAGGACCGATCATCGGGCCATAAGGGAGTTACGCGTGTGCTGGAACACGCGTGCGTGGATGACGCCCTGGCGCTCAGCCGAGCGTCACCACACTGCTCAGCAGCATGCGCACCAGCGTGGCCTGCCGCGTGACCCCGGTCTTGGAGAAGATCGCGCGCAGGTGGGCACGCGCCGTGTTCTTGCTGGTGCCCAGCGCCTCGGCGGCTTCGTCAAGCGTCATGCCGTCGGCAAGCACCAGCGCCAGCGCGGTTTCAGCGGGCGTGAGGTCGAACAGCTTGCGCACCACCTCGTGCGAGGCGCGCGACTTGCGCTCGGGATCGCGGATAAAGACCGCGCAGGCCGGGCGATGGCGGTGGTCTTCGGACCATTCGCTGAGCGGAATGGTGCGAATCAGCACGCCGAGCTTGCCGCGCCCCGAGGGGCGGGTGATCGACATGGCTTCGGCCAGCGCCGGCGCGCTGCCGTGGTGCCCCATCTGGGCGCGGCGCAGCAGGTACTGGAACTTGCGGCTTTCCTGTGCGTAGGCGATCTCGAAGTTGCCGCCATTGAGGCGGATGCCGTCGTTCTCCGCCAGGATCTCGTCGGCTTCCGCATTCTTCTTCAGGATTGCGCCGGCTGCGTCGAGGATGACCATGCCCACCAGCATCCGGTCGATCGCGCCCGCATAGAGGCTGCGCTCCGATTCGACCACATCCAGCCTGGAATGCAGCCGGACCGCGCGCCTCAGGTGCGGCAGGATGGTGGCGCACGCCGCCTTGTCCACCTCGGAGAAGTCCTGCGCGTCGTGCTGGCGGCAGACGCGCAGCCGGCACTCGACCCCGTCTTCGGTGCGGATGTCAGCGCCCAGCAGGTAACGCACGCCAAGCGGCTGCAGGAACTGCCGGTAGATCTCGCTGCGGCACCAGTTGCCGGCGCCCATTGCTTCGTCGACCGTCACGGCCCGGTCGGTGGGCAGGTTGATAAAGGGATCGATGGCGTAGTAGTAGGTGTTGTACGACGCCTCGGCCTCCAGCGAAGTGCCGTCCTGCGACGCATGCACCGCGATGCCACTGCGGTCGCTCGCGGGCGAGCGCAGGATAAAGCTCACATAGCTGGCACCAAGTTGCTTGCGCAGCATTTCCAGCGCGCGGCCCCAGGGCACGGGTTCCATCGGCCCTTCGTAGACCGCCGCCAGCAGCGCGCTAAATTGCGGCAGGCTCAGTCCGGACTGCGCAAACCAGGGCGACGCTACCCCTTGCGCCTCAACGGTCGCCATCAACATTGTCTGTCTCCTGTTTCCACACCCCATGCGTGGACTGACCGGTGCTCTGCGGCACCTGGGCAGCGCAGATTATAGGGAGGCTGCCTGCCGATGTCCGGCGCGCGGCGCTCGTGTTCGCACTGGTTTGCGCCATCTCAGTGTTTTCCCTGACCTGCAATCGGACGATGCCGGTCCCGCCTGCCGCCGATCAAATGGCCGCACACCACAGTGCAACCGAAGGAGAACGACTCAGATGGATTTCACCGACAAGACCGTGCTGGTCACCGGCGGCGGCGCCGGCATCGGGCTCGCCACCGCGCAAGCCTTCCTGGAACAGGGTGCGCGCGTGGCGCTGATCGAGATCGACGCACAGCGCGCCGGGCAAGCCCGGGAGTTGCTGAACAAGCCCGGCACGGAAGTGCTGGTGGTACAGGGCGATGCCACCGATGCCGGCACCGTGCGCGAACTGGCTGCGCATGTCGAACAGCGCTTCGGCGTGCTGGACGTACTGGTCAACAACGTCGGCGATTTCCTGCGCATCGCCAAGCCGTTCGAGCACTATGCCGACGACGAGATCACCAGCCTCTACGCCGCCAACCTGGGCCACGTCTTCACCGTCACGCGCGCCATGCTGCCGCTGCTGCGGCGCAGTGCCGCCGGCAGCATCGTCACGGTGTCGTCGATCGAGGGCTTCCGCGGCATTCCGTACTGCAGCGTCTACGGCGCCTTCAAGGCCGCCATCACCGGCTTCACGCAGAGCCTGGCGCTGGAGCTGGCCCCGGCGGGCATCCGCGTCAACCTGATCGCCCCCGAGACCACCGAAACGCCGCAGGTTCCGGTATCGCAGATGGTCGCGGCGGAACACCAGCACCATATCCCGCGCTGGATTCCGCTGGGCCGCTTCGGTACGCCGCGCGACATTGCCGACGGCATCCTGTTCCTGGCCAGCCCGCGCGCGGCCTGGATCACCGGCACGGCGCTGCATGTCAATGGCGGCGCCCTGGCCGCGGCCGGCTGGTATCGCGACCCCAAGGGCGCGTGGACCAACATGCCGGTCATCGGCGGCAACGGCATGAACCTCTGATGGCCGCGCACCGCGGCCACACCACCCCACCAAGGAGACAAGCATGAAGATACTGATCGTCGGCGGCACCGGCATGATCGGGGGCCACGCGGCCCTGCACCTGCGCAGCCGCGGGCACGAGGTCACCATCGCGGGGCGCAACCGCCCCGCGCCTGGCACGGCGCTGGGCGGGCTGGACTTCCTGCGCTGCGACTACATCGCCAACGACGTGCCGGCCGCGCAGCTCGGCGCCTTCGACGCGCTGGTCTTCGCTGCCGGCAACGATGTGCGTCACGTGCCGCCCGGCGGCGACGAAGCCGCGCACTGGGAGCGCGCCAACATCGAGGGCGTGCCGCGTTTCCTGCGCGCGGCGCGCGATGCCGGGATCCGGGTCGCCGTCCACGTCGGCAGCTTCTACCCGCAGGCGCAGCCGCAGCTGGCCGAGGACAACGCCTATATCCGCTCGCGCAAGCTGGCCGACGAAGCCGTGCGCGCGCTGGCCACCGATGCCTTCCGCGTGAGCAGCGTGAACGCGCCGTTCGTCGTGGGCACGGTGCCGGGCCTGATGGTCCCGATGTTCAAGGCCTATACCGACTACGCCCGCGGCAACTTTGCGCCGATGCCGGATTTCGCGCCGCCCGGCGGCGTCAATTTCATCTCGGCCACTTCGCTCTCGGAAGCGATCGAAGGCGCCCTGTTGCGCGGTGAAAACGGCAAGGCTTACCTGGTAGGGGACGAGAACCTGTCGTTCCAGGACTATTTCGGTGCCTTCTTCCGCGACGCGGGCCGCCCGGTGCCGCCTGTCATCGACCAGGAGCATCCGTTGCTGCCGGACTCGGCCATCTGCTTCGGCCGGGGCAACACCCTCTACTATGAGCCGGACGCGGCCGAGGCCGCCCTGCTCGGCTATCGCCGCCGCGACATCCTGCGCACGGTCGGCGAGATCGTGACGCAGTACAGCTAGCCGTACGCTGCGGCGGCCCGCGCAAGCAGGCCGCCGCAGCCGGCCTTACAGGCTTTATAGCCCCGAGATCAACTGCGCGTTATCGATGCGCAATTCGGCGCCATTGATAAAGCGCGACGCGTCCGAAGCCAGGAACAGGACCAGGTTGGCCACATCCTCCGGCTGGCACATGCGTGCCATCGGGTCCGTGCCGATACCGAGCGTGGCCGGATCCAGGTCCGGCACCAGCGCCTGCGTCATCGGCGTCCAGACGCCATCGGGATGGATCGAGTTGCAGCGGATCCGGTAGCCGCTTTGCTTGCAGTGCACGGCCACGCTGCGCGTCAGCGCGGTAACGGCGCCCTTGGCGCCGCTGTACGCGCACATCATCGGCAGCCCGCCCAGCGCCGCCACCGACGACATCACCACGATGGAGCCCCCGGCGGGGTTGCCCTTCATTGCCTGCACACCGAACCTGCAGCCCAGGAAATAGCCGTCGGCATTGACGCGCATGACCTGCCGCCAGCTGTCGAGCGAGGTTTCCTCGATTGACCCGAGCGGACAGATGGCCGCATTATTGACCAGCACGTCGAGCCGGCCGAAGCGGTCCTGTGTGGCGGCCATGGCTTTGCGCCAGTCCTCCTCGCTGGCAATATCGTGGCGCACGAACATGGCCGCATCCCCGATCTCGCGGGCCAGTGCCTGCCCGGCCTCCTGGTTGACATCGCTGATGACCACGCGCGCGCCTTCGGCCGCCAGCAGCAGCGCGTCGGCGCGTCCGACCCCGCTGGCCGCGCCGGTCACCAGCGCAACCTTGTCCCTGACTTGATGCATTGCTTCTCTCCTTGGGTTGCCGGCTTCAGCCGGCTTCGGGAATCCTGCCGGCCAGCACGGCCTGCAGCGCGGCTTCGCCATACACCGCAGCCACGGTTTCATCGAGGATGGGATTGCCGCGCAGCTCGCTGCCGCCGTCCACGGCGATGCTCTGTCCGGTCACCCAGCCCGATTCCGGTCCCGCCAGGTAGCGCACCGCGCTGGCAATGTCGTCCGGTTCGCCGGCGCGGCCCAGCGGCATCTGCGCGACGAACTTGTCGAGCATGGCCGGGTTGTCGAACATCGGCCCGGTCGCGCCGGAGCGGGTGAGCCCCGGCCGCACCGCATTGACGCGGATGCCGCATCCCGCCAGCTCCTCGGCCGCGGCGCGCACGAACGCTTCCAGCCCCGCCTTGGCGGCGCAGTATGCCGACAGCCAGCGGCAGGTCATACGCGCCGCGTTCGACGAGATACAGACGATCGCGCCGCCACGCGGTGCCATCAGCGGCGACGCGTGGCGCACCGCCAGGAATGCGCTGGCGATGTTCAGCTCCAGTTCCGCCATCAGCGAGGCGGCGTCATGCATCAGCAGCGGACGGAAACCGCCGCCGCCAACGGTCGCGACCACGATATCGAGGCGGCGCTCCAGCGCCCAGGCCTGCTGCAGCGCGGCCTGCACGTCATCCTCGCGGCAAGCGTCGCCGACGCTGATTGCCACCGTGGCGCCGGCCACCTGCGCGCACAGGCTGCGCCGTGCCGCTTCCAGCGCTTCGCGCCGCCGCCCCATGAGGACCACCGCCGCGCCGTCGCGCAGCAGCGCCAGCGCGCTGGCCGCGCCGATGCCGCCGGCGCCGCCGGTGACGAGGGCCGTCTTGCCTTCCAGTACACGAGTCGTCGTCATCATGCCCCCCGCAGCGGCAGGTCCTGCGTCCAGTCCACCACCAGCTCGCGCGCGGCAATGCGCCACTGGCCGTCGCGCCGCACGAAGCGGTCCTGGTAGCGGATGCCCCAGTCCAGCTTGCGCGGCACGCCGTCCTGCTCGTACAGGTGGTTGGCCACGCAATAGGTCTCGCCGGTCGCGGTATCGCCATCGACTTCGACCAGTTGCTGGTGCACGTGATGCTGCGTGGCGCTGTACTGGCCGAGCGATGCCATGCCGTCAGCAATCGCCTGCGCTCCGTCCATGCGGAAGCCCGGCCCGCTCAGCCATGCATCCGCCGTGAACAGCGCTGCCAGTTTCGGAAAATCGCGCCGGTCCACCGCCTGCGCATAGCGGCAGGTCAAGGCATGGATGGCTTCCTTGCACTCCAGTTCAGACATGGCCAGTCTCACTCCTTGTTGTGACCGCCAGCGCCGCGATATGCAGCGCAGGCAGTCGTTGGGATGGGGACTATCGTCGGCCTTGCCGCGCCGGGGGCCATCGTCCGCATGGAGTATCCGGACCGGGTACCGCGTAGTCCGAACGAAGGATGTAACGACGCCGCGCCCGCCCCAAGCTTCGATGACATCACTGACACAGGAGACACACATGAAGCAGGCGGAACAGGCCATCGTCGCCGTCGTCACGGGCGGCTCGCGCGGTGCCGGCAAGGGCATCGCGCTGGCGCTCGGCGCGGCAGGCGCTACGGTGTACGTGACCGGACGCACGGAGCAGGAAGGCAGCGCGCCGCTGCCCGGCACCATCCACGCCACGGCGCGCGAGATCGATGCGCTGGGCGGGCGCGGCATCGCGCTCGCGTGCGACCACCGCGACGATGCGCAGGTGGCACGCCTGTTCGGGCGTGTGCGCGAGGAATCCGGTCGGATCGACATCCTGGTCAACAATGCGACCTTCCTGCACGACGAGCTCATCATGCCGGGGCCGTTCTGGCAGAAGCCGCTGGAGATGGCCGGCATCCTCGACGTGGGCCTGCGCTCCGGTTACGTGGCCAGCTGGCATGCCGCGCCCATCATGGCCGCGCAGGGCCGCGGGCTGATCGTGTTCACCTCGTCATTTGGCGCCAACTGCTATATGCACGGTCCGGCCTATGGCGCGCAGAAGGCGGGCATCGACAAGTTCGCGCACGACATGGCGGTCGACCTGCGGCCCTACGGCGTCGCGGCGGTGTCGCTGTGGATGGGGCCGCTGCGCACTGCCCGCACGCTGCGGGTATGGGAGAAGCATCCGGACAAGTACGCGGGCTTCGCGCCGGTGGCGGAGACGCCGGAGTTCACCGGGCGGATTATCGATGCGCTGTACCGCGACCCCGCGTTGATGGATAAGTCCGGCCGGGTGCTGATCGGCGCCGAGGCGGCGCTGGCCTATGGCATCGTCGATGCGGAGAGGGTGCAGCCGCCGTCGTACCGGCAGGCACTGGGCGGGCCCCCGCCGGTGCATCCGGCGATTGTGGAATAGGGTTGGATCTGCGAGAGCGTTGGAACTTGCTACCACCGCTCGCATACGCTCCCCTCTCCCGCAAGCGGGAGAGGGGAGCAAACAAGCGCGGCCTCCTACCCTCCCTGCGACAACAAGCCCGTCGTGAACACCGTCGAACGGATCAGCCACGCACCATCGATCCGCAAATACTCATCCGCATAACGTCCCGTTAGAAAGGTACGCGAACCACTGGCATCATCCAGCGCCAGGTAAGCCAGGTCCCAGCTACCGTGCGCCGTGTTGTCATCCAGCACACGGATATCCCCCTGCCCCGCAAAATGCATCTCCCGCAGCGTTGGCCGGCACGCCAGCTCCGCAAAGCACTGCACCAGCGCCTCGCGCCCGGCAAAGCTGCCGATCCGGTCATAGTGGATATGCGCGTTGTCCCGCACGAAGCAGGCGCGCATCGCGTCGGGATCCTTGTCATCGCAAGCGCGCAGGTAGCGCAGCTTGAGCGCGCGGATCGCCTCCGCGGCTTCCAGCCGCGCGACGCGGTCGGCAATGGCGGCGATGTCGGTCATGATCGGTTCCCTTTTCATCAGGCTTCGCGCAACTGGTACTTCAGCACCTTGCCTGCCGCGCTGACCGGCAGCGACGTCACGAACAGCACTTCGCGCGGCACCTTGTAGTTGGCCATGTGCCGGCGCGCCCAGGCGATCAGGGTTTCGGCGTCCACGCGCGCGCCGTGGCGCAGCACCACGTAGGCACGCCCCACTTCGCCCAGCCGCTCGTGCGGCATGCCCACCACCGCCACCTGGCCCACGGCCGGATGCGCCACCAGCAGCTTCTCCACCTCCGCCGGGTAGCAATTGAAACCGCCCACGATAAACATGTCCTTGATGCGGTCGGTGATGCGCAGGTAGCCGCGCGCATCGAGCGTGCCGACATCGCCGGTATGCAGCCAGCCCTCGCTGTCGATGGCTTCGGCGGTGGCTTCGGGCAGGCCGAAGTAGCCCTGCATCACGTTGTAGCCCCGCACCAGCACCTCGCCCGGCTCGCCGGTGGCGACGGGCTGCCCCTGCCCGTCGATGCAGCGGATCTCGATGCCCGGCATGGCGCGGCCGGAGGTGGCGGCGACGGTTTCGGCGTCGTCGCCGGCGCGGGTCAGCGTGGCAAAGCCGCACGACTCGGTCAGGCCGTAGCCGGTGATGATGGTGTCGAAGCCCAGTTCGTCGCGCATGCGCTGGATCAGCGCGGGCGCGATCGCCGAGGCGCCGGTCACCGCGACGCGCAGCGACGACAGGTCGAACTCACGCAGGCGCGGCGCGTTGAGCAGGGTCTGGTAGAGCGTCGGCGGCCCGGGCAGCACCGTGATGCGTTCGTTCTCCACGCGCGTCATCACGGCCTCGGCGTCGAACACCAGGTGGGGCAGCACCGTGGCCCCGCGCGACAGCGCGGCGAGCCATCCGGCCTTGTAGCCGAAGGTATGGAAGAACGGATTGACGATCAGGTAGCGGTCGCCCGGCCGCACCCCGGTGATGGCGGCCCAGCCGTCGACGGCGCGCAGGTTCTGCGCGTGGGCGGTCATCACGCCCTTGGGGCGCCCGGTGGTGCCCGAGGTGAACATGATGTCCATCAGCGTGTCGCCGCGAACGCCTTCCTCGCGCTTGGCGAACGCCGCCATGTCCGCCTGTGGCGCCAGCGCGAGGAAGGCTTCCCATGCCAGCTCGTCGGGGCCGGGCGTCCGGCCCTGCCCGGGGCGCAGGATCACCAGCCGCTCCAGCGTGGCGGGGCGGTGCGGCGCCAGCATCTGCGGATAGCTTTCGCCGAGGAAACCGTCGACGCAGAACAGCAGGCGCGCGCCGCTGTCGGCCAGCACGGCACCGGCCTCGGCCCCCTTCATGCGCGTGTTGAGCGGCACCAGCGCCGCGCCTATGCTGTGCGTGGCCAGCGCCGCGATGATCCATTCGGAGAAGTTCGGCGCCCAGACGGCAACGCGGTCGCCGGGCTCCACGCCCAGCGCCATCAGCGCCCGGGCCGCCTGTATCCGGCTCGCGTCCAGCGCGGCGTAGGTGAGGCGCAGCCCGTCTTCCTGGATGGCAATGCGCTCGCCGTGGCGCCTGGCCGCGCGCCGCACCAGCTCGGGAATGGTCGCGGCAATGTCGTCGTTGGCGGCGGCGAGGTCGAGGTCGAGGCCGGCTGGTGCCGCAATGGCGTCGATGATGTCAGATGGGGTCATGTCAATCCGGGAACTTCAGGTGGATTTCGGCGCTGGACGGGCGGGCCTGGCAAGCCAGGGTCCAGCCCGCCTCCAGGTCGGCGCGGTCGAGCACATGGTTCTCGCCGAGCGTCACGTCGCCCTGCGTCACCTGGCACATGCAGGCGCCGCACAGCCCGGCGCGGCAGGAATTGGGCGCGGCCACGCCGGCGCGTTGCAGGGCGTCGAGCACGGTTTCGTCCGGCGCCACGCTGACGTGGTGGGTCTCGCCGTCGAGCTGTACGGTCAGTGCGGCGCCGCGCATCGCGGGCGCGTGCGATGCCGGGGTGGTGTCTCCCGCGCTGGCGGCCCCGCTTGCCGGTGCCTTGGCCGCCGGCACATCGGGCAAGGACACGAAGCGCTCCACATGCAGTTGCCCGCGCGGCACCCCCAGTGCCTGCAACGCGGCCTGGGCGCCGTCCATGAACGGGCCGGGCCCGCACACAAAGCATTGCGCCATGCTCCACGGCCGCACCAGTTCCTCGATCTGGCGCTGCGTCGGCGGCCCCTGCACGCTGTCCAACCAGTGGATCACGCGCAGCCGGCCGGGGTGGTTGCGCGCCAGTTCCGCAAGCGCCTCGCGGAAGATGATGGAGCGTTCGTCGCGGTTGGCATAGACCAGCGTGACCGCGCCGCGCCCGTGGCGCAGCGCCGCCTTGGCGATCGACAGCACCGGGGTGATGCCGCTGCCGCCGGCCAGCAGCAGGAAATCGCCGTGCAGCGCAGGCGGGGTGAACACGCCGGCGGGCGGCATCACCTCGACCGTATCGCCCGCGCCCAGGTGGTCGCAGATCCAGTTGGACACGCGCCCGCTCTGCACGCGCTTGATCGTCACGCGCAAGGCGTTGTCCACCTCAGGCGTGCTCGACAGCGAATAGCAGCGCTGCAGCGGCACGCCGTCCACGGGCACGCGCAGGGTCAGGAACTGCCCGGGACGGTAGGCAAACGCATCGCGCAGGCCGTCCGGCAGCGCGAATACCAGCGAATGCGCCTGGTCCGTTTCCGTGACGACTTCGGCAATCTGCAGCCGGTGGAATTGCACTGGCGCCATGATGTCCTTCTATTGCTTGAGGGCGGGGTCAGGCCACGCCCATGATGGTCTGCGCGTTGTCGATGCGCAGTTCCGCACCGTTGATGAAGCGCGATTCGTCGGAGGCCAGGAACAGCACCAGGTTGGCCACGTCGCGCGGATGGCACATGCGCTGCATCGGCTCGGCGCCACCCACCTCCTCCGGCAGGGCCGTGGCACCGCCCGGCAGGAAGGCCGCGGTCATCGGCGTGAGGATGCCGTCCGGGTGGATCGAGTTGCAGCGGATCCGGTAGCCGCTCTGCTTGCAGTGCCCCGCTACGGCGCGCGTGAGCGCGGCCACCGCGCCCTTGCTCGCGCTGTAGGCGCAGAACGCGCCCATGCCGCCCAGCGCCGCCACCGACGACATATTGACGATGCTGCCGCCGCCCGCCTTCATCGCGGCCACGCCGTACTTGCAGCCAAGGAAGTAGCCGTCGGCATTGATGCGCATCACGCGCTGCCATTGCTCCAGCGTGGCGTCCTCGACCGAACCCAGCAACAGGATGGCGGCATTGTTGACCAGCACGCTGGGCGCGCCGAATTGCTTTTCGGTGCGCGCCATCACCTGCTGCCAGCCGGCTTCGCTGGCGATGTCATGCGGCACGAACAGCGCGGTTTCGCCGATCTCGCGCGCCAGCGCATGGCCCGCTTCCTCGTTGAGGTCGGTCAGCACCACGCGCGCGCCTTCGCGCGCCAGCAGCAGTGCGTCTTCCTTGCCGACGCCGCTGGCGGCCCCGGTGACGATGGCGATCTTTCCTTCAGTACGTTGGCTCATGGGTGGTCTCCTCGTTGGTGTGTGCCTGCCGGTTGCCGGCAGGCTGTCGTGTCAGGTGGCGGCCCGCGTTGCGCCCCGACCAGATGCAGTCGGCAAGCGACAGGCCGCTTACGTAATGGTTGGATGCGATGCCAACGGCAGTGCGGCCAACGGCGTAGAGCCCTGCAATGGGCGCCCCGCCAGCGGCAGCCAGTACACGGCCGCTGGACTCTTCCACCGACAAGCCGCCCAGCGTGATGGCCGGACACGGAAAGACGCGGCTGTTGGCCGAGATGTCGATGGCAAGCCACGGCCCGGTTTCGAGCGACGCGCACATCGGCGCCGACTTGCCGGCCGGATCGGGGATCTCGCCGCGGGCCGCGGCATTATAGGCATCGACGGTCGCCCGCAGCGCAGCCCCGGGCATGCCCAGCTTGCCGGCAAGCGCTTCGAGGCTGGCGGCGCGCCGCGCCCCCGCCAGCATCAGCAGCGCCGCGGGCAAGGCCTGGAAGGCCCACAGCCGGCCGCCCAGGCATTCGCGCAGGGCGGCGCGCGCCAGTTCGCGGTTCAGGACCAGCCAGGCCCGCCCGCCGTGCCGTTCGCAGATGGCGTGGCCAAGGGTGGCGCCGTAGGTTTCCTCGTTGCCGATGCGCGCACCCTGCGCATCGACCACGCAGCCGCGCGCCCAGTCGAACGGCGGATTGATGAAGCGCCATGCCGAGACCCGCTCCAGGTGCCGCGTGGCCGCGCCCGCCGACTCGCCGAGGCGGATGCCGCTGCCGTCGCAGCCGGTCGCGCCAAGGCGCCAGGTCTGCAGGTACTTGCCGGCGTGGCGCGCGACCATGGCGCGGTTGAAGATAAAGCCCCCGGTGGCCAGCACCACCGCGCCGGTGCGCACCGCGACCGGGCGCGCATGGCGCAGTTCCAGTTGCAGCACGCGCTCGCGCAGCAGGTCGGCCAGCGCAGGCGCTGCGTTGTGCAGGCGCTCGGCCAGGCGCGCCAGGCGGGCGTGGCGCTTCTGGTGGCGTCCCGGCGGCAGCTGCCACAGCTCGATGCCGACGACCGCGCCATCCTGGTCGAGAATCAGCCGCCGTGCCGCGGTCTGGCGCA
Organism: Cupriavidus sp. GW821-FHT07C08; assembly: GCF_059419025.1. Taxonomy (NCBI): domain Bacteria; kingdom Pseudomonadati; phylum Pseudomonadota; class Betaproteobacteria; order Burkholderiales; family Burkholderiaceae; genus Cupriavidus; species Cupriavidus sp. GW821-FHT07C08. The sequence continues at coordinate 149,545 of NZ_JBWKQZ010000006.1, forward strand.
TTACCGTCACCTCCGGCCGGGCCTGCACGGCGGCGCGCAGCACGCCGTACAGCGTGCGGCCGGACATGCCGGGGCCTTTCACGCGGTGACCGCGCGGCGCGGGCGCGGCATGCTGCGCATACGCGGCGACCGCTTCGTTGCCGGAGTAGTAGAGGTAGTAGGGCTGCGCCGGATACGAGGTCTTGCGCGGCGGCACGGTGGCGGCAAAGCGCACGCCCAGGCCTTCCAGCCAGCCGATCATCTCGCGGCTGCGCTGGCAGAACGCCTGCAGCGTGGCATCGCTGACGACCCCGCCGGTCTCCTGGCGCAGGTAGTCCGCCATCGCCTGCGGTGTATCGGCATAGCCCGCGGCGGACTGGTAGGGCGTGCCGCCGCCGGCGTAGACCACCCCGCCGCTCTTGGCGCTGGCGCCCCCGCCTTCGAAGCGTTCCGCAACGATCACGCGCGCGCCGCCATGCGCGGCTTCGAGCGCGGCGCAGGCCCCGGCAGCGCCGAAGCCCACCACCACGGCATCGCAGGCGGCCTGCCACGGGTATGCGTCCGGATCGTCCAGGCGCAGCGGCGCGTGGACCGGCGTGGCGGAATCGGGCGGAGGGTACATGCTGGCTTGCGCTCCCGGCTTAGGCCGAACACAGTGCGCCAAGCGGCGCGGACGTGGTATAGGTACCGTCGACATAGACCAGCGGCGACACCTCGCCAGCCAGCTTTACCTCGCGCAGGCGCCCGATGAAGACCGCGTGCGTGCCGTAGTCGAAGCGGCCATCCTGCTGGCACACCAGGTTCGCCTGCGCGTCGCGCAGGCACGGCACGCCGAGCAGGTCATCCTCCCACTCGCCACTGGTGAAGCGTTCCTCGCCTTTGAGCCGGCCGCTGCAGTCCACCGCGATATCGCGGTGGTCGGCTGCCAGCAGGTTGATGCAGAAGTCCGCACCGGCATCCAGCGGCGGGTAGATCGAAGAATTGCGGTTGATGCAGATCAGCAGCGAAGGCGGGTCCGCGGACAGCGAATCGACCGCGGTCACGGACATCGAATAGCGGCGCTCGCCATGGCGGCAGCTGATCACCGCCACCGAGCGCGCCATGCGGCGCATCGCCATCAGCATGTCTTCGCGCAGCGCAGTGCTGGGTTCGAGGTTGGCGCTCATAAGGCCTCCTGTACGGTTTGAGCATGGGGCGCGGCGGCAGGCTGGCGCGCGTTCTGCGAGAGCACGTCGGCAGCAATAAAGCCGAAGGTCATGGCCGGGCCCAGTGTCGAGCCCGCGCCGGGATAGCTGGTGCCCATCATCGAGGCACTGGTATTGCCGATGGCGAACAGCCCGGCAATGGCGGTGCCGTCGTCGCGCAGCACGCGCGCGCTGGCGTCCGTCACCAGGCCGCCCTTGGTGCCGATGTCGCCGGCATCGAGCCGCACGGCGTAGAACGGCGCCTTGCCGATTGGCGCCAGGCACGGGTTGGGCTGCACTGCCGGGTCGCTGTAGTAGGTATCGAACAGGTTGTCGCCCTTGCCGAACTCCTCGTCCACGCCGGTGGACGCGTAGCGGTTCATGCGGGCCACGCTGTCGGCCAGGCCGCCGGCATCGACACCGATCTGCTGCGCCAGCTGCGCCAGCGAGTCAGCGCGCACCAGGATGCCGGCGAGGCTCGCCGGAATGCTGCGGTCCGGCATGACCGAGCCGGGCAGGATCGGCCCGCACGGGTATTTGTGGCGGAAGGTGGCGTCGAACACCATCCACGCCGGCACGCTGCTGCCGGTCTTCTCGTGGTCGCGGTACATGGCGGGTACGAACTCGGAATACGGCGCGGCCTCGTTGACGAAGCGCCGGCCCTGCCCGTTCACCACCAGGCAGCCGGGCATGGCGCGCTCGATAAAGAGCGCGCGCTGCTTTTCCTCGCCCCGCACATGCACGGTGGGTGCGCCCCAGACGTGGGACATCAGCGCCACGCCGGCGCCGGCGGCCTGGGCGGCACGGATGCCGTCGCCGGTGTTGTTGGGCGGGGTCGCGCTCCAGGCGGCCTGGGTCGGTTGCGGCAGGTACTGTTCGCGCATGGCCTGGTTGCGCTCGAAGCCACCGGCGGCCAGGATCACGCCGCGCAGCGCGCGGATCTCCACCACGCGCCCGTCCTGCACCGCGCGCACGCCGCGGACGGTGCCGTCCTCGACAATCAGGTCCTGCAGCGCGGTGTCAAGCCACAGCGGGATCGCGCGGTCCATCATGGCCCGCCGCAGGCCGCCGGCCAGGCTGTTGCCGAGCGTGAGCCGGCGGTCGCGCCGGGTCTTGCGGCGCCAGCCCAGGTCGAGCCAGTAGCGGGCAAACTGGCGCACCGCCAGGCCCAGCCAGCCGGGCGCGCGGCACAGCAGCGCATGGGCCTCGGCCGAGGTCACGGCCACGCGCCCGCCCACCAGCGTGCCTGGCGACGGCGGCCGCAGCCGCGCGAATTCCTCGCGCAGCTGCGCGCCGTCGAACGGCATCGGGTCGAGCGCGCGGTAACCCGGCATCGCGCCCGGAACCTTCTGGAAGTAGTCCGCGTAGCGCGGCAGCGTGTAGTAGCGCACGCCGGCCTGCTGCTCCAGGTACTGGAGCATGCGGGGCGCCTGCTCAAGATAGGCGCGCACGCGCTGCGGATCGCCGTGCTCGCCGGCGCACGCCAGGATGTATTCCAGCGCCGTGGCGTAGTCGTCGCGCCCGCCTGCCGGCACGATATGGTGGTTGAGCGGAATCCAGATGCCGCCGCCGGACACCGCCGAGGTGCCGCCGTACTGGCTGCTCTTTTCCAGCACCACCACCGACAGTCCGCGGTCCGCGGCGCGGCAGGCGGCCAGCATGCCGCCGGCGCCCGAGCCGACCACCACCACGTCAAACTCGCTGGGCTGCATGCGCGCTCTGCTCTGGCTCATATTGGGTCTCCGTGCCGGCGCGCGGCTCAGATGAAGAAGTCAGTGTTGGCGCGGCCCATCATCACGCCGCCCAGGTTCTGGCCGAAGCGGTCCAGGTTGTTGGCGTAGTGGGCGCGGGCCGCATGCAGGTCGAGGAAACGGCGCACCATCGGGTTGCTGCGGTAGATGCCATTGCCGCCGGCATAGCGCAGCAGGCCGTTGGCCAGCTGCGCACAGCGCTCGGCCACTTGCGCGGACTGGTAGCGGAAATGCAGGCGGCGCGGGGTCTGCACCTGGCCGCCTTCACGCGCAACGGCCAGCAGCTCGTCGAAATTGCGCTCAAGGATGGTCCGCATCTCGTCGATGGCAACCTGCGCGTTGGCGCAAGCCATCTGCGCGCCGCCGTCTTCCGCGGTCTTGCCGCCACCGTTGCTGCTGACGCGGCCGTCGGCATAGGCGACAAAGTCATCGAGCGTGCCTTCCAGCGCCCCGATGCAGGCGGTGCACACCGCGCGCACGAAGATCTGCGCGAACGGCAGCCGGTACAGCGGCGCGTCAGTGACCGCCAGCCCCGGGCTGGTGCCCATGGCGCCATCGACGGCGCGGTGGGTGCGGTAATCGGGCACGAACACGTCTTCGACCACGATATCGTGGCTGCCGGTCGCGCGCAGGCCCAGCACATCCCAGTTGCGCACGATCTTGTAGTCGGAGCGCGGCAGCAGGAAGGTGCGGTAGTCATAGGCGCCGCCCGGCTCGGCTGGCGGCACCAGCCCGCCCAGGAAGATCCAGTCGCACAGTTCGCTGCCGCTGGAGAACTTCCAGTGGCCTGAGAAGCGATAGCCGCCTTCCACCGGCGTGACCTTGCCCACCGGCATATAGGTCGAGGCGATCAGCGTGGCAGGGTTGCTGCCCCACACTTCCTGCTGCGCGCGCTCGTCGAACAGCGCCAGCTGCCAGTTGTGCACGCCGACCACGCCATAGACCCAGGCGGTCGACATGCAGCCCTTGGCCAGCGCCATCTGGATGCGGAAGAAGGTCTGCGGATCGAGCTCGTAGCCGCCGTGGCGGCGGGGCTGCAGCACCTTGAAGAAGCCCGCGGCCTGCATGTCGGCAATGGTCTCGGCGGGAATGCGCGCTTCGGCCTCGGCCTGAGCGGCGCGCCCGGCCAGCACCGGAATCATCTGCTCGGCACGCGCGATCAGCCGTGCCGCCAGTTCCTTGGGATTGTTGTCGTGATGCACCGCGGTCTCCTTGTTGCTTGGTCTTGTAGCTGGCCTTGATGTTTGCACCGGTGGGGCGGGGTGCCATCGTCTGTTGGGACTAGCTATGTCGCGATTTGGTGAGTGGGACTTCGTGGATGCGCTGGCCCTCTCCCCCGGCCCCTCTCCCGCAAGCGGGAGAGGGGAGCAAACACGCGGGGAAGCAGACGCTCAAGCCAGCGCGCGCAGCTTCCGTCCCTGCTTGCGGAAGTGCGGGATCACGTGCTCGCCGATATTGCGGATGGTTTCCAGCTGCGCCCACTGCGGCACCGTGCCCATCTGGCAGATGAACAGGATCTCGTCGGCGCCGGAATCGATCAGGCGCTGCACGTAGCCGATGCAGTCCTCGACGGTGCCGTAGGCATGGTTGGGGTTGAGCATCATCATCGACGGGTCGCTGAAATCCACCGAGACCTTCTCGGAGGCGAACTTCGTGTTGATGACGGCCTTGCCCTGCGCGTCCGTGGCGGTGACATGCTCGTCGTCCCAGGTGGACGGGTCGGGCCGCTCGCCGCCGGCATACCAGTACGACAGCGACTCCATGAAATAGCGCTGGCCCTTGATGCCGATCTTGCGCGCGGCCAGGCCGTCTTCCAGCACGATGGTCGGGCACAGCGCGGCCAGGTGCTGGTGCGGGCGGAAGCCCACCTGGTCCTCCGGCTTGCGGGTCTCCCACGCGGCACGGTAGATCTCGTTCTTTTTGGCGACATCCTCGGGGCCGCCAAAGCCGAGCACCAGCGCGCCCATGCCGCGCGCACCGGCGCGCTGCAGGGTGTCGGCATTGGTGCAGGCCAGGTACATCAGCGGGTGCGGGTCCTGGCGCGGCTTGGGGTGGATCGGGCGGCGCGGGATCTTGATGAACTCGCCGTCGTGCTCGATCTCGTCCTGCGTCATGATCTTCGGGATCAGGTACATCGATTCGTCGATCATCGGGTGCAGGCTGTTCAGATCGTAGCCGAAGGTGCCGGCCTCCTGCTGGGTGCCGCCCTTGCCCACGCCGAAGTGCACGCGGCCGCCGGACAGGATGTCCAGCGTGGCGATGCGCTCGGCCACCTTGACCGGATGGTTCATCGCCGGCGGCAGGCACACCACGCCGTGGCCGATGCCGATGCGCTGCGTGCGCCCGGCGACGAAGGCCAGGAAGGTTTCCGGCGCGCTCATGTGCGCATAGTTGGTCAGTGCGGTGTGCTCGACCGCCCAGACCACGTCAAAGCCCATGTCCTCGGCCAGCACCACCTGTTCCATGATTTCATCGAACACCTTGTGGTCGCCGGCACGCGAGGCATCGACGGTCTGGGCTTCATAGATCAGTGAAAAACGCATTGCAGTCCCCTTCTCTGGCATTGATGGTTCAGGACCGCCGCCGGGGCGCCGCCGGTTGCCGCGCCACCGGCCCGAAGCGGCCTGTGTGATCGCAGTGTGGTCGGCGCAAGGCGTTGCAACATCGTCTGATTGGATTATGAGCAGGACATGGAGCATCCCTATCATTGGCCACGGGCATCACGCCCGCTTTCACCAGGAGGATCAGGACATCATGCAAGCCAGGCTGCTGCTTTACCCCGTCGCGGACATCGACACCGCGCTGCCGTTCTTCACGGAAGGACTCGGACTACCCGTGAAGTTCCGCGACGGAAACCGCTATTGCGCGCTCGACGCGGGCGCGCTGACGCTGGCGCTGGTGGCCGGCGAGGAACGCCTGGTGGACCAGCCCGCGCTGGCCTTCAAGGTGGATGAGGGTGACGATATCGCCGCGGCGATGGCGCGGCTGGTGGGCGCCGGTGCCAGCGTGACGCTGCCCGCGGCGCGGGGGCCGCATGAGACGCGCGCGGTGCTGGAAACGCCGGAAGGCTTTGCGCTGGTGCTCAGCGCAAAGCCTTGACGTGCGTTACGTGGCTTAGCCCAGCGAAATCACGCTGCTCAGCAGCATGCGCACCAGCGTGGCCTGCCGGGTCACGCCGGTCTTGGAGAAGATCGCGCGCAGGTGCGCGCGCGCCGTGTTCTTGCTGATGCCGAGCTCGTCCGCGGCCTCATCGAGCGTGAGCCCGTTGGCCAGCTGCAGCGCCAGCTGCGTCTCCGCCGGGGTGAAGTCAAAGAGCTGGCGCACCACCTCGTGCGAGGCCTGCGAGCGCCGCTCCGGGTCGCGGATGAACACCACGCAGGCGGGGCGCTTGCGGTTGTCCTCGGACCACTCGCTGAGCGGGATGGTGCGGATCAGCACGCCCAGCCTGGCGCTGCCGGACGGGCGCGTGATCGACATCGCTTCCATCAACGCCGGCGTGGTGCCGAGGTGGCCCATCATGGCCTGGCGCAGCAGGCGCTGGAACTTGCGGTTCTCCTGGCCGTATTCCACGTCCAGCCCGCCTTTGGCAACGCGGATCCCATCCTTGGCGCCAAGGATTTCATCGGCGGCGGCATTGGTCTTGATGATGGTGCCGGACTCGTCCAGGATCACCATCCCGACCAGCATGCGGTCGATGGCGCTGGCATAGACGGTGCGCTCGGATTCGACCACGTCGATGCGCGAGTGCAGGTCCACCGCGCGCTTCAGGTGCGGCAGCAGCGCGGTGCACAGCGCCTTGTCGGCGGCGGAGAAGTCGCGGCCGTCATGCTCGCGGCACACGCGGAAGCGGCATTCGACGCCGTCATCGGTACGCAGGTCCGCGCCCAGGATATAGCGGATGCCGATGTCCTTGAGGAACTGCTGGTAGAGCTCGCTCTGGCACCAGGCGCCGGGCCCGAGATGTTCATCGATGGTCACCACCCGGTCCGACGGCAGCCCGATGAAGGGGTCGAGCGCGTAGTAGTAGTTGTTGTAGGAGGTCTCGCCCGGCAGGGTCGAGCCATGCTCGGACGCGTTGACCATCAGCCCGGGACGGTCCGTGGCCGGCGAGCGCAGGATCAGCGTGACATAGTTGGCATTGAGCTGGCGGCGGATCTGTTCCAGTGCCTTGCCCCAGGGCACCTGCTCCATCGGGCCCTGGTAGATATTGCCCAGCAATGTGCTGAACTCCGACAGCGACACCGTTGCCTGTGCGAACAGGTGTGCGGTCGCCTGGTTCTGGCTAACCTCCATCAGCATTCCTCTGTCTCCATTGTGGCGTGCTCAGCGCTTCGGACTTGCCGGGTCGGCGCTGGCCTGCTACGGGCTCTGTGGCCCTTTTTTGTGCCCTGATTATAGGGACGGCATAGGGGTCGCGGCTTGCCCCCGCCTTCATGGTTTGCCCTAGGCAAGACCGGCTACAAACGCTGGCCGGACTAGTCCTGCGGGACAGGCCAATCCTCACGCGCCGGCGGGCCGAACACATACTCCAAACAGACTAAGGACAGACCCATCCCGGCCTGTCGAGGGCAAACCCCTAGACACCATGTGACGCCGCCCTCCTACCCAAACAGACGATGCCGTGCCGCCGCGCTGCCGCTACAAGTCAGCCATGCGCGGCGATCCCCGCCGCCTTCTTTTCACGGAGAACCACGACCATGGCGGCAAACCCGCGGCAGCAGGCCGCAGTGATCACCGGAGCGGCCAGCGGCATCGGCCGCGCGCTCGCGCAGGCCCTGGCAGCGCAAGGCTACGCGCTGGCGCTGGCCGATATCGACGCCCGCGCGCTTGAAGCGGTGCGCGAGGCGCTTGCCAGGCAGGGGGCAAACGTCATCGCCGTGCCCACCGATGTCTGCGACGTGCGGCAGATCGAGCACCTGTGCGAGGAGAGTTTCCTGCGCCTGGGCCGTGTCGACCTGCTGGTCAACAACGCCGGCGTGCTCGCCACCGGCCGCTGCTGGGAGCTGCCGCCGGAGGTGTTCGACCACGTGATGCGCGTCAACCTGTGGAGCGTGCTGCACGCGCTGCGCTGCTTCGTGCCGCGCATGGCGGCGCAAGGCGCGGGCCATATCGTCAACGTGGCCTCGATGGCCGGCCTGGCCGTGGGGCCCTGGCTGGCCCCCTACACGCTGTCCAAGCAAGCGGTGGTGGCGCTCAGCGAAGGGCTCGCGCTGGAGCTGCAGGCTGCGGGCCTGCCGCTGGGCGTGTCCGTGGTCTGCCCCGGTCCGGTGGCCACCGGCATCGCGGCCGGCCTGGACGGCGGCGGACCGCAGGAGGTGGACCAGATGAACGGCGCGCTGCGCAGCGGCATTGCCGCCGGCATGACGCCGGACGCGGTCGCGCGCTACATCCTGGATGGAGTCGCGGCCGGCCGGTTCTGGATCCTTCCGCACGAGCAGGCCGTGCATGCGGCGCTGGCGCGCGCGCAAGGCATTGCCGCCGGCACCGCGCCGGCGTTCGCGCTCTGACACTGATTTCCCCACTGCCATCCAGGAGACCCCATGCCGCTCGATCCCCAGGCCCGCGCCGTGCTTGAAGCCATGGCCGCCATGCCCAGCCCCGACTTTTCCACCCTGCGCGCCGCCGACTACCGCGCCGCGCTGGCGGCCATGCCCGCGTTCGCGCCCGGCGACACCGTCGCCGCGCAGCAAGACCTGACCATCGATGGTGCCGCCGGCCCGCTGCAGGCCCGCCTGTACCGGCCCGACGACAGCACGGCGCTGCCGCTCGTGGTCTATTTCCATGGCGGCGGCTTTGTCCTCTGCGGCCTCGATTCGCACGACAACATCTGCCGCAGCCTGGCGCGCCGCAGCGGCGCGCTGGTGCTGTCGGTCGACTACCGGCTCGCGCCGGAGGCACGCTTCCCCGCTGCCGCCGACGACGCCGTCGCGGCAGTGCGCTGGGCCGCCGCGCATGCGGCGCAACTGGGCGCCGACCCGGCCCGCCTGGCCGTGGCCGGCGACAGTGCCGGCGGCAACCTTGCCGCCGTGGCCTGCCAGCAGTTGCGCGGCAGCGGCATCGCGCTGCGGCACCAGCTGCTGCTCTACCCCTACCTGGACTGCAGCGACGCCGCGGCCGCCAGCGCCAGCTACCGCGAATGCGCGCAGGGCTACTTCCTCGGCGCCGCGGAACTGGACTGGTATCGCGCCCAGTACCTGGCCAACCCGGCCGACGCCACCGATGTGCGCGCCAGCCCGCTGCACCAGCGCGAGCTGCACGGCCTGCCGCCGGCCACCATCATCACCGCGGAATACGACCCGCTGCGCGACCAGGGCGAGGCCTATGGCGAGGCCCTGCAGCGCGCGGGCGGCAGCGCCACCGTGCGCCGCTGGCCGGACCAGTTCCACGGCTTTATCAGCATGCAGGGGATGATCGATGCTGCCTGCGATGCGCTGGATGCGGCCGCGGCATCGCTGCGCCAGGCCTTCGGCAGTACCAGCCGGAAGGAGGCAGCATGAGCGCCGCCACCATCCTGCCGCCGATGGCCGACGTGCTGGCGGCGCTGGCCGCGGGCCAGCGTGTGCTGGTGATCGAAGACGAGACCGACGAGGCCACCGGCTGCGTCCTGGTTGCCGCGGAACGCGCCAGCGAGGCCGATGTCAACTTCATGGCCGCCGAGGCGCGCGGCCTGGTCTGCATGGCGATCACCGAGGCGCGCCGCGCGCTGCTGCAGCTACCGCCGATGGCCGCGAACCACCGCCAGCGCGAGCGCTACACCGTGTCGATCGAAGCGGCCACCGGCGTCAGCACCGGCATTTCCGCCGCCGACCGCGCGCTCACGCTGCGCGTGGCGGCGGCAGCGCGCCCCCAGCCGCATGACCTGGTCCAGCCCGGCCACATCTTCCCGGTGGTGGCCCAGCCCGACGGCGTGCTGCGCCGCGCGGGCTTTGCCGAGGCCTGCTCAGACCTGCCGGCCCTGGCCGGGCGCGTCGCCGCCGGCGCCTATGCGATGCTGCTCGATGACGACGGCGACCTGCTGCGCGGCTCCGCCCTGCTGGCCTTCGCGCGGCGCCACGGCCTGCCGGCGGTTTCGATCAGCGGGCTGATCCACCACCGGCTGCTGACCGAAAGCGCACTGCGCCGCACGCATTCGACGGAACTGGCTACGCCCTACGGATGCTTCACCGTGCACGCCTACCATGACGCGCCGGTCGATGCGCTCCACCTGGCGCTGGTGCTGGGTCAGCCCGATCCTGGGCAGCCGGTGCTGACACGCGTTCAGACCGTGGAAATGCAGCGCGACGTGCTGGGCTTCGGCACGCCGGCCCAGCCCGCGTGGAACCTGGAGCGTTCGCTCGCCCGCATCGGCGCCGAAGGTTGCGGGGTGCTGGTGCTGCTGGATGAACGTGAATCGCCGCAGCAGCGGCTGGACCGGCTGGCAGCGCCGGCCGCCGCCACGCCGGCGCCGGCCTTCGCGCAACGCGCGCTGGGGGTCGGGGCGCAGATCCTGCGCGATGTGGGGGCGCACAAGCTGCGCCTGCTCAGCCACCCGGTGCCGTATCGCGCCGTCACCGGCTTCGACCTGGAGGTCACCGAGTTCGTGCCGCCGTGCTGATTCGTCAGGAACGGAGACCGAAGCAATCGGCAAAGCTGCGCGTGAAGCGCTCCACTTCGGCGTCTGGCAGGTGGTTGATGCCGCCTGCCAGGCGCCGGCCGCCGCCGGTCTCGAAGCCGCGGCAGAAATCGGCCGCCCCGGTGGCGCTGTGCGCGGGCACCCGCACGCTGACGGCAAAGCCGCCGCCGGACTTCGGCGAGAGCAGGCCAATGGCGTCGCCGGGCCGCCCGCGCACCAGTTCATTGGCTAGCACGCCGATCGCGCGCCGCGCCCACGGCGCGTCAGGCAGCACCAGCAGCGCGGCGCCGGGCACTTCGTGCGCGGGCGCCAGGCAGCGCGCGCGGGCCATGTCGTCCTCATAGCCGTCGCACAGCACCGCGTAGGCCCCGCATTGCGCGGCGAACGCCAGCGGGTCGGCGAACGGCAGCATGTGCCGCGCCAGCTCGGCGGGATCGAAATGCAGGTCCGCCACGCACTCGCCATAGGCGTTGTAGTTTAGGCACGTGCCCAGCTGTTCCAGCACCGCGGTTTCGCACTCGCCCAACCCCGCCTGCGCCGCCAGCGCGCGCGCCACGCCGCCCAGGTTGTCGCCGAACGCGGCGGTGATCGCCCAGCGCCGGTGGAAACCATCCAGGTGGCGGTCGACCAGGATACTGGTGCAGACCTCCGGCCCTTCGTCGATATGCGCGCGCAGGCCGGCATGCCCGGGCAGTTCGCCGGCATGGTGGTGGTCGAAGTAGTCCACCCGCGCACCGGCCGCGAGCAGCCGCATCAGGCCATCGCGGTTCTGCTCTAGCGAGATGTCGAGCGCGGTCACGGTGTCGCCCGGCCCGGCGTCGATGCGCTCGAGCAGCCGGATATCGCGCTTGACGCCGGTGACCAGCGTGGCGTCGCCGGCATCTGCCAGGCGCAGCTGCTGCAGGGCGCACAGGCCGTCGGCATCGCCGTTGAAGGCAAAGTAGCGTGTCATGGCAGGCTTGCAGTGGTGTGGACTCAGGGCATGAAATCGCCGCCGTTGGCGTCGAGCGAAGCGCCGGTGATGGCCCTAGCGTAGTCTGACACGAGAAACAGCGCCGCGCGCGCGCAGTCGTCGTCGGTCGGCATGCGGCCCAGCGCAATCTGCGCGGCCACCGGCGCGATCACGGTATCCTCGCTCACGCCCTGTTCGGCCGCGGCGTGGCGCACATAGCCCTGCACCGGCTCGCCCCACATCCAGCCCATGAAGATGCTGTTGGCGCGGATGCCATGCGGGCCCAGTTCGCGCGCCAGGTACTTGACCGCCACTGCCAGCGCGCCCTTGGACGCCGCGTAGCCCGATTCGCCGGGCATCGGCTTGCGTGTGGCCTGGGTGTTGATCATGACAATGGCGCCGCCGCCCTGCGGCTTCATCAGCGCCGCCACCTCCTGCGTCAGCGTCATGGTGCCGAACACGTTGGTGTCGAACACCTGGCGCCAGACATCCAGGTCGGCCGCTTCCACCGGCTCGGGAAACTTGCCGTGCTGGAAGGCGCTGTTGACCAGCGCGTCGATGCGGCCGAAGCGGCGCATGGTCTCGCCGGCCAGGTGCCGGGACTGGGCCCGGTCGGTGATGTCGGTCGCCACCTTGAGCACTTCGCAGTCGGCCCCCAGTGCATCGATGCGGGCCTGGGCGTCGTCCAGCTTCGCCGCGGTGCGCGCGGCGATGGCAACGGCGCGGGCGCCTTCGCGCGCCGCCTCCACTGCCAGCTTGACGCCCAGCCCGGGACCGATGCCCGACACGATGACGATCTTGTCCTTCAACAGCATGGTGTTGTCTCCTGTGATGCGCAGTGCGCTGTCTTAGTTTTGCTTCAGGATGTGCCGCGCGCGGTAGCCGGCGAAATCGCGTTCCAGTTGTTCCTGGTTCAGGCCGAACTGCTCCAGCGTATAAGCGTGGGCCGCGCGCTGGTTGCGCGGGTTGCCCTCCATCCATGCCCATATGCCGGCGCGGGCGGACTCGGTCAGCGGCATGCCGGCAAAGCGGTAGACCGCCTGCGCCACGCCGAAGGGATCGCTCACCGTATCCTCGAAGCGCACGTCGAGGAAGCGATCGGCAGGCAGACTGTCGCGCACCGTCATGGCATGGGCGGTGGCGCGCTGCATCTGCCCGCTCCACTGCCGCCCCACCGTGGCGGCATCGGGCGCATCGGCGTACAGCTTCCACAGCGTATGCGCCATGCTGGCCATCGACGGAATGGTCTGCGCGGGGTCGCGATGGGTCAGCACGACCTGCGCGCCGGGGAAGACCCGGAACAGGATTTCCAGCGTATGCAGGTGCTGCGGCGTCTTCAGCACCCACCGCTGCGCCGGCGCCTCGCCGCGCTGCCGCTTCTGCCACTGCAGGAACTGCAGCATGGTCTTCAGGAAGGCATAGACCTGGGTGCGGTCCTGCCGCGCCAGCCAGTCGGTATAAGACGGCACGTTGGCGTAGGAATCCATCGCGCACAGGAAGGAATGCTCCATCAGCATGAATTCCTCATCGGCCGCCATGGCGTCGAGCGGATGGATGGCGAGGATGTCCGGGATAAAGCGGATCATCTGCGCGACTTCCTCGCGCGCCAGCCCGATGCGTCGGCCGGCGTCGCGCGCGTCCTCGCCGGGCAGCGGCGCCGGGTAGCGCGTTTCCCACCACGCCGCCGAGCAGAAGCGCGCGTCCGTGGCCAGCATGCGCTGCAGCAGCGTGGTGCCGGTGCGCGGCAGGCCGACGATCACCAGCGGATCGTTGACGCGCTCTTCCAGGATCTCGGGATGGCGGCGGCAGTAGTCCTGGATCACCAGCCGGTTCACCAGTTGCGCCTGCAGCTTGCCTTGCAGCATCTGCGCGCCCTGCGGCGAGAGCCCGGCTTCGCGAGCAAGCGAGTCGGACAGCACCTCCAGCGCCTCGCGGTAGTCGCCCGGGCCAAAGTCAGTCAGCCCGCCGGCCTGTTCGCTGGCCTGTGCCAGCAGGCGCTCCACGTCAAGCACCGTGGTGTGTTCGGATGCGATGGTGTTCATGCGTTCTCCCTGCATTCATTCCTGAGCGATTCAAGCTTGACCACGCGCGTGCGCGGATGCACCGGCTGCGCCGCCCCCACCCAGCGCCAGCACATGGTGCCGTTGTGATGGCCCGCGGTCTCCAGCCAGTTGGGCAGGCCCGGATCGCGCGCGCTGAGGATGACGGTGACGCCGCCGTTGGCATCCAGCCGGGCACCGTGCTTGTTCAGGCAGATGTCGTGGTAGCGGTAGTCGAGTGACTCCATCCAGTAGTTGTTGATCTGGAAGTTCCAGAAATCGCAGGCCGGCACCCGGTCCACCTCGACCACCAGCGCTTCGTCGTCCGCCAGCGCCCAGCAGGAGTGGTAGTAGAAGATGTTGGGATCGCCGCCGGCCGCCTGGCATACGGCCTGGTCGGCGGGCGGCAGTGCATTGATATGACCGCCATAGCCCTGGGCCCAGTCGGCGAAGATGCGCGCGGTGCCCTCGACAAAGCCCGCGGCGCGCAGCAGGCCGCCGTGCAGGCGGTCAGCGTCGAGCACGGGCGGCTTGTCGCTGCCATTGAGACGCTCGATGTGCAGTTCGGCCGGGGTCTCAGCCTTGCGGTCGAGAAAGGTCTGCCGCACCACCAACGCATTGGTGCCCGGCTCCATGTGCACCCAGTTGCCTTCGTGCTGGCGCGCGCTGAGGACGATTTCGAAACTGCCATCCGCCGCCACTGCCAGCTTGTTGCTGTCGAGAAAGCCGGTCTGGACCATGCGCCCGTCGGTTTCGTAGCCGCCCTTCTGCGTGCCGAAACTCAGGTAGGCCACGGTGCCGCGCCGGCCGCGGATCCGGTACTCGGCACTGCCGTCCAGGCGTGCGTAGCGATAGAGATTGTCCGGATTGTCCGCCCCGATCTTCGCGGTTTCGTGCGACGGCGAGAAGAAGCCGGGAAATGCCGGATCGGCAAACTCCACATGCATCTCCAGCGCAATGCGCAGCAAGCGGCTCAGGTAGCGGAAGCCCTCGGCGCGCGTGAGCGCGTCCGACGGGGCCTCCGGGCGCAGGATCTGCTGCCCGCTGCGCTTGAGCACCTCGCAAAACTCGGCCCAGGTCTGGCCGCACAGCAATTGTTCTTCGGCGGAGTTCGCCATCTGCCTGCTCCCGTGGTTCGTCGGCGAAGCAACGATACCCAGCGCGGGGCAGCCCCAGCCTCGTCCGGGTGGACTAGGAAATGCGCGCCGCGTCCCGCGATTTCTTAGTCCGCCCGGACGAAGTGGCGAAGGGCCCCGGCTCGCTACCTTGTGTCCATGCCGGACCGCCGCGACATCCCTGCACGGCGCCGGCAAACCAAGAGGAGATCCCGATGTTGACCCACCTGGAGCAACTGGAGGCGGAGAGCATCCACATCATGCGGGAGGTGGTGGCGGAATGCGAAAACCCCGTCATGCTCTATTCCATCGGCAAGGACAGCGCCGTGATGCTGCACCTTGCCATGAAGGCCTTCCACCCCGCGCGGCCACCGTTTCCGCTGCTGCATGTCGATACCACGTGGAAGTTCGGCGAGATGATCGCGTTCCGCGACCAGACCGCCGCGCGGCTTGGCCTGGACCTGCGCGTGCATGTCAACCCCGAGGGGCTGGCGCGCAACATCAGCCCGCACGAGCACGGCTCCGCCGTCCATACCGACGTGTGGAAGACCCAGGGCTTGAAGCAGGCGCTGGACCACTACGGCTTTGACGCCGCCTTCGGCGGCGCGCGCCGCGACGAGGAAAAGTCGCGCGCCAAGGAGCGTGTGTTCTCGGTACGCACCGCCCAGCACCGCTGGGACCCGAAGATGCAGCGCCCCGAGCTCTGGCGCCAGTACAACACCCGCAAGCGCAAGGGCGAAAGCCTGCGCGTGTTCCCGCTGTCCAACTGGACCGAGCTGGACATCTGGCAATACATCTACCTGAACGACATCCCCATCGTGCCGCTCTACTACGCCAAGGAGCGCCCGGTGGTGGAACGCGACGGCACGCTGATCATGGTCGACGACGAACGCCTGCCGCTGCGCCCCGGAGAAACGCCGCAGATGCGCAAGGTGCGCTTCCGCACGCTGGGCTGCTACCCGCTCACCGGCGCGATCGAGAGCGAGGCCGACACCCTCGGCGGCATCATCCAGGAAATGCTGCTGGCGACCACCTCGGAGCGCCAGGGACGGCTGATCGACAGCGACTCGGCCGGTTCGATGGAAAAGAAGAAGCAGGAGGGATACTTCTGATGGAAACCCTGATCGACACCGCGCCCGCACTTACGCAAGACGCCGCGCAAGCCTCCGGCACCTCGGGCGAGATCGCCCACTACCTGCGCGCCCAGCAAAGCAAGAGCCTGCTGCGCTTCATCACCTGCGGCAGCGTCGACGACGGCAAGAGCACGCTGATCGGCCGGCTGCTGTATGAATCCAAGATGCTGTTCGAAGACCAGCTCGCCCAGCTGGAAGCCGACTCGAAGAAGATGGGCACGCAGGGCGACAACCTCGACTTCGCGCTGCTGGTGGACGGCCTGGCCGCGGAGCGCGAACAGGGCATCACCATCGACGTGGCGTACCGCTTCTTCGCCACCGACAAGCGCAAGTTCATCGTCGCCGACACGCCGGGGCACGAACAGTACACGCGCAACATGGTCACCGGCGCCTCCACCGCCGACCTGGCCATCCTGCTGGTGGATGCGCGCCGCGGCGTGCAGACCCAGACGCGCCGCCACAGCTACCTGGTGGCGACGCTTGGGATCCGCCGCGTGGTGCTGGCCGTCAACAAGCTGGACATGGTCGACTACTCGCGCGAGGTCCATACGCGCATCGAGAACGAGTACCGGGAGTTTGCCCGGCAGATCGGCCTGACCGATATCACCTGCATTCCGATGTCGGCCCTGCGCGGCGACAACATCACCGAGCCCAGCGCGAATACGCCGTGGTATCACGGCCCGACGCTGATGGCCCACCTGGAGAACGTGCCGATCGACAACGCGCCCGTGCAAGGCGAACCGTTCCGGCTGCCGGTGCAGTGGGTCAACCGGCCCAACCTGGACTTCCGCGGCTTTGCCGGCACCGTCAGCGCCGGCGAAATCCGCCGCGGCGACCGCGTGCGCGCGCTGCCCTCGGGCCGCGAGAGCCGCGTGGCCGGCATCGTCGGCGCCGCCGGCGCGTGCGAGCACGCTATGCGCGGCCAGGCGGTGACGCTGACGCTCGAGGACGAGATCGACATCAGCCGCGGCGACGTGCTGGCCTGCCCGGAAGACCCGCCGGCGGTGGCCGACCAGTTCGAGGCCACGCTGGTGTGGATGAACGAGGACGCCATGCTGCCCGGGCGCCCCTACCTGCTCAAGCTCGGCACGCGCACCGTGGGCGTGACCGTGGCGCAGCCCAAGTACAAGGTCAATGTCAACACGCTCGAACACCTGGCCGCGCGCACGCTGGAGCTGAACGAGATCGGCGTGTGCAACCTGCACCTGGACCAGCCGGTGGCCTTCGATCCCTACGCGCGCAACCGCGAGCTGGGCGGCTTTATCATCATCGACCGCCTCAGCAACAACACGGTCGGCGCCGGCATGCTGCACTTTGCGCTGCGCCGCGCGCAGAACGTGCACTGGCAGGCCATCGACGTGGACCGCCGCGCCCATGCCGCGCTCAAGCACCAGTCGCCACGCATCGTCTGGTTTACCGGGCTCTCCGGCGCGGGCAAGTCCACCATCGCCAACCTGGTGGAAAAGCGCCTGCACGCGCTGGGCCACCACACTTACCTGCTCGACGGCGACAACGTTCGCCATGGCCTGAACAAGGACCTGGGCTTCGCCGAGGCTGACCGCGTCGAGAACATCCGGCGCGTGGCCGAAGTGGCAAGGCTGATGCTCGATGCGGGCCTGATCGTGCTGGTGTCCTTCATCTCGCCGTTCCGCTCGGAACGCGACATGGCTCGCGCGCTGGCCGGCGACGGCGATTTCGTCGAAGTCTTCATCGACACGCCGCTGGCGGTGGCCGAGCAGCGCGACCCCAAGGGCCTGTACCGCAAGGCGCGGCGCGGCGAGCTGAAGAACTTCACCGGCATCGATTCGCCGTACCAGCCGCCGGAGCGGCCTGAGATCCGCATCGACACCACCGCCGACACCGCGGAGCAGGCGGCTGAGCGGATCGTGGCGTGGCTGCGGGAGAAGCCCTAGGCCGAACGGACGATGAGGCGACGGACGGGGCCGGTACGATGGGACAGGGATTCCTGCCCAGGACTGCTGCCCCGTCTGGCGCCAGTCATGGCCTTTGCATGACCGATTGGGTGCTCCCTCTCCCGCTTGCGGGAGAGGGCTGGGGTGAGGGCGGGAATGTCCACGAAGTTCCGGCTGGTGGCATGCCACCGCCGGCCCTCACCCCCTGCCCCTCTCCCGCACGCGGGAGAGGGGAGCAAACCGTCGCACCGCCATCATGCTGCCAGCCCCCCTGCCCGCCGCCGAGCTGAGCGCCCTGCTCGCCCAGCTCTACCAGGGCCCGACCGAAGCCGTGCCCTGGGCCAGCTTCCTGGAAAGCGTGCGCCAGCGCCTGGGCGCCGCCTTCGTCACGCTGGTGCTGCGCCACCCGGCCACCGACCGGCCTGGCCTGATCGTCAATGCCTCCGACTACGGCCCGCACCTGCCTGGCGAGCCCTCGTACAGCGAGCAGTACTATGCGCTGTGCCCCTTCCTGGACCTGCACCCGGACCGGCTCTTCAGCGCCGACGAACTGTTTGGCGAAGCCGGCTGGCTGGCACACCCCTTCTACACGCAATACCTTAAACCGCTGGGCCTGCGCTATATCCTGGCGGCCAACCTGGTCACACCCGACGGCGTGGAATGCGCGCTGTTCATCAGCGGCACCGACGCGGGACAGGATTTCGGCGAGGCCGACAAGGCACTGCTGCACGGCCTGCTGCCGCACCTGAAGCGCGCCGTGGACCTGCATGCCGCGCTCGACGTGCTTGCCTCTGAACGGTCCCTGTACGCGGACGCCGTCGACCGGCTGCAGGTCGGCACTGTGATCCTGGACGAGCACGGCAGGACCATCCGGACCAACGACGTCGCCGTCCGCCTGCTGCAGGCGCGCGACGGCCTCTACTTGTCGGATGGCGCGCTGCACGCGCACTGCCCGGTGGAAAACCGCAGGTTCCGCAAGATCCTGGAAGGCGCTGCCCAGGCCCACGCGCTGGCCGCACCGCGCAGCGAAGTCACCACGCTGAGCCGGCCCGCCGCGCCCACGCCCCTGAGCGTGCTGGTGCGGCCGATCCCGCTCAGCTATCGCACCGAAGACAAGTCGCGCCGACCCGCGGTGGCAGTATTCATCCGCGACCCGGCAGGATCGCCGCGCAACACCCACGCCAACCTGCGCAAGCTGTTCCACCTGACCCCGACTGAGATCGAACTGGCTTTGCTGATGGTCGACGGGCTGACGCTGGACGAAGCGGCGATGCGGCTTGGCGTCAAGAAGAACACCGCACGGGCGCACCTGCGGGGCATCTTTGCCAAGACCGGGGCGACGCGGCAGGCGGTGCTGGTGAAGATGTTGCTGTCCAGCGTGGTGGGGATGGGGTAAGGGCTTCGTACTCCAAGCGGACGATGCCGGAGTAGCGCCGGACTGCTTTAATCCTCGCAAACCACCGGAGACGAGTCGATGACCGACGATGCCGTGCAGCTTGCCAATCTCCTCTACATCTATGCCGAACGCATGGACGCCGGTGATCTGCCGGGGGTCGCCGCACTGTTCGAACATGCAGAGATCGAAACTGGAGATGCAGTGCTGCGAGGTTCCGAGGCCATGCTGAAGCTCTGGCGAGCCTATGTGAAATTGCATGCGGATGGAACGCCCAGAACCAGGCATGTCATCAGCAATCCGATCATTGAGATTGCTCCGGACCGGCTGACAGCGACCGTCAGATCGTACTATACGGTCCTTCAGGCATCCGACCGTATCGCGCTGCAGGTGATCGCGGCCGGTCGCTATCATGACGCCTTCGAGAAGGTCGAGGGACGCTGGCGCTTCAGCCGCCGGAATTATTCGATGATCGATCTGAAGGGCAACCTGACCGATCATTTGCTCATGCCGTCTGCCTGAGGGATGGCACGGTGGCATGCCGGGCAGTGCAATTGCTCCCCAGATTGTCGAAACGACAGCAAATGCTAGGCAAGCAAGCGCAAGGCATCAGCGAGCGAAAGCACCGTTGTGCGCGAATCGAACGCCGTTGAAAAGAGATGGTCGTGCACGACCTGGTCCGGGTCGTAGCAGCAATCCTTGACCGTGACTAAACGGAAGTCCGCATCGCTCGCATAGGCGACCGACGACAGCACCACACCGGTCGACGCAATGCCCACCATGAGCAGGGTATCGATACCCTGCGCGGAAAGCCGCACCTGCAGGTCGGTACCAAAGAACACGCTGGCCCGATGCGCGATGATGAGCGGCTCAGTGGCCTGCTGGCCGAGTTCCGGCGAGATCTGGTCATCGACGAAAAGACCAAGCTGCTTGATTCCCTGCCCGTTCCGGTTCAACGGACTGACTTCCGGATAGCCTGGAGCAAAGTGGATCTTGGCGAAATAAACGCTGACGCCCCTGGCCCGCGCAGCGTCACACAGCTTGCGCGTATTGGAGAGCAAAGTGGGCGCGACCGAGGGAAATAACGCCAGGATGTCGGTCTGGTAATGCATGACCACCAGCGCGGTTTGCGCGGGAACAATTGCCGGAATCTCAACGGGTGGCGACATAAGGCTACGCGATAAGAAATGATGGTCGACTCTACCACGACCAATCGGTTGGCCGTTCCGGGTCTCCTTGAACCCGCTCAGTCCGGCATTGCAGCAAAGTCATGCAGTTGCCGAGCGGTCACCGTGGCCCCGCCACATACCACCACAGCGATGTTGGAGGCCGCCTTCAGCACCGCGTTGTCGCAATCCAATGCCGCCAGGGCTGCGCCGCATGCCGGCTCGACCAGGACGCGGTGTTCGTCAAGAAACCTTATCGCTGCCTGCACCGCCTGTTCGTCTGACACAACGACGCTGTGGATCTCGTGACGCTGCGCCCATCGGAGCGCGCCATCACACGGCCGCCTGGCGCCAAGCGACGTCGCCACGCTGGTGATCTTTGAGAGTTCGACCGGCCTGCCTTCGGCAACCGAGCGGGCGTAGCAGTCCGCACCGTCGGTCTCTACCGCGATGACAGGCACGTCGGACCAGCCATTCCGTTGCAGCCCTTCCAGCACACCGCACAGCAGGCCACCACCGCCCACGGCAAGAACGATTGCGCCTGGCTTCGGCCCGGATACCGCCATCTCGTCCACCAGCGTGGCGTGCCCCTGCCAGATGAGCGGATCGTCGAACGGGTGCACGAAGGCATCGCGTGGCCCGATCAGGGACAGTGCAAACTCGTGCGCTTCCGCCCATGTGCCTCCGTGCACGATCAACTCCGAGCCTTCCAGGCGGATCAGGTCGCGCGCTCGGGGCGGCGTACTCTCGGGTACCACCACCACCACGGGAACGCCGAGTTCGCGTCCGCAATAGGCTGCCGCAATCCCGGCATTTCCGCCTGAAGATGAAACGAATCGCTGTGCGCCCGCGGCGTGCTGCGCTTCACACAAGGCGCCGACACCCCGGAGCTTGAAAGACCCGGACGGCTGCGCGGCTTCCATCTTTAACCAGACCGGCTTGCCGAGACGCCGCGAATTAGGCTGGGACTGTACAAAGGGTGTGTTGATGTGGAGCGTCATGTTTCGTAGCGAAATGGGGAAGCGAGCCGTCCCTGCAACGCGGGAAGCTGCGCCATCGTAGACGCAGGAAGCTATGCAAACCAATGCTATTTAGGTAGCGTAGCTATGCCTTTATAGCATGGGAATGAACGGGCGGAAGCGGTATGCGGAACATTGAATTGCGACATCTTCGCTACTTCATCGCGGTAGCGCAGGCCGGCAGCGTGGTGGCGGGCGCCCGTGCCGTCGGCATTGTCCAGCCCGCCCTGTCGCGGCAAATCATCTGCGCCTTGGCGGTCTTGGACAGCAAACGGCACGTCAAAACATACACTGGAGGGGCGGCGTCTCACATGGAATACCGTCGCCGTCCCCATCCATCTTTACCGCCGGGCAGTTTTTCAGATAGAAGCGCGCTTCCGCGCAAGATGCCATCTGGCTGCAGTGCTGTTTGCCCTCGCAGCGGAATGCCGGTTCCGCCGGTGCTGCCGGTGCTGCCACGGCTGAAACCTCGATCTGCTGTGGCTCGGCCTGGGCAACGGGATTTACCAGAGGCGCGTGCGTTTTGTAATAGATGAAGGCGGCCGCGACGGCCGCAACTACCAGCAAGCCCTTATACATGTTGACCCCTACCCTTCTTTTTCTTTTTGGAAATGGAAGGATGCCACAACAGCGTCGTTGTCGGTCAGGCGCTGTGCCGCTACTCTGCCAGCCTTGCCGCGACCTCTCCTACCATGTCGTGCAACTCTGAGCCCAGCTTTTGGCGCAACGCGCGGTGGGCGGGCTGCCACAGCGCCAGAGCCTGCTGCAATTTGAAGGCGCCGGTCTCTGTCAACCATACCGCGCGGCGGCGGCGATCCGCTTCGGACATGACGACTTCCACCAACCCCGTGCTGACAAGCTGATCCACATTCCTCGACATTGTCGATTGATTCAGTCCGGCTCGTTGTGCCAATGAGCCAAAGGTGTCGTCTGTTGCTGACGCGATCAGGCACATCAATCCAAATTGCGTACTGGACAGGCCAGACGAAGCCAGGGCCTCATCCAGCTCCGCTGTAATTCTGCGCGCCAACAGGCGCGACCACCAGCCGAGATCGACATCGAGAACCGCTGCGGCGTCTGCGCGCAGGGTCCTGGCTCCTTGCCTTCGCTTTTCCATGTCGATACTATATGTAGATGCATTGTTTGTATCTGCATATATTACCAACAACGAGGAGATCTGACGAGATGGAATATCGCTATGGCCTTGCCTCACCCGCCGACGTCGCAAACATGAACGGCCGGGCAATTCTTCAAGCCATTGTGGACGGGCACCTGCCACAGCCGCCTATCTCACAGATCCTCGACTTCTGGTTGGTCGAGGTCGGCGACGGATTCGCCGCGTTCGAAGGCGAGCCGTCGTCCAGACTACTCAATCCAATGGGTTCGGTGCACGGCGGATGGCCTCTGACGCTCATTGACAGCGCAGCCGCCTGCGCAGCCAACTCCCTTCTGCCCGCCGGCACTGGTTACACCACTGTCGAAACAAAGGGAAATTTCTCCCGGCCGATCAAGCCTGATACAGGCAGGGTCCGTGTCGAAGGCCGCGTTGTCAGCCACGGCCGTCAAATCATTACCGCGGAAGCTCGCGTGCTTGCGAAGGACGGCCGCGTTCTGGCCCATGGCACATCTACGCTACTCGTGCTATCGCCTGCGCGGGAACAATAGGCGAACCAAGCGAAAGTCTGGGGAAGCCGGCTTGAGTCAGGTTCGGCAAGACTGCAGGGTTGGTGAGGCGCTTTCCATTCGGAATCTGACAGGCTAATGTTGAATGATGCTGCTGGCGGACGATGGAGGCGGATATGGGCATGGTCTCAATAGAACCCGGCAGCTATCACGTTGCGCCGCCGCAAAACCCCGGCGAAGTCATCGATCTGATCCGGACGCACGCAATCCAGGTCGTTGACCTCAGGTTCACCGACTTGCCCGGCGTGTGGCAGCACTTCTCGATCACGCTGCCGGAAGTCAACGACGATTTGTTCTCGGCCGGCATCGGCTTCGATGGGTCTTCCATTCGCGGGTTCCAGGAAATCCATGAGTCCGACATGCTGGTCAGGCCTGACCCGGCCACGGCATTCATCGATCCGTTTTGCGCAGCACCAACGCTGGCGCTGATCTGCGACGTGCTGGACCCTGTCCTGCACCAGCCGTACTCACGCGATCCGCGCCACATCGCACGCAAGGCAGAGCTGTATCTCCGGCAAACCGGTCTTGCCACGGTTTGCTACCTTGGCCCCGAGCTGGAATTCTTTATTTTCGACTCTATCCGCTTCGGGCAGGACCAGCACTCTGGCTACTACCATGTCGAATCCGCCGAAGGCGAATGGACCTCGGGCCGTGACGAAGGCGCCTATGGTGGCGGCAATCTCGGCTACAAGCAGCGCTACAAGGGAGGGTATTTTCCCGTGCCGCCAAGCGATACGCTGCAGGACATCCGCTCCGAAATCGTACTCGCGCTGATGCAGGCCGGCATCCAGGTCGAGGTGCATCACCATGAGGTCGCCACGGCAGGCCAGAATGAAATCGACATGCGCTTTGCGCCACTGATGCGCATGGCAGACAACGTGATGATGTACAAGTACATCTGCAAGAACGTTGCGCGCCGCCACGGCAAGGTCGCCACCTTCATGCCCAAGCCCCTGTTTGCCGACAACGCGAGCGGCATGCATTGCCACCAGAGTCTCTGGCGCGACGCCGAGAACCTCTTCTATGACAAGAACGGTTGGGCGCAGACGTCCCAGATGTGCCGTTGGTACATCGGCGGCTTGCTCAGCCACGCCCCGGCGCTGATGGCTTTCTGCGCACCAAGCACGAACTCCTACAAGCGGCTGGTGCCCGGATACGAGGCGCCTGTCAATCTGGCCATGTCGCAGCGCAACCGATCCGCCGCGGCCCGGATTCCCATGGTTTCGGATTCCCCAAGTGCCAGGCGCGTGGAATTCCGCTGTCCTGACCCGTCGGCCAATGCCTACCTCGCCTTCTCCGCAATGCTGCTCGCCGGCCTGGACGGCATTGAAAACCAGACTGACCCCGGCGACCCGCTCGACAAGAACATCTATGATCTGCCACCGGAGGAAGCGGCCAGCATCCGGCAGGTGCCAGGCTCCCTCGAAGAGTCGCTTTGCGCGCTGGAAGCCGACTCCGCGTTCCTGCGCAAGGGCGATGTTTTCACTGAAGACCTGATCAGCACCTGGATTGACTACAAGCGCACGCGCGAGATCGATACCTTGAAGTTGCGGCCACACCCGTGGGAATTCCAGCTTTACTTCGACATCTGACCACGGCACTTCCACGCCATCAGCGACTCGCGCTGGCAGACCCCGCTGCGCGCAGATGCTCCAGCAGCGTCCTTGCCTCCGGCAGGAGACCCGCTTCATCCCTTACGCCCAGCCAGAGAATGCGTGATGCCCAGGCGTCGGACAGGTAGACGGCATGCAGCCCTGCCCCCAGCAGTTCGGGCCGGACCGCGCCATCTGGCAGGACGCCGATGCCCAGGCCGGCCTCGATCATCCGGCAGATCGCATCGAAGCTGCTGACCTGGATCCTCAGCCGCACCACCTTGTCCAGTGCCGATGCCGCGTCGGTCAGGCGCTGCAGCAGCGAGCTCCCCTGGTTGAGGCCGACAAAGTCGTACTCCAGGGTTTCGTCGAAACTCACTTCCGAGCGCCCGGCCAGTGGATGCCCGGCAGGCACCAGGACGACCAGGCGGTCACGCCGATAGACAGACTTCCTGATGTCATAAGCGGGCACGTTGTCGGCGAACACGCCGATATCGGTTTCACCGGACAGCAGCGCCACCACCACGTCCTGGCTCAGTCGCTCCTCCAGGCTGATCCTGATCATCGGCTGCGAGGCCAGGAAGCTTGCCAGGTCGTGCGGCAGAAACTGGATCACGGCTGACGTATTGGCCCAGACCTTGACGTGTCCGCGCACGCCGGTGGCGAAGTCGCTCATCTCGCCGGCCATCTGGTTGACCTTGTCGAGCACCATGCGCGCATGCTGGACCAGCTCATGGCCAGCGGGCGTCAGTTCAAGCCCGCGCCGAACGCGCAGGAACAGTGCGCATCCCACCGTGCGCTCAAGGTCCGCGATCCGTTTGCTCAGGGCCGACAGCGTCATGTGTGACTTGTTCGCCGCCTGCGTCAGGCCGCCGCATTGAGCCACCAGCTGGAAGACGCGCAGGGACTGGAGATCGAAATGGGCAGGATTGATCATCGGATTGCACTGGCGACGCGCGCCGACTGGATTGAAAGTCAGGAAAGGCTAGTAAGCCGCTCGCGCCTTGTCAAACGGCGCGCCCGGCTCCCGGCAGCGCAATGCAGGCCTTGATCCGCCTGGGATAGCCGACAAAGTGGCGGGTTGTGCCGGTCGTGGTGCCCCCATACGGCAATATGGACCACCTTTTCCCGCAAGGAAAGGACGGTTGAAAATCCATCGATTACCAGACAACGGCTTTTCACCCACTATCTCCAGCACACAGCAGGAGCCATCGAGATGGAAACAAGCAAGTCAAAGCCCCTTGCCGGCGTACGCGTCCTGGAACTGGGGCAACTGATCGCGGGGCCGTTTGCCGCGCGCATGCTGGCGGCGTTCGGCGCGGAAGTGATCAAGGTCGAGCCGCCGGGCACGGGCGATCCGCTGCGCAAGTGGCGGCTGTTGCATGAAGGCACCTCGGTCTGGTGGGAGGCACAGTCCCGCGACAAGCAGTCGGTCACGCTGGACCTGCGCACGCCGCAAGGCCAGGAAGTCGTGCGCAAGCTGGCCGCGCAAAGCGACGTGCTGATCGAGAACTTCCGCCCGGGCACGCTGGAAGGCTGGGGCCTGGGCTGGGACCGCCTGCGGGAGGCCAACCCCGGGCTGGTGATGCTGCGCGTGTCCGGCTATGGCCAGACCGGGCCCTATCGCGACCGGCCGGGCTTCGGCGTCATTGGCGAAGCGATGGGCGGCTTGCGCCACCTGAGCGGCGAGCCGGGCCGCACTCCGGTGCGTGTGGGGGTCTCCATCGGCGACTCCCTGTCCGCCCTGCACGGCGTGATCGGCATCCTGCTGGCGTTGCGGCACCGGGAGCAGAACGGCGGCCAGGGCCAGGTCGTGGACGTGGCCTTGTACGAGTCGGTGTTCAGCATGATGGAGAGCCTGCTGCCGGAATACTCGGTGTTCGGCGCCGTGCGGCAAGCGGCCGGCAGCAGTCTTCCCGGCATCGCGCCGACCAATGCGTACCGCTGCGCCGACGGCAAGTACGTGCTGATCGCCGGCAATGGCGATGGCATCTTCAGGCGGCTGATGGACATGATCGAGCGCCCCGACCTGCGCGACGACCCTGCCCTGGCCCACAACGACGGCCGGGTCAGCCAGGTCGCGATGCTCGACGCCGCCATTGGCGAATGGGCGGCACAGCGCAGCCTGGAAGCGGCCCTCGACGCGCTCAATGGCGCCCGCATCCCCGCGGGCAAGATCTACGACATCGCCGATATCGCCAGCGATCCGCACTACCGTGCGCGCGACATGATCCTGGACGCGCAATTGCCGGACGGCACACCCGTCCAGTTGCCCGGCATCGTGCCGAAGCTGAGCGCCACCCCCGGCGAACTGCCCAACCCCGCCCCCGCGCTTGGCCAGCATACCGACGCGGTGCTGGAAGGCCTTGGCATTGGCGCCGCGCAGCGCGACACATGGCGCGCGGCAGGGATTATCTGACAAGGAGACCGGCATGACTGCCAGGAAGGTATACATACATGAAGTCGCCACGCGAGACGGCTTCCAGAACGAGGCCCGCTTTGTCGAGACCGACGACAAGGTCGCCCTGATCGACGCCCTGAGCGCATGCGGCTACGCCAGGATCGAGGTGACTTCCTTCACCTCGCCCAAGGCGATTCCCGCGCTGCGCGACGCGGAAGCGGTGATGCATCGCATCGCGCGGCGCCCGGGTGTGGTCTACACGGTGCTGGTGCCGAATGTGCGCGGCGCCGAGCGCGCGCTGTCCTGCCAGGTGGACGAGGTCAACCTGGTGATGTCGGTCAGCGAAAGCCACAACCGCACCAACCTGCGCATGTCGCGCGAGCAATCGTTTGCCCAGCTTGCCGACGTCATCCGCGTGGTGAGAGAGACGCCGACCGCGATCAACATCTCGCTGTCAACGGCGATGGGTTGCCCGATGGAAGGCGACGTGCCGCTGGAGAACGTGCTGGGCTGGATGCAGCGCTTCGCTGACCTTGGGGCTCACGGCGTGACGCTGTGCGACACCACCGGCATGGCGTTTCCGTCCCAGGTCGCCAGGCTGTGCGAGGCCGCGCGGCGGCAGTTCCCCAGCCTGGCGCTGACCCTGCATTTCCACAATACCC
Source organism: Cupriavidus sp. GW821-FHT07C08 (assembly GCF_059419025.1). Classification (NCBI taxonomy): domain Bacteria; kingdom Pseudomonadati; phylum Pseudomonadota; class Betaproteobacteria; order Burkholderiales; family Burkholderiaceae; genus Cupriavidus; species Cupriavidus sp. GW821-FHT07C08. Next base: position 177,139 of record NZ_JBWKQZ010000006.1, read on the forward strand.
GGGGCCTGGCGCTGGCCAACACGCTAGCCGCGCTGGACCAGGGCATCGACCGCTTCGACGCTTCGCTGGGCGGCCTCGGTGGCTGCCCGTATGCGCCGGGCGCGACCGGCAATGTCTGCACCGAAGAACTCGTCCATATGCTTGAACTGGACGGCTATGACACCGGCGTCGACCTGGCAGCCATCCTGGATGCCGCCGCGCGCTTGCCGGGCCTGATCGGCCATGACGTCCCAAGCCAGCTGCTGAAAGCCGGCCGCCGCCTCGACCTGCATCCGATGCCTGCCGCCGACGCGATTCCCGAACAGCGGGCCTTCCAGCCCTGACATCTACCTGGAAACCATCATGTCCCTGATTGACCATCTCGACCACCTGGTGCTCACCTGTGTTGACCTCGAAGCCACGCGGCACTTCTATACCGAAGTCATGCAGATGCAGCCTGAAACCTTCGGCAACGGTCGCCTGGCTTTCCGCTTCGGCAACCAGAAGATCAATCTCCACCAGCGCGGCGCCGAGTTCGAGCCCAAGGCACACCTGCCCGTTCCCGGCGCACTCGATCTTTGCTTTATCGCTTCGGTCCCGCTCGACGACGTCATCGCCCATCTTCAGCGATGCCAGTGGCCGATTGTCGAAGGACCTGTGGCGCGCACCGGCGCCACGCAGAAGATCCGCTCGGTCTACGTGCGCGATCCGGACCTGAACCTGATCGAGATATCAGAACTGGTCGACTGAAGATCGGCCAACCCGACAAAACCATGGAGGAGACACCATGAAACGCATGACGATCGCCGCGGCCGCCCTGGCAGCCCTGGTTGCGGCCGCCCCGGCCCATAGCGCCAACGCCTATCCCAGCAAGCCGGTCACCCTGGTGGTGCCCAGCGCACCGGCCGGATCCACCGATATCGTGGCCCGCCTGGTTGGCGAACAACTGCAGGCCGCGCTTGGCCAGCCCGTGGTAGTGGACAACAAGCCCGGTGCCAGCGGCAATATCGGCACCGAAGCCGTGGCGCGGGCCGCGCCGGACGGCTATACGCTGCTGCTCCAGTATTCCGGCTACCACGTCGGCAATCCGGCGCTGTTCCCGCAGATCCGCTGGAAGCCGTCCAGCTTCGTCCCGGTGGCGCTGGTCATGCGCGCGCCGCACGTCATCGCCGTCAGCGGCAAGCTGCCAGCGACATCGATGGCCGAACTGATCGCCTACGGCAAGAACAATGGCAAGGGCCTGTTCTATGCCTCGTCCGGCAACGGCTCGATCCAGCATATCGCCGGCGAGATGCTGGCGCGGCAGACCAAAGTACCGATGACGCACGTACCGTACAAGGGCGCCGGGCCCGTGATCACCGACCTGATCAGCGGGCAGGTCGACATGTTCATCACCACTCCGCCGAGCGTGATCGGGCATGTGCAGGCGGGCAAGATCAAGGCGCTTGCCTATGCCGGACCGAAGCGCCATCCCTCCATGCCCAATGTGCCGACCACCGCGGAGGCTGGCCTGCCCGGGTATGAGGTGGAATCCTGGTTTGCACTGTTTGCGCCGGCGAATACACCGCCGGCCATCGTCGAGCGCTTGTCCCAGGAGGTGAAGAAGATCGTCGCCAGCGACACGTACAGGAAGAAGATCGAGGAACAAGGTGCCTTCGCTGCCTACATGGGGCCGCAGGAGTTGGGCAAGTTCGTCGATCAGGAACTGGCGTCCTGGTCGCGTGTGGTCAAGGCATCGAATATTCGCGCGGACTAAGCGTCTTCAATGCGTGGAGGGTCTCCCCAGGTGGGGAGACCCTTTTGCTATACGCCCGGGCAATTTTCCTGGCGGCTGGCAGCGATGTAGAGGCGCGCAAGCTGACACGCAGCATCCTCAAGCAATGCCGCCGCATGCTCCATCGCAAAGCGGATCGATACCGGCCCCTGCTGAATCGAGATGCACCCGTCGAAGGCTTCGGCCAGCCCGGCATCGGGCTCGACGGCCCCTGAGAGCAGCGTCACCGGCACACCCGCCTGGCGCGCCATGCGCGCGATCATGGCAGGACCTTTCCCCATCATGGTCTGCGCATCGGACCGTCCCTCGCCGGTAATGACCCAGTCGAAGGCGCCGAGCCCGGCATCGAGCCCGGCAGCACCCAGCACAAAGGCCGCGCCGGAAACGATCTCGGCGCCGAGCAGGCGCAACGCAAAGCCGATCCCGCCGGCGGCGCCGCTGCCATGCGCATCGGCAACATCCAGCCCGACGACTGCCGCGCATCGCCTTGCAAACCGCTCCAGCCGGGCATCCGCAGCGGCCAGGTCTTGCACGCCCTTCTGCGGGCCGAAGACAAAGGTCGCGCCGTTTGGCCCGCAGAGCGGATTGTTGACGTCGGACAGGCCCAGCAGCCGGACGCCGCCAAGCTGCGCAGGCTGCTGATACGTTGCGGCGCTGATCGCGTCCAGCGTATCCAGGGTTGGCCACAATGCGTTGCCCTGCGCATCGGTAAAGCAAAAGCCGGTTTCCGCCAGCAGGCCGGCGCCTGCGTCATTGGTGGAAGATCCACCCAGTCCGATCGCTATGGTATCCACGCCCCGCTCAGCGATCGCCCGGATGACCTGGCCAATTCCCCTGGTCGTGCGCTGCCCCGGCGCCACCAGGGCGTGCGGAAGGCCGACAATCTCAGCCACCTCGACGATCGCGAGCTCGCCAAACTCCTGCGTGCGGCCGCGGAAGTACCGCACCGGCTTTGGCACGCCATTGGCATCGGTGGCAACCACCTCCTCCCACACGCCCGCAAGTGTGGCCGCCAGGACTTCGGCGGTCCCTTCGCCGCCATCGGCAATCGGTGCGACCGTGACATCCGCACCAGGCACCGCGCGCCGGATGCCGGCGCGGATACGATCCGCCACCTCGGTCGCGCTGAGGCTGCCTTTGAACGAGTCAGGTGCAACCAGCACCTTGAGTCCTGCTGCTTTCATTCTGGGCTCCATCCTTCGTTGGCGGGCACGTCATCCGCCCACCACGTTCCTGGGCGCGCCTTGCGCGAAGGCGCAGATATTGTCGACAAGCTGGTCGGCCAGGCCTTGCACGGCTTCGTCGCTGGCCCATGCAACGTGAGGGGTCAGGATGAAGTTCGGCGCATCCTTCAACTGATGGAACGGGTGCTCCGCGCCGGGCGGCTCCTGCGTCGCAACGTCAAAGCCGGCCCCGGCCACCTTTCCGGATTGCAGCGCTTCCACCAGCGCCGCTTCGTTGACCAGCCCGCCTCGGGCGGTGTTGATCAGCAACGGACGCCGTTCCATCTTCGAGAACTCAGCGGTGTCGATCAGGTTGCGTGTCTGCGCCACCAGCGGGCAATGCAAGGTGATGATGTCGCTACGACGCAGCACCTCGTCGAAAGGCGTGTAGAGCGGGCCCATGCCCTCGCGTCCCTTGTGGGCCGCAAAGAGCGGTTGCATGCCCAGCGCACTCGCCATCCTGGCCACCGACTGGCCGAGCACGCCGTCGCCGATGATGCCAAGCACCGACCCGTGCAAGTCCTTGATCGGATAGTCAAAGAAGCAGAAGGAGCCGGATTCCTGCCAGCGGCCGCGCCGGACCGCATCGTGGTAGGCGGCCAGGCTTCGCCGCAGCGCGAAGATCAGGGCGAAGGTATGTTCCGGCACCGTATGGACGGCATAGTTGCGGATGTTGGAGACGACGATGCCGCGGGCGGCACAGGCTTGCAGGTCGACAACATCGGTGCCGGTTGCCGCGATGGCGATGAGCTTCAGGTTCGGTGCCTGCTCAAGCTGGCGGGCATCCAGCTTCACCTTGTTGGTGATGACCACGTCCGCGGCGGCGATGCGCGCGGCGACGTCCTCGTCAGCCGTTTCCCCGTAGAGTTCAAGCTCATGCGGGAACGGCAGCGCTCGCAGCGTGGTCTGCGGCGAGATGGTGGAACGGTCCAGGAATACGATCTTCATCAGAGTTGCTCCTTGCTGGTCCGCCGCAGCGTGCCGATGTGAGGCACGGCCCTCGCACTGGCGCGTAAGGACGGGCTGCGGTCGGAGGGCGGGCAGGCATCTGCCGCGTTATTGCGCCACAGACATGATGAGGGGAAGGCAGGCCGGGCTGGAATCGCGGCTTTCTCCATCCTCCTTTCTCAAATGGAAAGGGACAATGGCCACGCCATGGGCAGCATCGGCCCTGCATGGCGCGGAACATATCGGCCCGGGCTGATACGAACTACGAGAGGGCCGCGGAAATGTCGACGCAGCGCGACGGCATCACATTCCCTGGCCATTCGCTGTAGCTATCCTGGCAGGAGGACCGACATGAACACCACTGCAAAACTCATTCCCTCAGCTGAGCTGGCGCAACAAAACCCCGTCCAGTTTCCCAATGAAAGCGCGGAGTACCGCAAGGCGCGCAATGCGCTGCTTGCGGAGGAGATCGAGCTGCGGCGCCACATCGAGCGCGTGGCCGAACAGCGCCGCGGCCTGCCCGCGGGCGGCGAGGTGACAAAGCGCTATACCTTCCAGGGAGAACGCGGTCCGGTCACGCTGGCCGAACTGTTCGGCGACAAGGACACCCTGGTCATCTACAGCTATATGTTCGGACCGCAGCGGGAACAGCCTTGCCCCATGTGCACGTCGGTGATGGCGTCGTGGGATCACAAGGTTCCGGACATCGAGCAGCGCGTGGCGCTGGCGATGATCGCCCGCTCGCCCATCGAGCGCCTGGTCGCCGCCAAGAAGGCGCGGGGCTGGACCAAGCTGAAGGTCTATGCGGACGTCGACGGCGATTTCACCCGCGACTATGTCAGCGCCGAGGATGCCGACGTCCCGGCCTACTCGGTCTTTACGCGCCGGGACGGCAAGATCCGCCATTTCTGGAGCAGCGAGATGTACGCCCTCTCGGCCGACCCGGGTCAGGACCCGCGCGGCGCGCCGGACCTGGATCCGCTGTGGACCCTGCTGGACACCACGCCGGAAGGCCGGGGGGCGGACTGGTATCCGAAGCTGGGATACCCGGACGGGAAATAGTCGTCCCTCGATGGAAGGGTCAGGCCTGGGGTTGGTGGCAAACCACTTCGATGTTGTGCCCGTCCGGACCAATGACGAACGCTGCGTAGTAGTTGGCGTGGTAGTGCGGGCGCAGACCGGGCGCACCATTGTCTTTGGCACCCGCCTCCAGGGCCGCGCGATAGAAAGCTTCGACTTGCTGGCGATTCTCGGCCGTGAACGCCAGGTGTAGATGCGCCGGCTTCTCCTCGGTCTGGAACAGGCACAATGAAGCCTTACCCTTTGGGCAAAGCTCGACACCATACGTCGGCGGCCCCTCCGAGGCAACCGCTACGCCGAGCGGTTCGAGTGCCTTGAGGAAGAACGCCTTGCTCGCTGCATAGTCGCTGACTCCGAATTTGACGTGGTCAAACATGGGTTCTCCTGAAGTGTGTGGGCCTGCGCGCGGCCCGACCCCAGAGTTTGACGATGAACCAAAAAAAATGCCAGCCATCCCGGTTGGCCGGCACCAAGCTCACAGCAGTTGGAGACTGAGACCCCGCCGCGCGTCGCCGCCGCCGGACAGCGCGCCCTCGGGGCAAGCCTCAATCTGCATGACCTCGATGACTTCGCCTTCGTCCACCCGGACTCGTCCGTTCGGGGTATGCGAAGCCCACATGCACGGCTCTAGTGTGTCCCTTCCCAATGACTTTCATAAAGGAGGGGCCGATGGCCAAAGCAGAGAATCTCGTGACGTCGATCCAGGTGGAAATCGACGCGCCGGTAGCGCTGGTGTGGGAAGTGCTGACCGACTTTGCGCGCTACGCGGAATGGAATACGTTCTGCCCGGGGCTGGAGACCACCGGCCGGCTCGGCGACTTGGTGTACATGCAGGTGCGCATCCCCGGCACCGATCAGGTCATCCCGGTCAACGAGTACCTGGTGGCGTGGGAGCCGGAGCGCCTGCTCTCGTGGGAGCAGCGCCCCACCGACGAGAACAAGGATGCCGCCCGGCGCGACCAGTACCTGGAAACCGCCGGGCCCGGGCGCACCCGCTACTTCACCACTGACCTGTTCCTGGGGCTGAATGCCGAGACCATCATGCGCGAGCACGGTGCCTGGGTGAAGCAGGGCTTCGACCAGGTGGCACGCGACGTCAAGGCGCGCGCGGAAGCGCTGAATGCGCAACGGCAGGCTGGCCTGCGCTGAGCAGTCATTGCCTGTACGCGCGGGCGGGAGCGCCGCTACTCCCGCATCCTCTCCGCCATGAATGCCCGCAGCATCTCCATTGCGGGCGTCTCGGTCCGTCCCTGCAAGGTGATCAGCGCGAACTGCGCGCTGGTGTGCAAGGGCGGCGTCAATGCCAGCTCCACCAGTTCCCCGCTTGCCATGGGCTCGCGCGCGGCGGCGATGATGCCGAGGAACACCGCATCGGTGATGCGGGCGGCTTCCACCAGGCTGGAGATCTCCTCGCAGCGCAGCGTGACCATCTGGTCGGGATGCGCGCGTGGCCCGAAGTGGGCGATCAGGATGCGCGCCACCTCGTCCGACAGGGGGCTGGAAGCGATCGGATAGGCCAGCAGATCGTCGAAGCTCACGCGGCGCAGCTTGCACAACGGATGGCCGCTGCGGCACATGAAGCCGGCGCGCAGGTCCGGCAGCCGCTCCACGCGCAGGTCGGGGCCCGGCACTAGCGAGCGCAGATCGATGACCACGCCGTCAAGCGCGCGGGCGCGTAACTGCTGAAGCTGCAGATTGGTCGCGCCGCGCGAAATGGTCAGCCTGACCCTGGGATGGTGCCTGGCCATATGCACCAGCAACGGCGTCATCAGCATGGCGCCCGGCCCGGATCCCAGGCCGATGCGCAGCGTGCCCGCCTGGCCGGCCTGCAACGCCAGCGCGCTCTGCCTGAGCTCGCCAGCCTCGAAGGCGATGCGCCGTGCCCTTTCCAGCGCCAGCTGCCCGAACGGCGTCAGTTCGTTGCGCTTGCCGATGCGGTCTACCAGTGGCATGCCCAGCTCCGCTTCCAGGGCCTGGATGCTGCGACTGAGTGCCGGCTGCGTCAGATGCAGCCGCGCGGCGGCCTGGCTGAACGAGCCGGTCTCCGCCAGCGCGATCAGGTGCTTGAGCTGAATCAGGTTCATCGCCGTCCTCGCATGCAATCTTGTAATGATAATGAGAAAAATGATGCATTGGACATCAGGTTGCCGCCTTCCTAACATGGCTGCCAGCCGTGCGTCCCGCCGGGGCAACAAGACAGACGCGGCATCCATGATCAGGAGACGACGATGACCCTCACACAATGCCTGCGCCGCCCGCTGACGAGGCTGACTCGCGGCCTGCTTGCCGCCGTGCTGGCCAGCCCGATCTGCGCCGGCGCGGCCGGCGCGACCGCAGCCGCGGGGGCGACCGGGGGGACCGGGGCGTCCTATCCCGCCAAGCCGATCGCACTGATGGTGCCCTATCCCGCCGGCGGCGCCTCCGACGCCATCGCCCGCGTGCTGAGCCAGCCCGTCGGCAAGCAGCTCGGCCAGACCGTGCTGGTGGAGAACCTGGGCGGCGTCAGCGGCGCCATCGGCGCGCAGAAGGTGCTGTCGGCGCCGGGCGACGGCTACTACCTGTTCCAGGGCTCTCCCAACGAAGTGATCCTGTCTCCGCTGGCCAATGCCGCGGTCAAGCTGCAGGCGGAGGACTTCCAGCTGGTGCAGCCGATTTCCACCGCGGTGCTGGCACTGATCGCACGCAAGGACCTGGAAGCCAACTCCGCGGACGAACTGATCGCCCTGGCGCGCAGCCGCAAGGACAAGCCGCTGTCTTACGGCAGCGTGGGAGTGGGCTCGCTGTACCACATCCTGGTCGAGCACATGCAGCAGCTCACCGGCACCAGGATGACCCACGTCCCTTACAAGGGCGCGGCGCCGCTGGTACAGGACCTCGGCGGCGGCCAGCTCGACTTCGCCATCGTGCCGTTCAACGCCGCGCTCGGCGCGATGGCCCAGCAGGGACGGCTGAAACTGCTCGCCACCGCGGGCGCCACCCGGGCGCCGCTGTTGCCCAATGTGCCCACCATCGGCGAAGGCAAGCTGCTGAAGAACTTCGCCTTCACGATCTGGACCGGCTTCATGGTGAAGAAGGGAACCCCGCCCGAGATGGTGCAGCGCCTGAACCTGGCGCTCGGCAATGTCCTCAAGGATCCCGCCGTGCGCGCCGGGCTGGAAGCCCAGATGCAGACCGTGGCCACGCCGATGACGCTGCAGGAGGCGGCCCGCTTCTACGAAGGCGAGACGGCGCGCTACCGCGGCCTGGCCAAGGCCATCGGGCTGCAGCCGCAATGACGCAACGCCAATGCCATCGCATATAGAGAGGAGAGAAATCCCATGCACGCCATCCTGGAATCGCTGCGCTCCCGCGCGGACAAGTTCGTTGCGCTGCGCCGCGACATTCACCAGCATCCGGAACTTGGCTTCCAGGAGCACCGCACCAGCGACGCCGTGGCCGAGCGCCTCGCCCAATGGGGCTACGACGTGGAGCGCGGGCTGGGCGGCACCGGCGTGGTGGGCAGGCTGCGGCGCGGCAGCGGCACGCGCCGGCTCGGCCTGCGCGCCGACATGGACGCCCTGCCGATCGGCGAGGCGACCGACCTGCCCTACTCCAGCAGCCATGCCGGCGTCATGCATGCCTGCGGGCACGATGGGCACACCGCCATGCTGCTTTGCGCCGCGGAATACCTGGCGCAGGAAGCGCAGTTCTCCGGCACGCTAAACCTGATTTTCCAGCCGGCCGAGGAAGGCATGGGCGGCGCCGTGCGCATGATCCAGGACGGGCTGTTCGAGAAGTATCCCTGCGACGCCGTCTTCGCCATGCACAATATGCCTGGCATCACGCAGGGACGGCTGGTGCTGCGCGACGGTCCCACCATGGCTTCGTCGGACTACGCCACCGTCACGGTCAGAGGCGTGGGCGGCCACGGCGCGCTGCCGCACCGGGCAGCCGATCCGCTGGTGGCCGCCGCCGGCATCGTGCTTGCCCTGCAGACCGTGGTCTCGCGCAACGTCGACCCGCTGCAGATGGCGGTGGTGACGGTCGGCGCCATGCATGCCGGCAAGGCCAACAACGTGATCCCGCAGGAAGCCACGCTGGAAATCAGCGTGCGGGCGCTCGACCGCCACGTGCGTGCCACCCTGGAGCGGCGCATCAAGGCCCTGGTGCAGGCCCAGGCGGAAAGCTACGGCGTGCGCGCCGAGACCGATTACAGGCAAGGCTATGCGGTGCTCGTCAACACTCCGGAAGAGACGGAATTCGCGCGCCAGACGGCGCTCGCCTTGCTTGGGCCGGACAAGGTCGTGCCGCAAGGCCCGGCGCTGCCCGGCAGCGAGGACTTCGCCTTCATGCTGGAGCGCTGCCCCGGCAGCTATCTGCTGATCGGCAACGGCGATGGAGACAGCGCAGGCGCCTGCATGGTGCACAACCCCGGCTACGACTTCAACGACGACAACGTCGCCATCGGCGCGGCCTATTGGGCGCTGCTGACGCAGCGCTTCCTGATCGACTGAGGTTGCAGATCGCTATTTCGGCTATTAGGGACTGGCCCGTCGATCGACCTGCATAGGCAGGTCGATCGACAGGTCAATGCGGAGGTCTCTGGCTTAGCACCACCAACGCCGCGGTGCCGCGGCTGCGCACGCAGGCGTCGTTGCAGTGGTCTTGCGCCGCGTTGGCGGAGGCCACGCTGACAGCGGGCATCTCGTCCTGGCTGCCATGCGCGGTGGCAAGGTCGCCGCCCACGGCAATCGCCCAGGCCGCGCCCATTGCGGCGCCGGCCCCGGCCAGGCCCGCCGCCCAACGAAATCCGAGCCGCTTCATTGCTGTCTCCTCCGCACCCTTGCTGGGTTTCCATGCTTTTGAAAGCATCGTAGTCAGCGCCGGCCCGAAACTCTTCGTCCGAGCAGACTAGGGGGTATCCCGCAGCAGTGCCGGATCGAAAGTGGCGTCGGGTCGACAGGAAGGGAGGGTGGACAGGGTTGGATGCGGCGGCACATCGGGCCCTTGATACAGCCGGGCCAGCGCTGCGGCACAGCCGGACAGGCCAGACGGCGCCAGGTGCATGGCGTGCGCACTCAGCAGGCCCCACAGGTGCGCCACCAGCAGGCTGGCCAGGCCGGGGGCCGGCAGCAGGCCAGCGAAGGTTGCGCGCAGCGTCTCGACGCCCGTCAGCACGCGGGCGCGCAGCGGGCAAAGCTCGCAGTCGTCGCCGCACTTGTGCTGCAGCAGGGCCGCCAGCAGGCTGACGTGGCGCGCCAGGTCATCGCCATGGAGCAAGGCGGCCAGCGCCTGCTCCAGCGTGCCTGGGCCGTTGCCGGCGCGGCCCTGCGCCAGCGGCGCGAGGCGGGCGGTGAAGTCGGCTTCGGCGCACGACAGCAGCGCGCCCAGCAGCTCGGCGCGGGAATGGAAATGCCCATAGACGGCCCCGCGCGTCATGCCGATGGCGCGGGCCACGTCGTCCACGGTGACGCAATGCAGGCCGCGGTGCCGGATCAGCTGCAGCGCGCTGGCCAGGATGCGCGCCCGCGTGACGGCGGCATCCTCGCGGGTGTGGCGGGCCATGGGCGCGGCCGGCCTACAGGAAATGCACGTCGTCCGGCCCCCAGTGGGCGCGCATGCTGCGGATGCGGCCATCCGCGCCGAACGTCATGATGTCAGTCACGTCGATGCGGGCCGGCCGCCCTTCCAGGCGGGCGTGCACGGCAAAGGTCAGCGCGGCGGCGTCGCCGTGCGAACCGCGCGGCGGCACCACCACCTCCAGGCGCGCGCCCAGCGCGGTGGTGTGCTGGTAGAAGGCCAGGATGGCCGGCTTGCCGGCGATCGGCTGCGCGCCGACCGGGTCTTCGACGGTGGCATCGTCGGCGTAGAGCGCGGCAACGCCCTGCGCGTCACCGGCATTGAAGCGTTCGACATAGGCGAGCAGCGTGGCTTTCATCGCGGCGCTATCGGGCATGGGGGTTCTCCTCTGGTTGTCCTAGCGTGCGGTGTAGCCGCCGTCGATCACCAGCTCGGCGCCGGTGACGTAGCGCCCGGCGTCGGACACCAGGTACAGGATGCCCGCGGCGATGTCGCGCGGCTGGCCCACCTTGCCCGCGGGAGTCTGCCCGCCCAGGTAGTCAAACAGCGCCTCGCCCTGCCCCGAGGCGTCGGCCACGTGTTCGAGCATCGGCGTGCGGATATAGCCGGGATGGATCGAGTTGGCGCGAATGCCCTTGCCGGCGTAGAGCATGGCATCGGTCTTGGCCATCATCCGCACCGCGGCCTTGGACGCGTGATAAGGCGGCACGTCCGGCCCGCCGGCGATGCCGTACATCGACGACACGTTGACAATGGCGCCGCCGCCTGCGCGCTCCATGTGCCCGATGGCGTGCTTGGTGCACAGGAAGGTGCCGGTCACGTTCACTGCCATGACCTGCTGCCATTGCTCCAGCGCCAGCTCATGGGTCGGCGCATTGGGCCCTTCGATGCCGGCGTTGTTCACCAGGATGCCAAGGCCGCCGAAGCGCGCCGCGATCTCCGCGAACACGCGCGCCACGTCGCTTTCGCTGGTGACGTCGAGCTTCCAGAACGCGGCCTCGCCGCCTTCGGCGCAGATGGCTTCGGCAGTGGCCTTGCCGTCGGCTTCCAGTACGTCAAGCACCGCGACCTTCGCGCCGGCCGCTGCCAGCACGCGCGCGGTTTCCGCGCCGATGCCGCGCGCGGCACCGGTGATGGCGGCAACCTTGCCGCGCAGGTCGAACAGGCTATATGGGTATTCCATGATGTCTCCTGGGTCTTGTTGTGTGGGCGTGCGAGCCAATTATGCCGCGCCGCCCTGGGCGGTATCCGCCAGGAAGCCGAGACATTCACGGTTGAAATAAGCGGCGTGCTCAACCATCACCCAGTGGCCGCAGCGGTTGATCATGACGAAGCGCGCGTCGGCGCAGCCGGCCAGGAATTTGGTGGCGCCCGAGGCGGGATTGAACTGGTCTTCCGTGCCCCAGAAGCCAAGCACCGGGCAGCGGATCTCGCCCAGCCGCTCGGTCAGGTTGGGCACCTTCATGGTGGCCAGCACCTCGCGCGGCTGCTCGCGGCACACCGCCATGCGCTCGTCGACCAGCGCGTCGGTGACCAGGCTGGCGTCGTGCACCAGCAGTTGCAGCAGCTGCCGCATGGTGTCCGGGTTCATGTGGCCGCCGGTAAACAGCGACACCATGCGCTGGATGCCCTCCATCTGGAAATAGGTTTCCCGCTCTTCCACGCCGCCGGGCGCCATCATCACCAGGCGGCTGACATGCTCCGGGAAGTCCAGCGCGTACTGCAGCGCGATGGCGCCGCCAAGCGAATTGCCCACCAGCACGCAGCGCGGCAGCTCCAGTGCCAGCAACTGCTCACGCAACGCGGCGACGAAGAAGTCCAGGGTGTACTCGACATCGTCCGGCTTGGACGACAGGCCATACCCGGGCAGGTCCACCACCACGGTGCGAAGGCCCGCCTCGGCGAAGGCCGGCGCGTTGTGGCGGAAGTTGCTGTGCCCGCTCGCGCCCGGACCGCTGCCGTGGATGAAGACCACCGGCTCGCCGCTGCCGGAGTCCAGGCAGTGCAGGCGCAGGCCCGTTGACGTGGTGATGAAGCGCCCGACCGGCAGGTTCGGGTGTGGGGACAAAGGCGTGTGCTGTGACGTAGCGGACATGAGGGCGTCTCCCGTGGTTTGCCCAGCATATTGCGCAGCGCCGCCAGCGCGGGCATCGTTCATTCGGACTACGAGCCGGACGGCCACTTCTCCTACGATGGGCGCTCCATGCATCAAGGGGGACCCATGACAGGATTCGACTACACCGGCCAGACCGTGCTGGTCACGGGCGGCATGCGCGGCATCGGCCGCGCCATCAGCGAGGCCTTCCTGCGCGCCGGCGCGCAGGTCTTCGTATGCGGACGCACCGCGCCCGCCGACGACAGCGAACTGCCGGCCGCGGATGGCCGCAGCGCCCGCTTCATCGCGGCGGACATCCGCGACATCGAACAGGCCGATGCCATGCTGGCGCAGATCGCGCAGGCCAGCCCCACGCTCGACGTGGTCATCCACAACGCCGGCGGCTCGCCGTTCGCGCTGGTCGCGCAGGCCTCGCCACGGCTGCTGGAATCGGTGATCCGGCTCAACCTGGTGGCGCCGCTGCAGCTCGCGCAGCGCGCCAATGCACGCATGCAGCAACAAGCCGGCGGCGGCACGCAGCTGTTCGTGGGCAGCGTCAGCGCGCTGCGTCCTTCGCCCGGCACGGCGGCCTATGGCGCCGCCAAGGCCGGCATCCTCAATGCGGTGCGCACGCTCGCGGTGGAATGGGCGCCCAAGGTGCGCGTTGCCGCGGTCAGCCCGGGCATGGTGCTGACCGACACCTCGCAGCAGCAGCACTACGGCGACCCCGAGGCGTTGCGCACCATGGCCGCGACGGTGCCGCTGGGCCGCCTCGCGCACCCGGACGACATCGCCGGCGCGTGCCTGTTCCTGGCATCGCCGCAGGCGTCATATGTGTCGGGCGCCAATCTCGTGATCGACGGTGGCGGCGAGCGCCCGGCCTTCCTCGACGCGGCTTCGCTCAATCGCGGCTGAGCGGCTACCGCCCGTAGGGAAACCGCCTAGTCCGTTCTGCCGATTTGTGCATGGCTGCCCCTCTCTACGCTTGCGACCAGGCGAGCGCCATTCGAAGTGCCAGGCAATGAACCAACACCGACACCACGGGGAGACCACCATGCACCATCCACCATCCGGCCCACTGAAACGCCGCAACCGGCTGCGGCCAATCGCTGCCGCGGCGGCACTGGCCGCGCTGCTTGCAACGCCAGCCAGGGCGGGCGAAACCATCGATCTTGGCCATGACACCACGCTCGACTACAGCGTCACCGCCTCCTACGGGGCGGCGGTGCGCACCGGCCACCAGAGCAACACGCTGCTGAGCCCGGCCAATATCAACGGCGACGACGGCAACCGCAACTTCAAGCGAGGCGACATGATCGCCAACCGCGTCTCGCTGCTGGGCGAAGCGCATGTCAAGCACGATGCCTTCGGCGCGCTGGTGCGTGGCAGCGTGTTCCAGGACTGGGCCTACAGCGGCACCAACTCGAACAATGCGCCGTTCACGGTCAACCACAGCGGCCCGTTCAACCAGTTCACCGGTTCCGCGCAGGACTATCACGAGCACCGCGCGCAACTGCTCGATGCCTATGTCTACGGTGCGACCCCGATCGGCGACACCCAACTGAGCTTCAAGCTGGGCAACCAGGTGGTCGCCTGGGGCGAGAGCCTGTTCTTCGCCAATATCGCCGGCGCGCAAGGGCCTGCCGATGCGACCAAGGCCTTCGTGCCGGGCGCCGAGGTCAAGGACATCCTGCTGCCGGTGCCACAGGCTTCGCTGCAACTGCAGGTCACGCCGGCATTCAGCGTGATGGGCTATTACCAGTTCACCTACAAGCCGAACCAGATCTTCGCTCCGGGCAGCTATTTCAGCACCTCCGACGTGGTCGGCCCGGGCGCGGAATTCATCATTGGGCCCGGCTTCAATATCCCGCGCGGCCCGGATATCCGCCCCTCCGACTGGGGGCAATGGGGCGTGGGCGCGCGCTTCCGCGTATTTGAAAGCACCGAGATCGGGCTCTACCAGCTGCGCTATCACGACAAGAACCCGAGCGTGGTCACCTCGCTCTTCCCCACGTTGCAGTACCAGCAGAAGTTCTACGGCGGCATCAACCTGACCGGCGCCAGCTTCTCCACGCAGGTGCTGGGCGCGAACGTCGCCGGTGAAGTCAGCTACAAGGACGGCGTGCCGATGCTGGTAGACGTGGCCGGCTCGCCCACCGCGACACGCGGCCGGGCACTGCAGGGCCAGCTCTCTGCCATCTACTCGGTGGGCCCGACCTTCCTGGCCGACTCGCAGACGCTGCTGGGCGAAGTCGCCTACCTGCACGCGCTGGGCGTGGACCCGGTGATGGGCTTCAGCAAGCTGTCGAACACCCGCAACTCGGCGGCGTTCCAGGTGGGCTGGTCGCTGAACTACAACAATGTGTTCGATGGCTGGGACATGTCAGTGCCACTCACCTACGCGCAGCAGTTCAGCGGCCAGTCGGCGGTGGCCGGCGCCTTCGGCACGCTGATGGGCTATGGCGACAAGCGCGCCAGCGTGGGGCTGACCTTCAAGTACCTGAACAACCTGGAGCTCAACCTGACCTACGCCGCGTTCGTCGGCGGGGCCAACATCGCCAACCGTCCGCTGGCTGACCGCGACTACGTGGCCTTCAACGCCAAGTATTCGTTCTGACCTTTGTCCTGACCCGAACTGCCGCGGCGCGCTGCCGCCGCGGCAGTGCGGCCCGACCCTCCCCTGCCATGAACGCCGACCTGATCACCACGCTCAGCAATGAACTCCACCATGCGCTGGTCACGCGCGCGCCGGTGCCGCCGCTCAGCGGCCGCGGACTGGGGCTCGACGTCCACGCTGCCTATCGCATCCAGCAAGGCTTTATCGCCCACCGGCTGGCGGCCGGCGACCGCATCACCGGCAAGAAGATCGGCGTGACCAGCGAGGCCGTCCAGCAGATGCTGGACGTGCACCAGCCGGACTTCGGCATCCTGCTGCAGAGCATGCAGTACGCCGCCGGGCAGCCCATTCCCACCGATACCCTGATCCAGCCGCGCGCCGAGGGCGAGATTGCCTTCTTCCTGCGGCGCGACCTGCGCGGCCCGGGCGTGACGCGCGACGATGTGCTTGACGCCACCGAAGCGGTGGCGGCCTGCTTCGAGATCGTGGATTCGCGCATCCGGGACTGGCGCATCCGCATCGAGGACACCGTCGCCGACAACGCCTCTTGCGGCGTCTATGTGCTCGGCGAGGAACGCGTCAGCCCGCACGCGCTGGACCTGGGCGCATGCGCGATGACCCTCGAGAAGAACGGCGAGTGCGTGGCCACCGGGCTTGGCAGCGCCGCGCTGGGGCATCCCGCCGACGCGGTCGCGTGGCTGGCCAATACCCTGGGCAGCTTCGGCATTCCCCTGCTGGCCGGCGAGACCATCCTGTCGGGTTCGCTGGCGGCGCTGATCCCGGTGCAGGCGGGCGACCGGCTGTCCATGCATATCACCGGCATCGGCGGCTGCAGCGCCGTGTTCCGCTGACTTCCAAGACTTTCCTGACTTCCTGACTCTGCCAAGCGAGACCCCATGAACAAGATCCGATGTGCCCTGATCGGGCCCGGCAATATCGGCACCGACCTGCTCTACAAGCTGCGCCGCAGCGACATCCTGGAACCGGTCTGGATGGTCGGCGTGGAGCCGTCCTCCGAAGGCCTGGCGCGCGCGCGCGAGCTGGGGCTGAAGACCACCAGCGACGGCATCGACGGCCTGCTGCCGCACCTGGAGGCCGACGATGTCCGCATCGCCTTCGATGCCACCTCCGCCTACGTCCACGCCGAGCATTCGGCCAAGCTGACCGCGCGCGGCGTGCGCGTGATCGACCTGACGCCGGCGGCGATCGGACCGTACTGCGTGCCGCCGGTCAACCTGGACGCCCATATCGGCAGCAACGAGATGAACGTCAATATGGTCACGTGCGGCGGGCAGGCCACCATCCCCATGGTGTACGCGGTATCGCGCGTGCAGCCGGTGGCCTATGGCGAGATCGTGGCAACGGTGTCGTCGCGCTCGGTCGGGCCCGGCACGCGCCGCAATATCGACGAGTTCACGCGCACCACGGCGGGCGCGATCGAAGCCGTCGGCGGCGCGCGCCAGGGCAAGGCCATCATCGTGATCAACCCGGCCGAGCCGCCGCTGATCATGCGCGACACCATCCACTGCCTGACCGACGATGCGCCCGATGTTGCCGCGATTACCGCCTCGGTGCACGACATGATTGCCGAAGTGCGCAAGTACGTGCCCGGCTACACGCTGAAGAACGGCCCGGTGTTCGACGGCAAGCGCGTGTCGATCTTCCTGGAGGTCGAGGGCCTGGGCGACTACCTGCCCAAGTATGCCGGCAACCTGGACATCATGACCGCCTCGGCCGCCCGCACCGCCGAATGCATTGCCGCCGCCATGCGCGCCGGCAGCGCGCAAGAAACCGCCAACGCCTGAGGAGCCTGCCATGGTCCAACGCATCACCCTGCACGACATGACCCTGCGCGACGGCATGCACCCGAAGCGCCACCAGATCTCGCTGGAACAGATGAAAGGCATTGCCCGCGGGCTGGACGCCGCCGGCGTGCCGCTGATCGAGGTCACCCACGGCGATGGCCTGGGCGGCGCCTCGGTCAACTACGGCTTCCCCGCGCACAGCGACGAGGAATACCTGCGCGCGGTGCTGGGCGAACTGAAGCAGGCGCGCGTCTCCGCGCTGCTGCTGCCCGGCATCGGCACTGTCGACCACCTGCGCATGGCGCATGAGATCGGCGTGCATACCATCCGCGTCGCCACCCACTGCACCGAGGCCGATGTCTCGGAGCAGCATATCGGCATGGCGCGCAAGCTGGGCATGGATACCGTGGGCTTTCTGATGATGGCGCACATGGCACCGGTGCAGACGCTGGTGCAGCAGGCGCTGCTGATGGAGAGCTATGGTGCCAATTGCCTCTATATCACCGACTCGGCCGGGCACATGCTGCCGCACGATGTCACCGAGAAGCTGGGCGCCGTGCGGCAGGCGCTGCGCCCCGAGACCGAGCTGGGCTTCCACGGCCACCACAACCTTGCCATGGGCGTGGCCAATTCGCTCGCCGCGATTGCCTGCGGCGCCAGCCGCATCGACGCCGCCGCGGCGGGACTGGGCGCCGGTGCCGGCAATACGCCGATGGAAGTGCTGGTGGCCGTGTGCGAGCGCATGGGCATCGAGACCGGCGTCGACGTATACCGCATCGCCGACGTGGCCGAGGACCTGGTGGTGCCGATCATGGACCACCCCATCCGCATCGACCGCGACGCGCTCACGCTGGGCTATGCCGGCGTGTA
Organism: Cupriavidus sp. GW821-FHT07C08; assembly: GCF_059419025.1. NCBI lineage: Bacteria > Pseudomonadati > Pseudomonadota > Betaproteobacteria > Burkholderiales > Burkholderiaceae > Cupriavidus > Cupriavidus sp. GW821-FHT07C08. The sequence continues at coordinate 195,089 of NZ_JBWKQZ010000006.1, forward strand.
TTCGTCCTTCCTGCTGTTCGCCAAGCGCGCCGAGGCCAAGTACCGCATCCCCGCGCGCGAGATCCTGGTCGAGCTCGGCCGGCAGCGGCTGGTGGGCGGGCAGGAGGACATGATCGAGGATACGGCGATCACGCTGGCGCGCGAACGGGGCCTGCTGGTGCCGTGACGGTGCCGCCCCGGCCGCTATCAAGCCTGGCGGCGCCGCTGCGCGGCCGGGCACTGCTTTCACCACGCATAAGAATAAGGAGACAGGTTCCCATGCTTCGACTTCGCGCCCGCCTGCGGCTCGCTTCCCTCGGTATCGCGGCCACCGCACTGGCTGCCGCGGCCAGCCCCGCCCAGGCACTCAATGTGCTGCTGACCAATGACGACGGCTGCGCCGCGCCTGGCATCGACGCGGTCCGCAAGGCCCTGCAGGACGCCGGCCACCGCGTCATCACGGTAGGCCCGGCCAGCAACCAGAGCGGCTCGGGCGCTGCCTATGCCGTGCCCGACGGGCGCACCCGGCTGGTGGTCGATCCGCTCGCCGGCAGCGCCGACACGTTCTGCGTGCACCGGGTCAAGACCACCTTTGTCGCGGGCGGCGCGCTCAATACCACCAACCCGGACTACCTGGGCAGCGGCTCGCCGGTGGACGCCACCGCCATGGGCCTGAAGATCATCGGGCCGGAAAGCAGCTTCACCCCGGACCTGGTCGTCTCCGGGGCCAATTTCGGCGAGAACCTGTCGGATTCCATCCCGCACTCGGGCACGGTGATGAACGTGCTGTTCGCCGCGCGCCGCGGTGTGCCCGGCATTGCGCTGAGCGTCGGCGTGGACTTTGCCGAAGCACGCACCGGCTTCGGCAGCACCGTGGCCGCGTTCCCCAAGGCCGGGGCCTTCCTGGCCCGCGTAATTGCCAGCCTGGAAGCCACGCGCACTGCCGGCCAGCCATTGCTGCCGGTGGCCCACCCGCTGAGCATCAACTACCCGATCGTCGCCGGCGGCACCCCTGCTGGCGTGCGCCTGACCACGCCTGGCACGGTGGATTCCTTTACCACCGCCTACAAGCGCAATGCCGACAACACGGTATCGATCGACGTTGGCGCGCCGGAGACCGAACTGGCAGCGCTGGCGCGGATTGCAGAGACGCCGGCCTTCCTGGCCAAGTTCATCACGATCTCGCCGCTTGACGTCGACTTCCGCCCGACGCCGCTGGCGCGCGGCCTGTTCAACCGCTCGCGCCGCGAGCTGGCCACCCTGGCACCTTAGGCGGAGCAACCATGGGCAAGGACCTTAGATCCTGGCGCCACCTCGTGCTCGCATGCGGGGTCGCGGCTGTTGCAGCATGCGGGGATGACCATGTGCCGGAAGTGAGCGGCACGGCTGCCGTCGGCGCCGCGCTGGCAGGCGCTGCCGTGCAGTTGCGCGATGCGCGAGGACAAGTACGCAACGCCAGCACCGATGCAAAGGGCGCATTCCGCCTGCCCGAGGTGCCGGGCGGCGCGCTGATGGTGCGCTGCGAGGGCGGGCTCGCGCAGGGCGAGCCGAACCGCCTGCGGCTGCATGGCCTGGTGCTGGGCGGGCGCACCGTGAACTGCTCGCCGCTGACCGAGCTGGCGTTGTGGAAGCTGCTTGGCGCGCCACCGGGCCAGGCGTTCGACAGTTTCGGACAGGGGCGCGCCAGGGACCTGTCTGCCGACGCCATGGCCGAAGCGGAAGCCGCGGTGCTGGCTGCGCTGGCCGCAGGTGCCGGGGTCGATATCGACCCCGCTGCCGTACCCCGGCGCTGGCATGACACGCCGCTCGAGGCCGGCAATGCCAGCGATCCCCATGATGCCGCGCTGGATGCGCTGCGCGACGCGATAGCCGACCAGGCTTCCATGGACTTCATGGGCGAGATGGTGGCGCGCGGCGTGTGCGTGGCCGACGGGACCTGCGGGTAAGGCGGTTGAAGCTGCGCCGCCAACAGGCAGCCTGAAGCGGCCGGTTTGCCAACCGAAAACGCCGCCCCCTTGCCAGGGGGCGGCGTTTCCGCTTTTTATATCACCCCTGAATCTTTTTTTTTTAGACCCGGAGGAAATGTGGCTCGCGCGGTGCTTTTCGGGCATATGGGCAGCGCAACCGGAGCTGACATGCGGCGCACGCTGACGGGCCTGACCCGATGGCTGCTCGCCGGTGCGCTGGCCTGTGCCTCGCTGGCCGCCCCGGCTGCCGGCGCCCCAGTCTGCAAGTGGGCGGACTGGGATGCCTTCAGGCAAACCCTGCTGAGCGCCGACGGCCGCGTGATCGACGCCAGTACCGAGAACCAGGCCACGGTCTCTGAAGGCCAGGCCTACGGCCTGTTCTTCGCCCTCGCCGCCAATGACCGCGCCAGCTTCGACAAGCTGCTTGCCTGGACCGAGAACAACCTCGCCCAGGGCGACCTGATCGCGCACCTGCCGGCCTGGATCTGGGGACGGCTGCCGCCGGAGCAGGCCAGGTCTGCCGGCAAGGCCGCAGACAGTTGGGGCGTGATCGATGCCAACCCGGCCTCGGACGCCGACCTGTGGCTTGCCTACACCCTGCTGGAGGCCGGCCGGCTCTGGCAGGAGCGGCGCTTCACCGCGCTCGGCACGCTGATGGCCCGGCGCATCCTGCGCGAGGAAACGGCGGTGCTGCCCGGCCTGGGCCGCACCGTGTTGCCCGGCGCGCAGGGGTTCAAGCTGAGCGAGCGCCGCTGGCGCCTGAACCCAAGCTATGTGCCGATGCAGGTCATGCGCCGGCTGGCCACGCTGCTGCCCGATGAACCGGCCTGGCAGCAACTGGTGTCCAGTTCGGCCAGGCTGATGCTGGACACCGCGCCGCGCGGCTTCTCGCCGGACTGGGCGGAATACGAGACCGGGCGCGGCTTCCTGCCCGATGCGCAAACGCAAGCCGAAAGCGCCTACAACGCGATCCGCGTCTACCTGTGGGCCGGCATGCTGGCCAGCGACGAGCCCCAGCGCGCCGCGCTGCTGCGCACCTTCACGCCGCTGGCGGACTACGTGGCCGCCAAGGGCTTCCCGCCCGAACGCGTCGATACGCAGACCGGCCAGCCCGGCCCCAACGCCGGCAACGGCGGCTTCTCCGCCGCGGTGGCGCCCTACCTGGCCGCGCTCGGCCGCGCCGGCCAGGCCAGCGCGCAAGCGCGCCGCACGCGCGAACTGGCGCAGCGCGAGCCGCCCGGCTACTACACGCAGGTGCTGACGCTGTTCGGCCTGGGCTACCTCGACGGCCAGTTCCGGTTCGCGCGCGACGGCGCGCTCGTCCCCGCATGGGAGACCGGATGCCCCGCGCGCTGACAGGCGCTAGCGAAGAAGGCGCACGAAGGCTGAGGCTGGCATGGCTGTCAAGATAGCCTGCGAAGCGACGTAATCGCTAGAATGCGAGTTAATGCGCAACGGTGCGCGTTGGTCTGATCCCGGAGCTGGCATGGAACCCCTCTCTTTTGAATTCGTCACCGTTGAGGAAGCAAAGAAGGTACTGGACGGTGCGCCGCCATTGCATGCCGAGCCTGACTGGAGCGGCGTGCGGCGAGCGCCGTCGCCGGAAGATACCTTGCTTTCAGATGTCGCCATGCGGTGGCTGGCATCGCTGCCGGCCGAGGCGCGCCCCGTGGAGCTATGCCGCCGCTATGCGCGCATCGGCAACCAGCTGGCTGCGCTTGCAGCCAACCCGGCGGCTCTGCATGCTTTCCTGGTTGAGTTGCTGATCGATAAGCGGGGTGGGCGGCAGGGGTTTCCGGATGGGATTGCGTTTGAATTGTCGCGGTTGCATGAGTATGTGGTGCGACTATTGCCCGGGTTGGGGGGTGAGCAGGGGTGGAGTGAGTTGGCGGATTGAGGTGGGCTTGGGTTGTACGCCATGCGGTCGCTTGTCGCCCTTGGCATGCGTGGCTGTTTCGCCGGCGTAGCCGGCGACTTACTTCTTGTCCAAGCGACAGAAAGTAACCAAAGAACGCGTCGCCTATGCGGCTGGCAATCAATTACGCGGCGTCGGTCATATGGGCGGCGGTGCTTGCCGTTTGGATGTGGTCGCAGTTCGACCCTGCTAACGCCATGTGAGTGTGTGCCAGTGCCTGCGATAACCGGCTTTTGAACGATCCCCAAGTCGGGCGGTGGCCCGCGCTCTCCAGCGATATCGCATCAACGCCTTCGGCTGCGCTCCGCGCAAGCGCCCAATGACCGTCAACGCATATTGAGCCTGCGCAGCAGCCGTAGGCGTCCCCGCGATGCCGTTTGCAGCAGGCGGCCTACGCCCTGCATGGGGATCGTTCAATAGTGTGTTAACGCAGGCACTATCCCTGACTCACATGGCGTAGCAGGGTCGAACGGGCACCCACGCCCAAACGGAAAGCACCACCGCTCGAACCACCAGCGCCGTGGAATTGATTGCCAGCCGCATAGGCGACGCGCTTTTTGGTTACTTTTTGTTGCTCGGACAAAAAGTGACTCGCCGGCTACGCCGGCGAAACAGCCACGCCCGCCAAGGACGACAAGCGACCGTAATGGCACCAAGCCCAAAACCCAATTAAACCGTCGCCGCAGTCCCCAGAATCGCCGTAGCCTGGCTAGACAACGTCCCCCCATTCCCATGCACAACGGCAACCTCAGCATCCCTCACCTGCCGCTCCCCACATTCCCCCCGCAACTGCCGCACCGCCTCAATAGTGATGAACATCCCATACATCCCAGGATGCACGCATGACAACCCACCACCATTGGTATTCACCGGCAGCCGCCCACCCGGCGCAATGCCGCCGCCGCTGACAAACTGACCGCCCTCGCCCTTGGCGCAGAACCCCAGGTCTTCCAGAAACAGCAGCGTATTGATGGTGAACGCATCATAAAGCTCAGCCACATCGACATCAGACGGCTTGAGCCCCGCCATGGCGAAGGCCCGCTCGCCGGATTCCTTGGCGGCCGTGACAGTCAGGTCCGGCATGCACGAGATCTGGCGATGCCACGTGGCAGTGGCATTGCCCAGCACATAGACCGGCGGCTTGGCCAGATCCCTGGCGCGGTCCGCGCGCACCATCACATAGGCACCGGCGCCATCGGTGACCAGGCAGCAGTCACGCACTGACAGCGGGTCCGACACCATGCGCGCATTGAGCACGTCGTCGATGCTGAGCGGGTCCCGCATCATCGCTTCCGGATTGAGCTGCGCCCACTTGCGCGCGGCCACGGCAACCTCGGCCAGGTGCTCGCGCGTGGTGCCGTACTGGTGCATATGGCGCGCCGCGGCGAGCGCATATGACGTGATCGGCTGCAGCGGGCTGTACGGGTGCTCATGCGGCTGCGGGTCCAGCACCGCGCGCACCTTGGCGATGCCGGCGCGGCCGACGGTGGAGGTGCGCTGGTTGCTGCCGTAGCAGACCAGCACCGCATCGCACTGGCCCGATTCGAGCGCCATCATCGCCGGCAGCATGTGGGAGACAAAGCTGGAGCCGCCGATCATGGTGCTGTCGACAAACTTGGGCTTGATGCCGAGGTACTCGGCCACCGGCATCACCCACATGCTGGCGCCGACGCTGGCGGTGGCGATGCCGTCGATGTCGCGCATCGACAGGCCCGCATCCCTGACGGCGGCCTTGGCGGCCTCCACCAGGATTTCCATTTCAGTCTTGCCGTGGGCCTCGCCCATGCCCGCCTGGCCGACCCCGACGATGGCGACGCTGCCACGCAAATTGGACAAACTCATGGCCTCAGCCCTCCACCGGATCGAACACGACGAGAGCGGCCTCGCCTTCCTTGCCCTGCGCCACGCGTGCCTGCACACGCATGCCGATGCGCACGCTGGCGGGCGCAATGCCTTCCACGCGGCTCATCATGCGCACGCCCTCATCCAGATCGACCAGCACCACGTTGTAGTCGCCGCCGGCTTCCGGCTTGCGGCGGATCACGCTGGTGGAGTAGACCGTGCCGGTACCCTTGGGCTCGACCCAGGCGAGCGTGTCGCCGCCGCAGTGCGGGCAGATATTGCGCGGGAAAAACACGTGGCGCTTGCAGTCCTGGCAATGCTGGATGCGGAACTGGCCAGCGGCGAGCTGGTCCGCATAAGCCTTGTCCGGACCCACCGCCGCTTCTTGTTGGGGCATGGAGTCTCCTTCACTTTTGATGGTGCCGCCATGGGCTTCCATGGCACGGCAATGAGCTTGCCGCAGTCTGTGCATTGCAACAATTCACATCTGCCGAAGGCTGGATTTTTGAATGCGGAAAGCGCCGCGCTCAGATCACCAGTTCGATCACAAATGGCCCCCTGCGCGCATTGGCCATGCGGAACAGGTCGGCAAAGCTCTCCATGTCCCTGGCCTGCGCGCCCTCCACGCCCATGCCGTTGGCCAGCTTGACCCAGTCCAGGTCGGGATTGCCGATGTCCAGCATGTCCAGGGCGGTCTTGCCCGGGTTGGCCCCCACGCCCGCCAGCTCGCCCAGCAGGATGGCGTACTTGCGGTTGGCCAGCAGCACCACGGTGACGTCGAGCTGCTCGCGCGCCATGGTCCACAGCGACTGCAGCGTGTACATGGCCGAGCCATCGGCCTGCAGTGCCACCACGCGCCGGTCCGGCGCCGCCACCGCCGCGCCCACGGCCAGCGGCAGGCCTTCGCCGATGGCGCCGCCGGTCAGCTGCAGCCAGTCGTGCGGGGCCGCATGGACCGTGCCCGGGTAGAAGGCGCGGCCGAAGCTGATGCTCTCTTCCACCACGATGGCTTGTTCGGGCAGCAAGGCGGTCAGCGTCCGCGCCACCGCCTCGGACGTGACCGCGCCGTGCGCGGGCTCAACGGATGCGGGCGCGGCGGCAGCCGGCAGTGGCGCATTGCGTGCGCCCACCTCGTCGGCCAGCCGGGACAGCGCTTCGGCCAGGTCTTCCTCCGGACGTGCCAGCACATGGATCACGGCATCTTCCGGATACGGGCGCGGCGACTTGCCCGGGTAGGCAAAGAACGTCACCGGCGTCGGTGCGCCGACCAGGATCACGTTGCGGATGCCGGCCAGCTTGTCGCGCGCGACATCGCCCGAATAGGGCACGCGGTCCACCGCGAGGCGGCCGCTGCCGCGCGACACGCGTGCATTGGACATGGGCGAGATCAGGCGGGCGCCGGTCGCTGCGGCAATGCGGTGCGCATCGGCCAGCGGCGCCTCGCGCAGCGCGCTGCCCCCCAGCACGACCAGCGTGGGCTGGCCCGAGCGCAGCACGCGCGCGGCCTGCTGCACGGCGTCGGGCGAGACCTTGGGCACCGCCAGCGGCGGCAGCGGCGCGGCCACCACGCCGCCAGCATCCCAGCACACATCGGACGGCAGGATCAGGCTGGCGACCCCGCCCGGCGCAGCGCACGCAGCCTGCACCGCGGACGAGGCATCGGCGCCGACGGACGCAGCCTGCGTGGCCGTGCGCGTCCACACAGAGACAGGACGCGCCCAGCCTTCGGTATCCGCGGTCAGCGGTGCGTCCAGCGGCCGGTGGTAGGTCGCCTGGTCGCCGATGATGTTGACCACCGGCGTCTGCGCGCGGCGCGCGTTGTGCAGGTTGGCCAGGCCGTTGGCCAGGCCCGGGCCGCAATGCAGCAGCGTGGCGGCGGGCTTGCCGGCCATACGCGCATAGCCATCGGCCGCGCCGGTGACCACGCCTTCGAACAGGCCCAGCACGCAGCGCATGCCCGGGATGCGGTCCAGCGCCGCGACGAAGTGCATCTCGCTGGTGCCCGGGTTGGCAAAGCAGGTGTCCACGCCATTGGCGAGCAGGGTCTTGACCAGGCTCTCGGCGCCGTTCATCGGTTGGGTAGTTTCCATGTCTCGGGTTCCGCTCAGGTTCTGGGTCAGCAGGTTGGCATTGGTTGCACTGGGGGCGTCAGGCCGGGCGCGGCCGCGCCGCCAGCAGGTCGAAATCCAGGCAGACAAACTCGGTCGGGAATTCGATGCGTGCGTAGTAGACGATCAGCTCGCCGCGCTCGCCCGGGACACAGGCAAAGCGGCGCAGCTCAGCCACCGGCGCGCCCACGGCAAGCGCCAGCGCGGCGGCGGATTCGGCCCCGGCCGCGACGATCGACAGGCGCTGGCGCGCGGTGCTGACCGACAGGCCGGGGAAGCGGTCCAGCACCGGCACCGAGGCGCCCTGGCGGAAGGCCTCGGGCTCGCGCGCAAAGACGCCGGCCTCGATATAGACCTCGCCCACCGCGAACGGCCGCCCTTCGAGCCGGTGCAGCCGGCGCAGGAAGTGGTAGTCGGCGGCGCGCTCACCGGCGCACGGCATGCCGAGATCGGCGGGCAGCGGCACGTTGCCGGCCGACTCGACCATCGCTTCGGTGTCCAGCTGCGCGCCCACCGCCACCGCCTCGTCCCAGCTGGTCGACAGCGACACCTGCCGCCGCGCCTGGCACGGTGCCCTGACGAAAGTGCCGCGCCCGCGCGCGCGCTCCACCAGCCCTTCTTCGTCGAGCATCGACAAGGCATGGTGCATGGTCATGCGCGCCACGCCGTACTGGCGGCACAGTTCCTCCAGGGAGGGAATGCGCTCGCCCTGGCGCCAGGCGCCGCTTTCGATCTGGCGGCGGAAGATGGTAGCCAGCTGCAGGTAGACCGGCTGACGGCTGCGCGAGAGGAGTTCGCTGGAGGTGGTGTCTGCCATGCGGCAAGGGAGGTCGGGAAACGGGCGATGCGGTGACCGCCCAAAGGCAGCCGGGTCGGATGACTATATGAAAGTCTATAAACCTAGACTACTCGGGTTAACGCCGATCCATGCCTCTCCGGTTTTGCCAGGCCCGGGCACGCATTCCGGGCGTTTGTCGCCCGGGGGTCACGCGCCGAAACGTGCAGGAACCCCCACTTCAGCGCCCACCTTGCCACTGTCCAAGCGGACAGAATGCCACCATGCCCCAACCTTCCCGGGGGCAGGCGTGGCTGCCGCTTGCGGCTATCTCAAGGAGTCAATTTATGTTGATGCGAGACGTGATCCCCCAAATCCTGAACCGCGGCACGGCCCAACTGGCACCCGACGCGTTCGAGACGGCTTCGCACAAGACCTTCCACCATGCGATCGACATTTATCTCAAGGATTCCAATGCCTTCATGAATACCTACTTCGCCCGCTACTTCGAGTGGCAGGGCATTTGCCGGGAGCGGTGGTTCCATGAATGCATCCACGACAACCTGCTGGCCGCGGGCGGCGTCTTCGTGACCAAGCGCGCGCACCAGGAGTATGTCGAGGAGACGTTCCCGTTCCAGCGCGTGGATTGCTACCTGAACACCTTCCAGGTCCGGCAGTGCTCGGCCTACCTGCTGTTCCGTTTCTGCGTGGGGGGCAAGCCGGTGTCGCTGGGCTACCAGCAGATCGTCTTCGCCGACCGGCAAAAGCGCATCACGCGCTTTCCGGCGGGCATCATCGAGCGGGTCAGGGAATATGAACTGGCGCTGCCGGCACTGGCCAGCTGAGCCAGGCGCGGGTGACCCCGTGCGGGTCTGAATCCGGCACCGCCGGCCGTGGGTCAGCCGGCGGTGCTGGTGCGCAGCCGGCTGTCGGCCATGGCGGTGAAACGCGGCAGCCTGAGCGTGAAGGTGGTATGCACGGCCGGCACCGACTCGCACTCAATGCGCCCGCCGAAGGTCTCGATCACGCGCCGGCAGAAGGCCAGGCCCAGGCCGGCACCGGTGCCATGCGCCTTGGTGGAGAAGAACGGATCGAAGATGCGCGGCATGACGTCGGCCGGAATGCCCGGGCCGGTGTCGCGAAAGCGGATCACGTGGTACTGGCCCTCGGTCGCGCCGCTAATGTCGATGTGGCCGCCGCCGGCCGCCCGGATCGCATGCAGCGCGTTCTTCAGCAGATTGAACAGCACATAGACCAGCAGCGTGTCGGAGCCGACAAAGCGCCAGCCCTGGTCGATGCCGCGCACCTGCACGCAGCCGCGCTCTTCGCCCTGGAACGGGTAGCGCTCCAGCGCCGCATGCACGCAGTCGGCAATGCCGTGCGGGGCAAAGCTGCTGCGGTCCAGCCGCTCCAGCGTGACCGAGGCCAGCGCCATGTCGATCACGGTGCTGGTGCCATCGACTTCCCGCGTGATGGCGCCGACCAGGCTCGACACGCGCTCAAGCTGCCCGGGCCGCATGCGGTCCTCGCACAGCCCCTGCTGGACCGCCAGCTGGTAGCCGTGCAGCACCTGCGGCCAGGTGCGCGCCAGCTCCTGCGCCTGCATGCGGATGGTCGCCAGCGGCGTGCGCACCTCGTGCGCCACGGTGGCGGCCAGCGAATACGGATGCATCAGGTCGTAGCGCACCACGCTGACCGCCAGGATGCCCAGGCTTGCCGCCACGAACACCACGCCCGGAGGATAGAAGGCCGCGCCGTAGTTGACGGCATAGTCCACCGCCGCCAGCGAATAGAGCGCCACCGCCACCAGGCACAGCTTGTAGCGCTTGCGGCGTTCAGCCGTTGCATTGTGCCGCGCCGCCACCAGCAGCCAGGCGCTGCGCAGCGCCACCAGCACCGTCTGCACCAGGTGCAGCGGATGCAGCGGGCCGGCCTTGGGATAGTCGCCGAAGAAATAGCTGTAGTAGCCGGAGACCACCTGGTCGGTGGTCAGCAGCAGCACGGTCAGCGCCAGGCTCAGGCCGTAGGAGACCAGCAGCAACGGCCCTTCGCGGCGGCACTCGGTGACTTCGGCAATGAAGTGGTAGAACGTGGTCGGCAGGAACAGGATGAAGAGGTAGCCGAGCCGGGCCAGCGCCAGCGCCACATCGGGATGCGAGGACTGGAACAGGAACACCCACGTGCCCTGCCAGGCGAAGGTGGTCACGCACAGCAGGAAGAACGAAGTGGAGACGCGCGTCACCCCCTTGGTCACCAGCACATAGAGGCCGTAACCGAGGAAGATCGACGAGACGAAGGCGGGCAAGGCTGCGTACATGCGGAGCGCGAAGGCAGGCCGGATGGATGGCGGGGTCGGCGACGCGACATGGTATGCCCTGCGCGGGTGGCGCGTGCATCATTCGGTTGCATTCAGAGCTAATCCGCGCTTAATGCTGTGCGATTTAGGCCAAAACACCCCTCGTTCCGGGGGTGCCTGAGGGGAATCGAGTACGCGCCACACAAGAAACAAGGCGGGGCGCCCGCTGGCGCCCCGCCTTGCCGCGCTGCCACGCCCTGCTTACCAGCGCGTGTCCCGTTCCCACGCCTTCATTTCTTCCTCGGCGCGCTCCTTGGTGTAGCCATAGCGCTCCTGGATGCGGCCGGCAAGCTGGTCACGCTTGCCGTTGATCTGCGTGATGTCGTCGTCGGTCAGCTTGCCCCACTTCTCCTTGATCTTGCCCTTCGCTTGTTCCCACTTGCCTTCGATCTGGTCCCAGTTCATGTCGTGCTCCTTCATCCGGTGGCAAGGGGGCGCCATCGGAGGCGTCCCCTTGCGTGTGGTGCGGTGCGTGTCCCGCCATTGCTGGCGGGACAACGCGAAGGCTTACTTGCTGTACTTGGCCTTCACATCGGCCTGGCACTTGTCCTTGGACTCGCCCGACATTGCGTCGCAGCGTTCCTTGTCGGCCTTGTAGGCGGCGTCGGTGGCGTCCTTCTTCGCGTCGGCGCGGGCTTCCGCCACGTCGGCACGCGAACCCGTGGCCGCGGCCTTGTCGACCTTGGCAGCCATCAGTGCCTTTTCATGGGCGGCCTTGGCGTCCTTCTTGCAAACGTCCTTGTCATTGCCCTTCTTGTCGTCGCACATTTCCTTAGCGACGTCATAGTCGCGGTCGGCCTTGACCTTCTCGGCCTTGGCCATCGACTTCTGCGTGCCGTCGCGGCGGGCTTCGGCCTGGGCCTTGGCCACATCGCGGTCGCGCTTGGCCTCGGCCTTGCAAACGTCCTTGGCGTTGGCCTTCATGCCATCGCACTTGGCGGAGGCAGCCTTGTAGTCCGCATCAGCCTGCTTCACCGCGGCGTCATAGTCCGCCTTTGTCCCGGTTGCAGCCGTTCCGGCCGTGGTTGCTGGCGCGGTCATCTGGGCCAGAGCAAATCCCGCCGGTGCGGCAACCATCATCGAACACACTGCTGCGGTCAGCCATTTCTTCAACATGTCGATCTCCTTTCCGGGTGGATGCGTCAGGGTACGCATGAGAGGCCGGCGGCTATGCTGCTGGCCATGCCGTAAGTACAGAGTAGGCTCGGGGAAATATGGGAAGCAGGCGTCCGGCTCCGAAAGGAGCGTCAGACTATTCCGACATTGCGATTCGGGCGAGGCACACGGCGGGGCATGCACCGGATTGCGCAGGGACTTGTGGAATGCGCCTTAAATGAAAAAAACGCCGCCCGGAGTGGGGGCGGCGTCATGCCTGGGGCCTGTCTGCAATGCCACACAGGCCGCGAGGGACATGCCCCCGCGGCCCTGTCATCAGCCCGCAATCGACGGCGTCAGCCGGCTCTCGTCGGGCTTGTCGCCCTCCTCGTCCGGCCAGTTGCGGCCCACCATCCATTCATACAGGGTGGGCAGCACGATCAGCGTCAGCATGGTGGCGGTAATCAGCCCGCCGATGATGACGATGGCCAGCGGGCGCTGCGTCTCCGAGCCGATAGCGCGCGAGATTGCCATCGGGAACAAACCCAGCATGGCCAGCAGCGCGGTCATCAGCACCGTGCGCAGCCGGTCCATCGAGCCGGTCAGCACGGCCTGGCGCACCGGCATGCCTTCATCACGCAGCTGGTTGAAGTAGGTCACCATCACCACGCCGTTGAGCACCGCCTGGCCGAACAGCGCGATAAAGCCGATCGCCGCCGACACCGACAGCGGAATGCCGGTCAGGAACAGCGCGAACACGCCGCCGATCAGCGCGAACGGGATGTTCGAGATGATCAGCGTGGCGCTCTTGAACGACTTGAACGCATTGAACAGCAGCAGGAAGATCACCAGCACCGACAGCGGCACCACGATCGATAGCCGCGCCATGGCGCGCTCCTGGTTCTCGAACTCGCCCGACCAGCTGATCTTGACGTCGTCGGCCTTGACGTTCTTCGCCACCAGTTTCTGCATGTCCTTGACCACGCTGCCCATGTCGCGGTCGCGGATAAAGATGCCGATCGAGGTGGTGCGCTGGCCGTTCTCGCGGCTGATGTTCATCGCACCGGAGGCGGCGCGGAAGGTCACCAGCTGCGACAGCGGCACCTGCGCGCCGTCCGCGGTCTGCATGAAGATATTGGGCAGGTTCGGCAGCGCGCGCTCCGACGGCTTCAGGCGCACGGCCACGCTGAAGTGCTTCTCGCCCTCCCACAGCTCGGTCGCGGCCTTGCCGGCCAGCGCGGTTTCCATCAGGTCCTGCACGTCGGCCACGTTGATGCCGTAGCGCGCGGCCTGGGCGCGGTCAAATTCCAGCACGTACTGCGGCAGCTCGCCGTCGCGGTCGATAAAGGCGCGCATCACGCCCTTGACTGTCTGCACGTTGGCCAGGATCTGGTCGGCCACCTTCTTGTTCTGCTCCAGGCTGTCGCTCTGCACCTTGATCACGATCTGGCCCTTGATCTGCGAGATGCTCTCCAGGATGTTGTCGCGCACCGGCTGCGAGAAATTGGGCTCGATGCCGGGGAGCTGGCGCAGGTTCTTGTCGATCTCGCCGATGATGCCGCGCTTGTTGAAGCCGTCGCGCCACTGCTTCTCGGGCTTGAGGTCGACCAGGATCTCGACGGTGTTGATCAGCTTGGGATCGGTGCCGTCGTCGGGGCGGCCCACCTTGGAGATGGTGGTGTTGACCTCCGGGGTCTTGCGGATCACGCTGCGCAGCAGCCGCGCCTGGTCGCGCGCTTCATCGACCGAGACCGATGCGGGCAGGTCGAAGCTGACCCACATCGAGCCTTCGTCCAGTTCGGGCAGGAACTCGCTGCCGAGGAACTTGCCCACGCCCACGGTCACCACCAGCAGGCCCAGGGCCGAGCCCACCACCAGTTTCTTGTGGTCCAGCGCCCAGGCCAGCATCGGCTCATAGAGCCGCTTGCAGTGGCGCACGATGAAGTTGTCGTCGTGCGCGATGTTCTTGGTGAGCAGCAGGTGGCACAGCAGCGGCACCAGCGTCAGCGAGAGGATCAGGGAGCCGATCAGCGCGCCCGTCACCGTGTAGGCCATCGGCGCGAAGATCTTGCCCTCGTGCCGCTGCAGCGTGAAGATCGGGATGTGCGCCGCAATGATGATGACCATCGAGAACACGGTCGGACGGCCCACTTCCGTGGTGGCCTGCAGGATCGCGTGCAGGCGCGCCTTGCTGTCCTTGATCTGCTGCTCCTTCAGCTCGCCCAGGCGCTTGAAAATGTTCTCGACCACGATCACCGCGCCGTCGACGATGATACCGAAGTCCATCGCGCCAAGAGACAGCAGGTTGGCCGGAATACCCACCCACGTCAGCCCGATGAAGGTCGACAGCAGCGCCAGCGGGATGATCAGCGCCACGATTGCCGCGGCGCGCACGTTGGCCAGGAACAGGTAAAGCACCGCCATCACCAGCAGCGCGCCTTCCACCAGGTTGCCGAACACCGTGTGCAGGGTCTTGTCGATCAGCGTGGAGCGGTCGTAGTACGGCACGATCTTCACGCCCTTAGGCAGGATCTGGTCGTCCAGCAGGTCGATCCTCTTCTTCAGCGCCTCCAGCACCAGCGACGGGTTCTCGCCCTTGCGCATCACCACGATGCCCGAGACGATGTCGTCCTCGTTGTCCTGGCCCATCAGGCCTTGCGGCGGCGCGCTGCCGACCCTCACGTCGGCGATGTCCTTGACCAGGATGGGGGTGCCGTTGTTCTCGGCCACCACCACATTGGCGATATCGGCCGAGGTGCGGAAGCTGCCCAGCGAGCGCAGCAGGAACTGCTGCCGGCCGTGCGCCACGGCGCCGCCGCCGGCGTTGGCATTGGCACGCTGCAGCGCGGTGAACAGCTGCGACAGCGAGATCTTGGCATCGCGCATGCGCGCCAGGTTGGGATTGACCTCATACTGCTTGATGGTGCCGCCGATGGTGACCAGGTCGGCCACGCCCGGCACCTGGCGCAGGTTCTTCTCCACCACCCAGTCCTGCAGCGTGCGCAGCTCTTGCGCGGTATAGCCCTTGCCGGTCAGGCGGAAGCGGTAGATCTCGCCGATCGCGGTGGACAGCGGCGCCAGGTCCGGATGCACGCCGTCGGGCAGGTCCACGCTGCGCAGGCGCTCCAGGATCTGCTGGCGCGCGGTCACGTCGGTGGCGCGGTCATTGAAGGTCACCATCATGAACGACAGGCCGAACTGCGTATGCGAGAACACCCGCACCGCGTTGGGCGTGCCGGCCAGCGCGGTTTCGATGGGGATGGTGACCTGGCGCTCCACCTCTTCGGCGGCGCGGCCCGGGTACAGCGTGATGACGTTGACCTGGATGTCGGAGACATCCGGGAAGGCTTCGATCGGCAGGTTCTTGAACGCGGCCAGGCCGCCCCCGACGAAGATAAGCAGGCCCAGCCAGACAAAGAGCTTCTGGTGCAGGGCAAAGCTGACGATGCGCGAAATCATGTGGCGGCCGTCCTCACTTCTTCTCGGACGCACGCGCCGCGTTCACGGCTGTGGCATCGCGCAGGATGTCCTGCAGGTAGAGGTTGCCGTCGGTGATCACGGTCTCGCCGTCCTTCACGCCTTCAAGCAGCTCGGTGGTGCCGGGCAGCGTCACGCCCACGCGCACCAGGCGGCGCTCAAAGGTATTGGCGGCGGTGCGCACGAACACATAGTTGCGGTTCTCGGCCAGGAACACGGCCTTGGACGGCACGGCGATGCCCTTGAACGATGCGGCCGGCAGCTTCGCGGTGACGAACATCTCCGCCTTCAGGCGGCGCTCCGGGTTGGGCACCATCAGCCGCACCTTGATGCTGCGCGCGGTGGGATCGACATAGTCGGCGATCTTGATCACGGTGCCGGAGAAGGTCTCTCCGGGCCAGGCAGCGGTGGTCAGCTGCACGTCCACGCCCGGCTTGAACAGGCTCAGGTCGGCCTCGCCCGCATCGACCTGCGCCCACAGCGTGGTCGGATCGGTCACCAGGAACAGCGGCGCGGCGGGCGGCTGGTCGGGGCGCAGCTCCATGCCGAGGTTGATGTTGCGCTCGACCACCAGGCCGTCGATCGGGCTGCGCAGCGGAAAGCGCTGGTTGACGGCGCCCGCGCCGCCTGCGGCCGCGCCGTATTGGCCCAGCGCCGCCTGGGTGCGCTGCAGGTCCGCCGCGGAACGCGCGGCGTCGGCCTGCGCCTGCTCCAGTTCCTTCTGCGCGATGATGCCGGCGCCGTACAGCTCGCGCTGCCGTGCCAGCGCCTTGGCCGCGACCGCGCTGTCGGCGGCTGCCTTGCGCGCATCGGCCTGGGCCACGCCGAAATCGGGCGAGGTCAGGCTGGCCAGCGGCTGGCCCGCTTTCACGGTGGTGCCGGGCTGCACCAGGATCTCGGTGACGCGGCCGGCAAACGGCGTCGACACGCGCACGGTCTTGTCCTCGTTCCACACCAGCCGGCCGGGCAGGCTCAGCATGCGCTCGCCGCCGGTCTTGGCGGCTTCGCCGGCGATGCCCGGCAGCGTCTTCACGCTGGCCGGGAACTGGATGGTATTGCCGCTGACCTTGGGCTCGTCATCGGCCTTGGGCGCTTCAGACTTGCCGCAGGCGGCCAGCGCCAGCGCGCACAGGGACAGGGCAGCAACCCGTGCGGGCAGGCCGGCGGGGAAATGGACGGAAGACATGCGGCGGGACATGCGTGACAGGAGAGAGTGCATTGGATTCGCTGGAACTGCGGTTCAGGGACGCGAGGTGGTCGTCGCAGTGCCGGTCGTGGAGGTCTGCAGCGCGGCGCGGTAGGCCGACAGGGCCTTGGCGTAATCGCCCTGGGCGCTGACGGCGTCGAGCCGGGTCTGGCGCAGCGCGCGGCGGGCATCGAGCAGGTCGAGCACGCCGGTGGCGCCCTTGCCGTAGGCAAACTCGGCGCTGCCGGCCACGCTTTCGGCAGCGGGCAGCACGTCGTCGCGCATCTGCCGCAGTGACTGGCGCGAGGCTTCGAGCTGGCTGCGCAGCCGTTCCATCTCATTGCCGGCTTCAAGCAGCACGCGGTTGCGCTCGTCCAGCGCGGCGTAGTAGTCCACCTCGGCGCGGCGGGCCTCGCCGCCGTTGCGGTGGCGCACGTACAGCGGGATCGTCAGGAACATGCCGTAGCTGTTGCCGCTGCCATTGGTATTGGTGGCGGAGACCGGATAGTGCTCAGCCTGCGCGCCCACGGTCACGTCAGGCACGCGGCCGGCGCGCGCCAGGTCGCGGGCGGCGGCGGCCGCGGCCAGGCGGGCCTCGGCCGCGGTCACGTCGGGGCGGCGCTGCAGCGTGTCGGGGTCGACCTGCGGCACGGGGGTGTCCAGCGGCGGCCAGTCCGGCACCAGCCGGTTGTCGGCGAGCGTGCCGGGCACGCCCATGGCCTGCGCCAGCTGGGCCTTGTCGCGGCTGTGGTCGGCCATGGCCTGGCGCATGTCGTTCTGCGCGCGCAGCGCGTCGAGCTGCAGCTTGGTCACATCGGCGCGCGAGACGTCGCCGGCCTTGAGGCGGGTCTCGCTGGCCTGGCGGGTGCGGTCGTACAGGCCCAGCATCTCCCTGAGCACGCCCACGCGCTCCTGGCTGATCACCGCCTCATAGAAGGCCTGCTCCGCCCCGGCGGTCTGCTGCACCACCACCGCCTGCACCACTTCGCCGGCGGCCGCGCTGGCCTTGCGCGCGGCGTCCACGCGCAGGCCGCCCTTGTTGGCGGTCTCGATCAGCTGGTCCACGCGCAGGGTGGAGTCCACGGTCTTGCTGCGCAGGTTGCCCGAGCCGATGCCGGCATGCGGGTTGATGTTGGTCACGCCCAGGCTCAGCACCGGGTTGGGCCGCTGCGAAGCGATCTGTATGTCCGCCTGGCTGGCTTCTACACCGCGGCGGGCGGCGATGATGTCGCGATTGCAGCGAAGTGCGTCCAGGCGCACCTGCGCCAGGGTCAACGCCGCGCCCGCCGGCGGCGGCACGCAAGGACCGGCAATATCTGCGGAATCAGCGGAAGGAAGCGGATCGGCGGGGCGTTCGGCGGCAAGGATTGCCGCGGGCCGGGCCAGAACCCCCAGTACCAGCAGGGTACCTACGGCAATACGGGAAAAGACAAAAGGCACGGTCAGTCAGGCTCAGTTCGACAACGGTCTGCGGTAAACGACCGTGCCCGCCGAACGGTGCACCGGGGCGGCAAATATTCATCCGACCCCGATCCCGCCAGTGCGGTCGCGAAGCGTGGCTGTCTTGGTGCGCCCTCGCCTGCTGTCCTGATGCATCAAACGCCACCCGGACACGATCTCCCGCACGCATTCAAACCGAATCGCATTACAAACAGCTTTCATTGGGCTGACAAAAGCCTTTAACTACGCGAAAACCCTAGCCAACCGGAAAAAACCACCACCGCTGCGGGCCGTTGCCGGCCATGCCGTCGGAAATTGCGGCGGACCTGATCCCTTCGTCCGCCCTCATTTCTCCTTACCCCTTCACACGGTCATCCAGTCCCAGGCTGCGGCCGATGATCTCCTTCATGATCTCGCTGCTGCCGGCGTAGATGCGCGAGATGCGCGCGTCGGTGTACATGCGGCAGATGCGGTATTCCTCCATATAGCCGGCGCCGCCGTGCAGCTGCACGCCCTCGTCGACCATGCGCCCCTGCAGTTCCGACGTAAGCAGCTTGGCCGACGCCGCCGTCTCCACGGTCAGCGTGCCGGCGTTGTGCTGCAGCACGCACTGGTCGACAAAGGTCTGCAGCGCGTCCAGCTGCGCACGCAGCTCGGCCAGCCTGAAGCGCGAGTTCTGGAACGTGCCGATCGCCCGGCCGAAGGCCTTGCGCTCCTTGACGTAGTCCAGCGTGAGGTCGAACGCCACCTGCGCCGACGCCATGTAGCCGCAGGCGCCAATCAGCCGCTCTTCAGCCAGGTGGCGCGTCAGGTAGCGGAAGCCCTGGCCGGGCTCGCCCAGCACGTTGGCCTTGGGCACCTTGACGTTGTCGAAGAACAGTTCGGAGGTGTCCTGCGAGTGCAGGCCCATCTTGCGCAGCTTGCGCCCGCGCTCGAAGCCCGGCATGCCGCGCTCGACGATAAAGAGGCCAAGGCCGTGGCTGCGCTCCGGATCGGTGCGCGCGACCACCACCACGTAGTCGGCCAGCTGGCCGTTCGAGATATAGGTCTTGGCGCCGTTCAGCACCCAGTGGTCGCCATGGTCCTCGGCGCGCGTGCGCATGCCGGCCAGGTCGGAGCCGGCCTGCGGCTCGGTCATGGCAATGGCAAAGATCGACTCGCCGCGCGCGGCCGCCGGCAGCAGGCGCTGGCGTTGTTCCTCATTGCCGATGCGGCCGATATACGGCGCCACCAGCCGCGAGTGCAGCGTGCCGAAAAAGCCCGAGTCGCCGTGGCGCGCGTTTTCCTCGATCAGGATCTGCTCATAGCGGAAGTCCTCCACGCCGGCGCCGCCGTATTTCTCATCGGCCCACATCAGCAGGTAGCCCTGCTCGCCGGCCTTGCGGAACACCTCGCGGTCCACGCAGCCCTGTTCGCGCCAGCGCTCGCCGTGCGGCCCCACCTCGCGCTGGTAGAAGCGGCGGGCGGATTCGCGGAAGGCGTCGTGTTCGGCTTCGAAGATCAGGCGTTGCATGGCGGGGTCTCCTGGTGTTTTTGAGAGTGACCGGCTGAGTGTCTGCCGTGCAGCGTCTATGAGATTCGTCGGAAAAGATGATTTTTCCTACCGCAGCCGAACGGGCAGGCTTGAAGGAGAAGCCGGCTTGAATGCAATTTTATTGATATGAAGTGGAAATAACTTTCATTTACCCGCCGTAGCGGTTTGCGCCAATACTGGAATCACAGATACCTATTCGATGGAGCGGGAACATGGAAGCCGTCCTCTGGATTGCCCTGGCACTGGCACTGGTGGCACTGGGAGGCACCGTCACCTGGCTAATCGGGACGCGGGTGCCCGAGCCGGTGTTCGGACGCGCGCAACTGCACGGCCGCTTTGCCGGGCTGGAACCCCGCCCGCCGCGCGGCGGCGGACGCGGCCGCCGGGGGCGGCGCGTGCGGCAATGGCGCCTGGTGGCCGTGCCCGGCCCGATGGGCCAACTGGTGCCGGTCCGGATCTGACCGCTTTGCGCTACTGCGGGAAATCCCAGCGCTGTGACCAGTCGGATTCTTCGCGCACGATGTCACGCAGGATGCGCACCGCGTCGTGCGCCGCGCCTGCGGGGGTCCTGGCGCAGACGAGGAATACCGGATAAGAGAACTCTGACGCGCCTTCCACGCGCGCCAACACCCCGCTGTCCAGGTAGCTCTGCACCACACGTGTCCGGAAATAGCCGCTGCCGCCGAATTGCAGGATGTACTGCAGCGCCAGCGGCCCCAGGTTGAAGTACAGCGAGGCGCGCGCATGCTCCGGCAGCGCGCTGTCATGCTGGCGGCGGAATTCCGGCCCCCAGTCGACATAGACATAGCCGCCATCGCGCTGCGTCGAGCGGATCAGGATCAGCTTCTCTTCCATCAGCGCCTCGACATGCATCCCGGGCGCGTACTCCGGCTGGTAGACCAGCGCCGCGTCCAGCGTGCCCGACTGCAGCTTGCGCTGCAGTTCCGCCCCTTCCCCCACTTCCGCCCGCACCGCCTGCGCCGGCATCAGCTGGCGCAGGCGCGTGGTCCACAGCAGCACCAGCGGATTGCCCAGGCTGATTTCCGTGCCGAAACGAAACAGGCTGGCCAGCCCGGCCGGCAACGGCAGTTCGCGGCATGCCGCCTCCCAGGTCTGCACCAGCTGGCTGGCGTAGCCGAGAAAGCGCTGGCCATCGGGCGTCAGCCGTGCGCCCGCCTTGTTGCGATCGAACAGGCGGCAGTTGAGCTGCGATTCCAGGCTCTTGATGCGCGCGGTCACTGCGGTCTGCGTGACATGCAGCTTGTCGGCCGCGGCCAGCAGGCTGCCGGTGCGGACGACTTGCAGGAAGGTGCGGGCGAGTTCGATGTCCATGGGGCGGGGGATTAACCGGTGTGACGAATTGTAGGCAATTGAGGACGAATATTCCGCAATTGACGTCACATGCCCCGCCGACGGTACTGCAACCATGCTGTCTTGTTCGGATGGGCCCCGCCGGGTCAGCGCGCCGGCTGCCGCCGCACCGCCGCTGGCATCGCAACCGGCACGGCGCCTGCCGCCGGCGCGCTGCGCGCCTCGCGCGGCGGCCTCAGCGGCGCGAGGCCTTCCGGCTCGCGCAAGGCCAACCCATTGTCATAGCCGGTGGCAACGGCCTCCAGGTATCCGGGGGCAAACTTCTGTTCCGGCGTCACGGCCTGCACGGCCGGCGCTGCAGCCTGCGGCGCCTCGGACTGGGCGCAGGCGACGCTGTTGATGCATAAGCCCAGCACGCGCAGCAGCGCCATGACCTGGCGCGAGCGGTGCAGGATTGCGGGCGGGCGCGGCGCGGCCTGCCCTGTCTGGCATTGGGATCGGGTGTTCATCGGGGTTCTCCGGGAAGCCATTGCTGGCTGGTGGCACAACGAGCCGCGGCGGCCGCGCTCGCTGTCCATTGCGCAATGACCGTGCCACCGCCGCAAGGCTGGTTGCGGCGGGGATTACGGCACTTTCCGGGGATGGGATGGTGGGGCCAGGCCAACGCTGGCAACGGGGATGTCGGTCGATCTCCAACACTCCCGGCGGCATCCGCGCCGCGACGGGCGCGTGGGTGCCGCCCTCAGGGCTTGACCGCCGCCGCCAGCACCGCCGGCATCGGCACCTCGAAGCCGCTGCCGCGCATATAGGCGGCGACGGTGCCGCGCAGCACGGCGCGGATCTCATCGCGGGCCCTGGGGGTCTGCGCGCGCAGCGTGGCGGCGGCGCGCACGGTGCCCTGGGCCAAAGCATCGAACAGCTGGTCGGGCGTGGAGAAGCGCCATACCTGCGGCACGCTGCGGCAGGTGGGCGAGACAAAGCCGGCCTGCTGCAACGCGGTGCGGCAATGGCCCGGATCGCTGAACAGGAAGAAGTTCGGCCCCACGGGGAGATCGACCTCCATCGAGCCGCAGGCGCGGATCGCGGCATAGACCGCGCCGAAGCCGACCGCGCGCTCGGGCGTGTCCCACACGGTGAAGGCGATGCGCCCGCCCGGGCGCAGCACGCGGAAGGCTTCGGCCAGCGCGGCGTCGGGGTCGGACAGGTGGCACATGCCGAAGCCATTGACCACGGCATCGAAGCTGGCATCGCCGAACGGCAGCGCCTGCGCATCGGCCTGCTCGTAATGGACATCCGGATGAAGCTTGCGCGCCAGCTGCACCTGCGCCAGCGAGAAATCGATGCCGACGGACTCGGCGCCGCGCCGCACCGCCCCCGCCGCGACATGGCCGGAGCCGGTGGCCACGTCCAGCACGCGCAGCCCGCTGGCCACATGGGCGTCATCCAGCAGGGACTCGACCGATTGCCGGGTCACATGCGACAGATGCTCCTGGTACTGGCTGACGACCTCGGGATCTTCCCAGCCAGCCAGCTCAAAGGCCCGAAACGAATCTGCGGTGTGGTCCATGCCCTCTCCTCGGCGTCGATGCCAGGCTGCCGGTTTGCGCGGACGCAGTACCCCTCCGCCGTATGACCCCGGTAAGACCAAGTATAGACAGCGCCGGCGGCGCGCAGCAGCCGGGCGCCCTGGCGGGCACCCGGATTGCCCTCAGGCAAAACGCAGCGTGGCCACGCCGGCGGCGATCAGGCAGGCCGCGCCCAGGCGGGCGGCGCCCACGCGCTCCTTGAGCAGCAGGCCGGAGATCAGCGCGCCGAACAGGATCGAGGACTCGCGCAGGGCCGCCACCGGAGCCACCGGCGCGCGTGTCATCGCCCACAGCGACAGCCCGTAGGACGCCAGCGTGCCGCCGCCGCCCACCAGTGCCAACACCAGGTTGCGCCGCACGTAGCCCGCCAGCGCCGGCCGGCGCGCCACCAGCGCCCACGCCGCCAGCGGCACCGCGGTCAGCACGAAGATCCAGAACGCATACGCTACCGGCGCGCCGGAGCGGCGCACGCCGGTGCCGTCGATCAGCGTATAGGCGGCGATCACCAGCGCGTTCAGCAGGGCCAGCCACATGCCCTCACGGCTGCCAGCGGCAGCGCGGGCACCGTGACCGCCGCCCGCCATGGCCAGGATGCCCAGGCTGACCACGGCGATGCCGCCCCACGCCAGCCCCGAAAGGTGCTCGCCCAGCCAGCCCACGCTGGCCACCGCCACCAGCAGCGGTGCGGTGCCGCGCATCAGGGGGTAGGTCTGGCTCATGTCCGCGGTGTGGTAGATGCGTGCCACCAGCGCGAAATACACCACGTGCACGCCCACTGACGCGGCGATGAACGGCCAGCTCGCCGGCGCCGGCTGCGGCAACGCCGGCAGCGCCACGGCGCCCATCAGGCCGGCGCTCACCGCCACCATCACCGTCGACAGCGTCTTGTCGCCGCCACCCTTGACCACCGCGTTCCAGGCTGCATGCAGGAACGCGGCGAGCAGGACGACTGCGAAGACAGTGAGAGACATGGGCGGCAGCGGACTCGGCGTGGGGGGGACGCCGTCATTCTAGCGGCGCAGTGCCGCCGCTGCCGCGCCATGGTCCGCCTACTTCGCGCCGCTGACCCGCCACACCGTATTGCCGACGTCATCGGCCACCAGCAGTCCGCCGCGCGGGTCGATCGCCACACCCACCGGGCGCCCGCGCGCGTTGCCGTCCTCATCGAGAAAGCCGGTCAGCACGTCGAACGGTGCGCCGTTGGGGCGGCCCTTGCTGAACGGCACGAAGATCACCTTGTAGCCCGCCAGCGGCCTGCGGTTCCACGACCCGTGCTGGCCGACGAACATGCCTTCGCTGAAGCGCGCCGGCAAGCTGTTGCCGCCGGCGGCGGCCAGCCCGAGCGATGCGGTGTGTGCCCCCACGGCATAGTCCGGCACGATGGCCCTGGCCACCAGGTCCGGCGCCGGCGGCTTCACGCGTGCGTCGACATGCTGGCCGTAGTAACTGTAGGGCCAGCCATAGAAGCCGCCGTCGCGCACCGAGGTAATGTAGTCCGGCACCAGGTCACTGCCGATCTCGTCGCGCTCGTTGACGGCAGTCCAGAGCATGCCGGTGACCGGCTCCCACGCCATGCCGTTGGGATTGCGCAGGCCGCTGGCAAAGATCCGGTGCGCGCCGGTCTTGGGGTCGACCTCCCAGATAGCGGCGCGGCCGACCTCCTTGTCCATGCCGTGCTCCCCGACGTTGCTGTTGGAGCCCACCGTCACGTACAGCTTGCTGCCGTCGCGGCTGGCGATCAGGCTCTTGGTCCAGTGATGGTTGAGCGGCCCGCCGGGCAGGTCCACCACCTTCTGCGGCGCGGCAGTGATCTGGGTCTGTCCGGGCTGGTACGGGAAGCGCAGCACCGCGTCGGTGGCGGCCACGTAGAAATCGCTGCCGACCAGGGCCATGCCGAACGGCGAGTTCAGGTCCTGCAGGAACACCGAGCGCTGGTCGGCCACGCCGTCGCCGTTGGTGTCGCGCAGCAGCGTGATGCGGTTGGCACTGGGAGTGCCGGCGCCGGCGCGCTTCATCAGCTTCTTCATGATCCAGCCGCGTATGCCCTTGCCGTCATCGGGCTTGGGCGGGGCATTGCTCTCGGCCACCAGCACGTCGCCGTTGGGCAGCACGTAGACCCAGCGCGGATGGTCCAGCTTGTCGGCGAAGGCCGTCACCGCCATGCCTGCGGCCGGCACCGGGCGCTGGTCCGCTGCCCAGCCGATGGCAGGCGCGATCCTGACGGTGGGGATCGCGGTCTGGTTGGGTGGCGGCAGCTGCGGCATGGGGCCAAAGCCCGCTTCGGAAGGCAGCTTGGCCGATTCGCCGCAGGCGGCGAGCGCAGCGGTGGCGCCCGCCAGCAGGACGACACGCAACAGGGAGATGGCGGTGGGCATCGGCATGATCCGGGCTCCTCGGGCAACGCGGGGCGGCGCGCCTGTCCCTGGACTATAGGATGCGGGCCACCCGCCCCTCTGTAGGCGCCGGGGAAGCCACCGTGTAGGACGATGGCCACGCACGCCGCGGCTGCCTCAGCCGCGGTGCGGCGTATCGAGCCCCTTCACCACGGCCGGGCGCTTGACGAACGCCTCCAGCACGCGCCTGACATGCGGGAAGTCCTGAATGCCGACCAGTTCGCCCGCCTCATAGAAGCCAACCAGGTTGCGCACCCACGGAAAGGTGGCGATGTCGGCGATGGTGTATTCGTCGCCCATGATCCAGTCGCGCCCTTCCAGCCGCTGGTTCAGCACATTCAGCAGGCGCCGGCTTTCGGCCACGTAGCGGTCGCGCGGGCGCTTGTCCTCGTACTCCTTGCCGGCGAACTTGTGGAAAAAGCCCACCTGCCCGAACATCGGCCCGATGCCGCCCATCTGGAACATCACCCACTGGATGGTTTCGTAGCGGCGCGCGGGGTCGGCCGGGATCAGCTTGCCCGACTTGTCGGCCAGGTAGAGCAGGATCGCGCCCGATTCGAACAGCGCTAGCGGCTTGCCACCCGGGCCGTTGGGATCGAGGATGGCGGGGATCTTGTTGTTCGGGCTCAGCGACAGGAACTCGGGCGACATCTGGTCGTGGGCGTCGAAGCGCACCAGGTGCGGTTCATACGGCAGGCCGGTCTCCTCCAGCATGATCGACACCTTGACCCCGTTGGGCGTAGGCAGGGAATACAGTTGGATGCGGTCGGGATGCTGCGCCGGCCATTTGCGGGTGATGGGGAAAGCGGACAGATCGGGCACACGGGCTCCTGGTTCAGGCGCTTGCGCACTGCGCAAGAAGGCGCCGGACAATGGAAAAGCCCGATCATAAACCGCCCGTGCCATGCATGCAGCGCAGGGCCTCAGGCGGTCTCGGCCGGCTGCACCGCGCGATGCAGGGCCGCACGCAAGCACCGCGAGAACCTGATGCGCAAGCTCGACCTGCACAACACCGCCGAAGTGGTGGCGTACGCCGCGCGCCACGGCGTTCCGCTGGACTGAACCATCCGCCTGCGCCGCGGCGTGTCGCAGAAAGCAAAAAAGGGGCCCCGCAAGCGGGGCCCCTTCTTCATGCCAGCCTGACTGCGCGGCTTACACCGTCACGCCGTCGGCCACTTCCTTGAAGTCCTCGATCTGGTCGAAGTTCATGTACTTGTAGATCTTGTCGCCGTTGGCATTGAGCACGCCCATGTCGGCCATGTACTCTTCCTTGGTCGGGATGCGGCCCAGGCGCGAGCAGATCGCGGCCAGTTCGGCGGAGCCCAGGTACACGTTGGTGTTCTTGCCCAGGCGGTTCGGGAAGTTACGCGTGCTGGTCGACATCACCGTGGCGCCTTCACGCACCTGTGCCTGGTTGCCCATGCACAGCGAGCAGCCCGGCATTTCGGTGCGGGCACCGGCGGTGCCGAACACGCCGTAGTGGCCTTCCTCGGTCAGCTGCTTCTGGTCCATCTTGGTCGGCGGAGCCACCCACAGCTTGACCGGGATGTCGCGCTTGCCTTCCAGCAGCTTGGAAGCTGCGCGGAAGTGGCCGATGTTGGTCATGCACGAACCGATGAACACTTCGTCGATCTTGGCGCCGGCAACTTCCGACAGGGTCTTGACGTCGTCCGGGTCGTTCGGGCAGGCCACGATCGGCTCATGCACGTCGGCCAGGTCGATCTCGATCACGGCGGCGTACTCGGCGTCGGCGTCCGGCTCCAGCAGCTTGGGATCGGCCAGCCACGCTTCCATGGCCTTGATGCGGCGCTGCAGGCTGCGCGGGTCCTGGTAGCCCTGGGCGATCATCCACTTCAGCAGCGTGATGTTGCTGTTGATGTATTCGATGATCGGGTCCTTGTTCAGGCGCACCGTGCAACCGGCGGCCGAACGTTCCGCCGAGGCGTCCGACAGTTCAAACGCTTGCTCGACTTTCAGGTCGGGCAGGCCTTCGATTTCCAGGACGCGGCCCGAGAAGATGTTCTGCTTGCCTTGCTTGGCCACGGTCAGCAGGCCTTGCTTGATCGCGTACAGCGGAATCGCGTTGACCAGGTCGCGCAGGGTCACGCCCGGCTGCATCTTGCCCTTGAAGCGGACCAGCACCGATTCCGGCATGTCCAGCGGCATCACGCCGGTGGCGGCGGCAAAGGCCACCAGGCCCGAACCTGCCGGGAAGCTGATGCCGATCGGGAAGCGGGTGTGCGAGTCGCCGCCGGTGCCGACGGTGTCGGGCAGCAGCATGCGGTTCAGCCACGAGTGGATCACGCCGTCGCCCGGACGCAGCGAGATGCCGCCGCGGGTGCTGATGAACTCAGGCAGGGTGTGGTGGGTCTTGACGTCGACCGGCTTCGGATAGGCGGCGGTGTGGCAGAACGACTGCATCACCAGGTCGGCCGAGAAGCCCAGGCAGGCCAGGTCCTTCAGCTCGTCGCGGGTCATCGGGCCGGTGGTGTCCTGCGAGCCCACCGAGGTCATCTTCGGTTCGCAGTAGGTGCCCGGGCGGATGCCCTTGCCTTCCGGCAGGCCGCAGGCGCGGCCGACCATCTTCTGGGCCAGCGTGAAGCCCTTGCCGGTATCGGCCGGGTTCTGCGGCAGGCGGAACAGCGTCGACGGGGCCACGCCCAGCGCTTCGCGCGCCTTGGCGGTCAGGCCACGGCCGACGATCAGCGGAATACGGCCGCCGGCGCGGACTTCGTCAAACAGCACGTCGGACTTGACCTTGAACTCGGCGATCACTGCGCCGTCCTTCAGGGCCTTGCCTTCGTACGGGCGCAGTTCGACCACGTCGCCCATTTCCATCTTCGACACGTCCAGCTCGATCGGCAGCGCGCCGGCGTCTTCCATGGTGTTGTAGAAGATCGGGGCGATCTTGTTGCCCAGGCACACGCCGCCGAAGCGCTTGTTCGGGATGAACGGGATGTCTTCGCCGGTGAACCACAGCACCGAGTTGGTGGCGGACTTGCGGCTCGAGCCGGTACCGACCACGTCGCCCACGTAGGCGACCAGGTGGCCCTTTTCCTTCAGCGATTCAATGAACTTGACCGGGCCGCGCTTGCCGTCTTCTTCCGGCTGGAACGCAGCGCCTTCGCGCTTGTTCTTCAGCATGGCCAGCGCGTGCATCGGGATGTCCGGGCGGGTGGTGGCGTCCGGCGCCGGCGACAGGTCGTCGGTGTTGGTTTCGCCCGGCACCTTGAACACGGTGATGGTCAGGCTTTGCGGCACTTCCGGACGGCTGGTGAACCACTCGGCGTCGGCCCAGCTTTGCAGCACGGACTTGGCGTTGGCGTTGCCCTTGTCCGCCTTTTCCTTGACGTCGTGGAAGGCGTCGAACATCAGCAGGGTCTTCTTCAGCGCCTCGGCGGCGACGGTGCCCACTTCGGCATCATCCAGCAGCTCGATCAGCGGCGAAATGTTGTAGCCGCCCAGCATGGTGCCCAGCAGCTCGGTCGCCTTGGCGCGCGAGATCAGCGCGCACTTCTCTTTACCCAGCGCCACGGCGGCCAGGTACGAAGCCTTGACCTTGGCGGCGTCATCCACGCCGGCCGGCACGCGGTAGGTGATCAGTTCCACCAGGTTCTGCTCTTCACCGGCGGGCGGGTTCTTCAGCAGTTCGACCAGCTCGGCCGTCTGCTTGGCGGTCAGGGGCAGAGGGGGGATGCCAAGCGCGGCGCGCTCGGCCACATGTGCGCGATAGTTTTCAAGCATGGGAACCTGCTGAGTAATTAGGTTTAGAAAATCTCGTTACGTCGCGATTGTAGTCCGAAGCCGCTCCTTGGTCAAATGTCTTATATCTTATATAAGAGTGAAAACAAAAAATATTATGCAAATCAATGCGTTGAAAACTTGGTGGTCGACGAACCCACATGAATCACTACCCGACTAGCGTAGTAGGGAATGCCTCATGGCGCTCCTGGGACCTGCCCGGCGGCCCGGCCAGGAATCGCGGCAGCTCGCACCCGCACTCAAGTTCACACGACATCAAGCGTTAACCAGCCTGCAGGCGCGCATCACGAAGCGCCCGCTCGCGTAGCCGTGCCTGCTCCCTTTCCGCTCAAATGGCCAAGCTGAAAGGGTTTCCCCCTTTTTTTCGGCCCTTTGCTGGCCTGCGATTCCGGAAGAATGGCAGGCATTCCGATACAGGCTTCTCATGGCGAACACGGCTCCCCCTCCCCGGACTGGCAACACAGGCAAGCGCGGCCGGCTGCTGCTGATCGGCGCCGGCGTGCTGGTGGTGGCACTGGGCGCCGGAGGCTTCGTGCTGGGCAGCGTGCTGAGCAACCGCCAGCCGGCGGCGCCCGCTGCGCCCGCCGCCCCGGTCGTGCCGCCGCCGATCTTCGTGCCGCTGGACGCGTTCACCGTCAACCTGCGCAGCGACGACGGCGACCGCTTCCTGCACACCGGCCTGTCACTGAAGGTGGCCGATGCCGAGACCCAGGCACGCCTGGCGCAGTACCTGCCCGAGGCACGCAGCCGCATCCTGCTGCTGCTGTCGGCCAGGCAGCCGGCCGACCTGGCCACCGTCGAAGGCAAGCGCAAGCTGGCCGACGACATCCGCGACACCATCAGCAAGCCGTTTGCCAGCGGCCTGCCGGCGCAGCGGGTGCTGGACGTGCTCTTCACCTCTTTCGTGGTGCAGTAAGCGCAAGCCAGGGCCGCACCGGATTCATCCATAACGCCGCACAAGGGGCAGGACACTAGATGGCCTACGACAAGTTCCTCTCGCAAGACGAGGTCGACGAGCTGCTCAAGGGCGTATCCGGCGAAGCCGATACGCCCAAGGCCAGCGAGCCTGCGCTCGACGAGGGCGGTGTGCGCCCCTACAACCTGGCCACGCAGGAACGCATCATCCGCGGCCGCCTGCACACGCTGGAGATCATCAACGAGCGCTTTGCGCGCTCGATGCGCACGGCGCTGTTCAATTTCATCCGCCGCGGCGCAGACATCACCGTGGGCAGCATCAGGATCGAGAAATTCGGCGACTTCGCGCGCAACCTGCCGATGCCGACCAACCTGAACCTGGTCCACCTGAAGCCGCTGCGCGGCACGGCGCTGTTCGTCTATGACCCGAACCTTGTGTTTCTGGTGGTGGACAACCTGTTCGGCGGCGACGGCCGCTTCCACACCCGCGTGGAGGGCCGCGACTTCACCCAGACCGAGCAACGCATCATCCAGCGCATGCTGGAGCTGACGCTGGCCAGCTACGGCAACGCCTGGCGCACCGTGCACCCGATCGAGACCGAGTACATCCGCTCGGAGATGCACCCCAAGTTTGCCAACGTCGCCACCCACAACGAGGCCGTGGTGACCACCGCCTTCCATATCGAACTGGGCGCCGTCGGCGGGCAGCTTCATGTCTGCCTGCCGTACTCGATGATCGAGCCGCTCAAAGACCTGCTGATGAATCCGCTGCAGGACGAAAAGGAAGTCGACAAGGGCTGGGTCACGCAACTGTCCACGCAGCTGCGCGCGGCCGAGGTGGAGCTGGTGGCCGAGTTCGCGCACCTGCAGAGCACCGTGGCCGAAGTGCTGGCGATGCGCGCCGGCGACGTGCTGCCGATCGAGCTGCCGGAGAAGGTATTTGGCAAGGTGGACGGCGTGCCCGTCATGCAATGCGGCTTCGGCACGATGAACGGCCAGTACGCGCTGCGGGTAGAACGAATGATCAATCACCAGGACGGCGATTCCCACCTGGACACCGAGGACAGCGATTATGAGTGACGGCATCGAGGACAAGCCCGTCGATCCGATGGACGACTGGGCCAGCGCGCTGGCCGAGCAGACCAGCGCCACATCCGCCGCAACCCCCGCAGCTGCCGCACCGGCGGCCCAACCCGCGGCCACCCCGGCCGCCGCCACCGTGTTCCAGCCGCTGGCGAAGGAAGCGCCGAGCGGCTTCCGCAACGATATCGAGATGATTCTCGACATCCCGGTGCAGCTGACCGTGGAACTGGGCCGCACCAAGGTGCCCATCAAGAACCTGCTGCAGCTGGCGCAGGGCTCGGTGGTGGAGCTGGACGGCCTGGCCGGCGAGCCGATGGATGTGCTGGTCAACGGCTACCTGATCGCGCAGGGCGAGGTGGTGGTGGTGAACGACAAGTTCGGCATCCGCCTGACGGACATCATCACGCCGTCCGAACGCATCCGGAAGCTGAACAAATGACCATGCAGACGCGCGCCAGCCTGGCCGTGCTTGCGGTGCTGCCGGGGGCCGCCATGGCCGCCGACGGCACGCATGTGCCGGCCATCAGCGGCGCGGCCAGCCTGGCGCAGGCCGGGCTGGGGCTGTTCGCCATCGTCGCGCTGATCCTGGGCATGGCCTGGGTGGCCCGGCGCGCCGGCCTGGTGCGTCACGCCACCGGCGGCGCGATGAAGGTGGTCGGCAGCACCATGCTGGGCGCACGCCAGCGCCTGGTGCTGGTCGAGGTGGGCGATACCTGGCTGGTGCTGGGCGTGAGCCCCGGCGAAATCCGGCCGCTGCATACCCTGCCTGCGGGCACCACCGCAGCCAATCCCCTCGCCGCCACCGGCGGTGCAGGCCCTTCGCAACAGCCGGGTGGCGGCACCTTTGCCGAAAAGCTGCTGCGCTCGATGCAGGACCACTTCAAGTCATGAATTTCCCGCGTGCCGCGCTGCGGCGCCCGCTGCCGGGCCCGCTGCTGTCCCTGCTCGCCCTGATGCTGGCCATTGCCGCGCTGGTGCCCGCGCCGGCCTGGGCCCAGGCACTGCCCGGCGTCATCAGCAAGCCCGCCCCGGGCGGCGGCCAGATCTGGTCGCTGCCGGTGCAGACGCTGCTGCTGCTGACCTCGCTGTCGTTCCTGCCGGCGGCGATGCTGATGATGACCGGCTTCACCCGCGTCATCATCGTGCTGGGCCTGCTGCGCAGCGCACTGGGCACCGCCAGCTCGCCGCCCAACCAGGTGCTGGTGGGCCTGTCGCTGTTCCTGACCTTCTTCGTGATGGCGCCGGTGTTCGACCGCGTTTACAACGACGCCTACAAGCCGCTGTCGGAAAACAAGATCAGCCTGGAAGCCGCCGCGGCCAAGGCCGCGGAGCCGCTCAAGGCCTTCATGCTGCGCCAGACCCGCGAGAAGGACCTGGCCATGTTCGCGCAGATGGCCAAGGCGCCTGAGATGCAGGGCCCCGAGGAAGTGCCGCTCAGCATCCTGGTGCCGGCCTTCGTCACCAGCGAGCTGAAGACCGCGTTCCAGATCGGCTTCACCATCTTCATCCCGTTCCTGATCATCGACCTGGTCGTTGCCAGCGTGCTGATGGCGATGGGGATGATGATGGTGCCGCCGGCCACCATCTCGCTGCCGTTCAAGCTGATGCTGTTCGTGCTGGTCGACGGCTGGCAGCTGTTGCTGGGTTCGCTGGCGCAGAGCTTCATGAACTGAGGCAGCCCCAGCGCCCGCCACACACCGCAGACTCCGATCCATGACACCCGAGACCGTAATGACCATCGCCACCCAGGCGATGAAGATGACGCTGCTGCTGGCCGCCCCGCTGCTGCTGGTGGCGCTGGCCGCCGGCCTGGTGGTCAGCCTGTTCCAGGCCGCGACGCAGATCAACGAGATGACGCTGAGCTTCATCCCCAAGCTGATCGCGCTGTTCGCCACCATGGTGCTGGCCGGGCCGTGGATGATCAATTCCATGGTCGACTACATGCGCGAAGTGTTCCAGAGCATTCCCGCGCTGGCGCACTGACTGCGGCCGCGCTCGCCTTCATCACCCCCTCGCCCTCCCTGCCCGCTGACTCTCCGCCGTGGTCGAATTCACCTCAGCCCAGCTCTACAGCTGGCTCGCGGCGTTCCTGTGGCCCTTCTTCCGCATCCTGGCCCTGATCGGCACCGCGCCGCTGTTCGGTGAGTCCACCATCCCGCGCCGCGCCAAGATCGCGCTGTCCGCGATGATTGCGATGGTGGTGTCGCCCACCATCGCGCAGCTGCCGGTGGCGCCAGTGTATTCCTTCGGCGGGCTGATGATCATCCTCAACGAAGTCGGCATCGGCCTGGCCACGGGCTTCGCCATGCGGCTGGTCTTTGCCACCGTGCAGCAGGCCGGCGAAATCATCGGCCTGCAGATGGGCCTGTCCTTTGCCTCGTTCTTCGACCGCGCCGCCGGCGGCCAGACCATGGTGCTGTCGCGCTTCCTGAACCTGATCGCGATGCTGCTGTTCCTGGCGCTGGACGGCCACCTGCTGATGCTGGGCACGCTGGTGGACAGCTTCAACGGCCTGCCTATCGGTGGCAACCCCGGCGGCACGCCGCTGTCCGCCGGCGGCGCCATGGCCGTGGCCCGCGCCGGCGGCATGGTGTTCTCATCCGGCCTGCTGCTGGCGCTGCCGATGATCGCGGCGCTGCTGACGCTGAACCTGGCGATGGGCATCCTGAACCGCGCCTCGCCGCAACTGTCGATTTTTGCGGTCGGCTTCCCGGTCACGCTGTCCGGCGGGCTGCTGGTGCTGATGCTGGTGATGCCGCAGATGGGCACCTACATGCAGCACATGATCGAGGCGGGGCTGGAGGCGGTCGGGACGGTGCTGGGGCAGTTTGCGCGGTAGGTTTGCGTCTTATCTTAGATCTCGAATATTACTTGACATAGCGCATGGAAGGGCTAGTATTGCACCATGTACTTCGATCTCTAAGATTATTGAGGTACCGCAACCACCGTTCAGGAGCCCTTCATGTACGACATTTTCGCCACCGACAAGCTGATCGACCTCTGGCTGACCGAAGACATCGGCATCTGCGACTTGACCGTCCAGACCATGATTGAACCAGGAGAGACCGGCACCTTCTGCATGAACGCCCGCGAGCCGATGCTTATCGCCGGCATCGACGTGGCGGCACGCATCTTCGCGCGCTACGATCCGACGCTATCGGTCGATGTGCGCGTCGCCGACGGCGACAAGGTTGAGAAAGGCGCGGTGCTGCTTAACGTGAGCGGCAATGCACGCAGCGTCCTGACCGCCGAGCGCACCGCGTTGAACATCATGCAGCGGCTGTGCGGCATCGCCAACCATACGGCAACCTATGCCCAGGCCATTGCCCATACCAAGGCGCGCCTGATCGACAGCCGCAAGACCACGCCAGGCCTGCGCGCGCTGGAAAAGCACGCGGTGACCTGCGGCGGCGGCCTGAACCACCGGCTCAGCCTGGACAACGGCGTGATGATCAAGGACAACCACATCGCCGTGTGCGGCAGTATCGCTGCCGCCGTGGCACGCGTGCGCCGCAAGCTGCCCGTGCTGACCAAGCTGGAAGTGGAATGCGACCGGCTGGAACAGGTGCACGAAGCCCTGGCAGCCGGTGTCGACGTGATCATGCTGGACAACATGTCGGTGCCCGACATGAAGGAAGCCGTGCAGATCGTCAATGGCCGGACCAAGGTCGAGGCCTCAGGCGGCATCCGCCTGGAAACGATCCGGGCCGTCGCGGAAACGGGCGTGGACTACATCTCCACGAGCAAGATCACCCAGTCTGCCCCTGCCGTGGATATCGGGCTCGACGAAGCCTGACACCGGGGGGAACAGCCTCCCAATCGCTCTGACCGATTCACGCCTTCTACCCAAGGCATTCACCCTTGCCGGTCTCGCCCGGCGAGGGTCTTTTCCGTTGCAGGTCGCCTACAGATCCGAGAGCAGGCGCCCTACCTCCTGTGTCGACGGGACCCGCCGCCCATGTTCTGCCGACGCGACTTCGTCGGCGACCAGCCGCTTCGCAATCGTGATCAGCACGCGGCGCGTGGTCAGCACGTCTTCTTCGCTCACACCTTCCACGCTGAGTTCATTCACCTCGGTCGCCAGCGGTTCAAGCTTGCGGCGCAGCGCGCGTCCGGTCTTGCTCAGGAACACATGCACCTTCTTCTTGTTGCCGGGAAGATGCGTGCGTTCCACGTAGCCCAGCGCCTCCAGCGCCTTGACTGCCGCAAACGTCGTCGGCTCGGTCACGCCGGCCCGTTCGCTCAGCTCTCGCTGCGACACGCCGTCATGGCGCCACAGGATACGCAGGATGGTCCAGTGCCCATACGAAACCGAATGCTCCGCCAGGCGCAGCTGCAGCGCCCGGATATAGGCCCGGGCGGCATCCTTCACCAGGTGGGCAAGCCGTTCTTCATCGGCTTCATCCGCAGGCGTGATCGGGACCGGAGCATCCGGCTTCTTTGTGGCCATAGTCGTGAGGGAAAGTAGAGCGTATGCATGCGGCACCAGACGACCCGGTGCCAGCGACAGCGCACATGATAGCGCCTCCGGCGCCCGCACGCCGACATCACCGCTTCATCGGCAACGCCTCTCCATGTAGCGTTCACTCCATCAGTGCACCATGCCCACAAGCCATGCATGGGGCACCGTCACCGCGCATCCTGCTTCCCCGTGTTTTCCCCTATAAGCGCGCGAATCCCGCGTACACACTGGATTTGCGGGCGCTGGCCCGTTGCTTGCATTACCTTAGACATCGAACTTTTCTTGACACCCCCCTGGCCGG
Organism: Cupriavidus sp. GW821-FHT07C08; assembly: GCF_059419025.1. Taxonomy (NCBI): domain Bacteria; kingdom Pseudomonadati; phylum Pseudomonadota; class Betaproteobacteria; order Burkholderiales; family Burkholderiaceae; genus Cupriavidus; species Cupriavidus sp. GW821-FHT07C08. The sequence continues at coordinate 230,576 of NZ_JBWKQZ010000006.1, forward strand.
TGCTAGCATAGCCACACAACTTCGACATCTAAGGTAATTCTCATGAAGGCGACCGGCACATTCTTCTTTGTTGTGGGGCCCAGTGGCGCTGGCAAGGACTCCCTGATCGACGGTGCACGTGCCGCGCTCGATGACGATTACGTTTTTGCGCGGCGCGTCATCACCCGCCCTGACGGCTCTGCTGGCGAAGCGCACGAAGGTGTCACGGAGGCCGAGTTCGCGCGGCGCCAGCGAAGCGGAGAGTTCCTGGTGACCTGGGACGCGCACGACCTGTGCTACGGATTGCCCCGCTCCCTGATGCTCGAACTCGAACGCGGCCGCAACGTCGTGGCCAATGGCTCGCGAGGCGTCATCGCCGAACTTGCGGCCCGCCTGCCCCGCTTCGTAGTGATCGTGGTGACGGCACCGCATGACGTGCTTGCCCGGCGCATTGCCGCGCGCGGGCGGGAATCGGGCGACCAGGTTGCCAGCCGCGTGGCACGCGCGGGGGCTCCGGTGCCGCCACACGTCCCGTGTATCACAGTGTCGAACGACAGCACGCTGGAAGCGGGCACGGCACGCTTTGTCGAAGCCTTGCGCAACGGCACCAGGGCATCCGCCGCCGAACGGCCGGCCAGCCGCACCAACCTGATGGCCAAGCTGCGCGGCGAGCCGCTCGACGAAGCTGCCTACGTCGCCGTGCTGCAGGACGCGATCGCCGGGCGGTACACCGAGGCAGAGCTGACCGAGTTCCTCGTTGCCGCCACCCGCACGCTCACAGACGAGGAAGTGGTGGCACTGGCACGCGCGCGTACCGCCTTCACACCCCGCATCGACTGGGACGAACCGGTAGTCGTCGACAAGCATTCGATGGGGGGCGTTCCCGGCAGCCGCATCACGCTGATCGTGGTGCCGATCGTCGCCGCCTACGGGCTGGCGATGCCCAAGACTTCATCGCGCGCGATCACCTCTGCCGCCGGCACCGCCGATGCCATGGAGACCATCGCACGGGTCGACCTGGCGCATGAAGACGTGCGCCAATGCGTGGCCCAGGCGCGCGCCTGCATCGCGTGGAACGGACGGCTGAACCATTCCGTGGTCGACGATGTGATGAACGCCATCACGCGGCCGCTGCGCCTGGATTCGCGGCGCTGGTCCGTGGCGTCGATCCTGTCGAAGAAGTACACCGCCGGCGCTACCCACGTCATCGTCGACCTGCCCTACGGGCCGCAAACCAAGCTGGCAACGCGCGCCGATGCCGAGGCGCTGGGCACGCTGTTCGAACACGTCGGCAAGGGACTGGGCCTGCACGTACGCGCACTGGTCACGGACGGCAGCCGCCCGATCGGGCGCGGCATCGGGCCCGCACTGGAAGTGCGCGACGTCCGACTCGTGCTCGACAACGCGCCCGATGCACCTGCCGACCTGCGTGAAAAGGCCCTGCGCTTTGCCGGCGAAATCATCGCATTCGATCCCCGCGTGGACTCGCCCGAACACGGCATGCAAATTGCGACCGCGCTGCTGCATGAAGGCAAGGCCAGGGCCGCGTTCGATCGCATTGCCGCCGCGCAGGGCGTTCGCCCCGATCCAGTGGCGCCGGGTACGCATACGCAGGTCGTGCCCGCCGCCATGCGGGGCCGGGTCACGGGCGTCGATGGCCTGCAGATTTCCGGCGTGGCGCGCGCCGCCGGGGCGCCGCGCGATGGCGGTGCAGGCATCGACATGCTGTGCGCGATCGGTGCAAAGGTAGCGCCAGGGCAACCGCTCTACCGTATCCACGCCGGCTCCGCCGAAGCGCTTGAGGCGGCTGCGGCACTGGTGCGCGCTGGCGGCGAGTACTGCCAGGCGGTGCGTATAGACCCCGATTGACCGGCTTTTCCGCTTCCTTCACCCTAACCGACGAGGCATATCAATGAGACCCCTATCCGTCGTCAGAAGTCTGGCATCGCTCCTGTTTGTCGCAGGCAGCCTGGGCACCCTGCCCGGGCGCGCCGAAGCCAATATCGCCAGTACCTTCCCGCAAAAACCGATCCGCGTGGTGGTGACGTTCCCGGCCGGAGGGGGAACCGATTCCCTTGCGCGCCTGATCGGGAATGACCTCAGCAAGTCGCTGGGGCAGCCCGTGGTCGTCGACAACCGGCCCGGCGCCAGCGGCAATATTGGCGCCGAGTTCGTCGCCAAGAGCCCTGCCGACGGCTATACGCTGCTCATCGTCAACAGCAGCTTTGCCATCAACCCGAGCGTCTTCAAGAAGCTGCAGTTCAATCCCAAGTCCGATTTCAGCGCCGTCATCACCTTCGCGTCGGTGCCATCGGTGATCGCCGTGCCATCGCATTCAAAGATCCGCACCTTCAGCGACCTGCTGGCGGCCGGCAGGAGCGGCTCACCCCCCAGCTACGCGTCGTGCGGCAACGGCACCCCGCAGCATCTGGCCGGCGAATTACTGAAGGTCTCGGCAAAGATGGATATGCTGCACGTGCCGTACAAGGGTTGCGCCCCCGCCATCGCCGACGTGCTCGGCAACCAGGCCGATGTCAGCGTCAACACGCTGACCAACACCATCCCCTACCTGAAAAGCAACAAGCTGCGCGCGCTGGCCGTCACCTCGAAGGCGCGCTCGCCGTTTCTGCCCGACGTACCCACCGTGAGCGAGCTTGGCGTGGCCGGCTATGACGTCGACCAGTGGTTCGGCATCCTCGCCCCGGCAAATACGCCGCCCGAGATCGTGCAAAGGCTGAACACGGAAATCGCCAGGGCCATCGCCAAGCCCGAGATCAAGGCATCGCTGACGCAGCTCGGCTTTGCCACGACGACAAGCACGCCCGCTGAATTCCAGAAGCTGGTGAGTTCCGACATCGATCGCTGGCAGAAATTCGCGACGAAAATCAATCTGCTCGTCGACTGACCCACCCTGGGGCACCGGCCCACTCACCCCTTCACGCACACCACCTGCCGCAACGTGTGCACGATCTCCACCAGGTCAGCCTGCGCCGCCATTACCGCATCGATGTCCTTGTACGCCATCGGGATCTCGTCGATCACGGCGGCGTCCTTGCGGCATTCGACTCCCTCGGTCGCATGCACCTGGTCGGCCACGGTAAAGCGGCGCTTGGCCTCGCTACGGCTCATGGTGCGGCCCGCACCGTGGCTGCATGAGCAGAACGACTCCGGGTTGCCCTTGCCGCGCACGATGAACGAGCGCGCGCCCATCGATCCCGGGATGATGCCCAACTCGCCCACGCGCGCACTGACCGCGCCCTTGCGCGTGACCAGCACCTCGGCGCCGAAGTGGTGTTCCTTCTGCACGTAGTTGTGATGGCAGTTGACCGCCTCCAGCCGCGCCTGGAACGGCCTGCGCAGCACGCGCTGCGCCGCTGCCAGCACCGCCTCCATCATCAGTTCGCGGTTGCGGCGCGCGTAGGCCTGGGCCCACGACACGGCGAAGATGTAGTCCTCATAATGCTCGGAGCCTTCGACCAGGTAGGCCAGGTCGCGGTCCGGCAGGTTGGCGAGGTGCTTGCGCATGTCCTGCTGCGCCAGAGAAATGAAGGTCGTGCCGATGGCATTGCCGACGCCGCGCGAGCCGCTGTGCAGCATGAACCAGACTGACTGGGCCTCGTCCAGGCACACCTCGATAAAGTGGTTGCCGGTGCCGAGCGTGCCCAGGTGATTGCGATGGTTGGTGCGCGCCAGGTGCGGATACTTGTCGGTGATGCGACGAAAGCCCGGCGCCATTTCGGCCCATGCCGCATCAACGGGCGCCGGGGCCGAGCCCCAGGCACCCTGGTCGCGCCGCCCGCCTTGCGCGGTGCGCCCGTGCGGCACGGCATGCTCGATCGCGCTGCGCAGCGGCCCGAGGTTGTCGGGCAGGTCAGCGGCGGTGAGCGAGGTCTTCACGGCCATCATGCCGCAGCCGATGTCCACGCCCACCGCGGCGGGAATCACCGCGCCCACGGTCGGGATCACCGAGCCGATGGTCGAGCCCTTGCCCAGATGTACATCCGGCATCACCGCGAGATGGCGGAAGATAAACGGCATCCGCGCCGTGTTCAGCAGTTGCTCGCGGGCAGCGCTTTCCAGCGGGACGCCGCGCGTCCACAGCTTGACCGGCTTGCCGGCGCCGGTGTCCAGCACGTCATAGTGGCGCTTGTCCGTCATGGCCACCCCTGGCATTGTCGTCGCGGATTACAGGTTAGACGGCCGGGACCAGTCCAGGATTCCCGGCCGCCCAACTCAACCCAGCAGGAAGCTGCCAAAGGCGCCCAGGTCGACATTGCCGCCCGAGATGATGACCCCCACGCGCTTGCCCTTCACATCCAGCTTGCCGTGCAGCACCGCTGCGGCAGCCAGGCAGCCGGTGGGCTCGACCACGATCTTCATGCGCCCGGCGAAGAACTTCATGGTGTCGACCAGTTCGGCATCCGACACCGTGGCGATGTCCGTCACCAGTTCGCGGATCACGGCAAAGGTGTGGTTGCCCAGGAACGGCGTCTGCGCGCCATCGGCGATGGTGCGCGGGGTTTCGATGCGGACGATTTCACCGCTGCGCAGGCTGCGCTGGCCATCGTTGCCGGCCTCGGGTTCGACGCCGTACACGGCGCAGCCGGGCGACATCGCCTGGGCCGCCACCGCGCAGCCCGACAGCAGCCCGCCGCCGCCCAGGCACACCACCAGCATGTCCAGCGGGCCGGTTTCCTCGAACAGCTCCTTGGCGGCCGTGCCCTGCCCCGCCATCACATGCGGATGGTCATACGGCGGGATCAGCGTCATGCCGCGCTCGGCGGCGATGCGCCGGCCCAACGCTTCGCGGTCGTCCTGGTAGCGGTCGTACAGCACCACTTCGGCGCCATAGCCGCGCGTGGCTTCGATCTTGATCGCGGGGGCGTCCTGCGGCATCACGATCACCGCCTGCACGCCCAGCAACCGGGCCGACAGCGCGATCGCCTGGGCATGGTTGCCGGAAGAGAACGCCAGCACGCCGCCCGCCTTCTGCTGCGGCGTGAACTGGGCGATGGCGTTGTAGGCGCCGCGGAACTTGAAGGCGCCGATGCGCTGGAAGTTCTCGGCCTTGAAGAACAGCTGCGCGCCGGTGGCCGCGTCCGCGGTGGCGGACGTCAGCACCGGGGTGCGGTGGGCCGCCGCGCGGATACGTTCGTGGGCGGCGGCGACGTCGTCGAAGGAGATAGGCAGGGCGGTCATGGCGGTGGCAAGGAGGCTGGGACCGGCCAGTTTACCCGCCCCGGGGCCATCTTGCAGCCACGCCGCCCCGGCGTGGCGCTATGCCGCGGCCAGCCTGTGCGCCGCGCGCCGCTGCGAGGCCAGCGTATCGGCACCCAGGTGCGAGGCGCCGCCTTCGCCCGGCAGGCGGAAGAACGCCACCACCTCAGTGAGTTCGCGGCCCTGCTCCTCCAGCGCGCGCGACGCGTTGGCAGCTTCGTTCACCAGCGACGCGTTCTGCTGCGTCACCTGGTCGATCTGCACGATGGCCTGGTTGACCTGCTCGATGCCGCGGGTCTGTTCGGCGGACGCCGTGGCAATCTCTTCCACGATGCCGGTCACGCGCGCCACCGCCTGGGTCACCTCGGCCATGGTCTGGCCCGCCTCTGCCGCCAGCGACGCACCGTCGTGCACCTGGCGTCCCGACGCCTCGATCAGGTCCTTGATCTCCTTGGCCGCACTCGATGAGCGCTGCGCCAGGCCGCGCACCTCGCTGGCCACCACGGCGAAGCCGCGGCCCTGCTCACCGGCACGCGCAGCCTCCACCGCCGCGTTCAGCGCCAGGATGTTGGTCTGGAAGGCAATGCCTTCGATGATGCCGGTAATCTCGGCGATCTTGGATGAACTGGCACTGATGTCCTGCATCGTGCCGACCACGCGCTGCACCGTGGCGCTGCCGCGCTGCGCCACGTCGGCCGCGCTGCGCGCCAGCTCGCTGGCCTGGCGGGCGTTGTCGGTATTCAGGCGCACGGTCTCGGTCAGCTCTTCCATGCTCGCCGCGGTTTCTTCCAGCGACGCCGCCTGTTGCTCGGTGCGGCTGCTCAGGTCAGCGTTGCCGCGCGCGATCTCGCTGGTGCTCACGGCAATATTGCCGCTGCCTGCACGCACCTGGGTGACGGTGGCGGTGAGGCGCTCGTTCATGTCGCGCAGCGCGGCAAGCAGGCGACCGGTCTCGTCATCGCGATCCACCTCGATACGTGCGCCCAGGTCGCCGCTGGCCACGGTGCCGGCCACCTCCACGGCGCGCTGGATCGGCCGAGTGATGGCACGCGTGACCAGCAAGCCGCCAACGACAGCGATCGCTGCCGATACCAGGGAAATCAGGATCAGCAGGTTGCGCTGGCGCTCATAGTCCGCCTCCAGCCTGCGCTCCATCTCCTTCTGGCGCGTCTTGGTGAACTCCGCATAGGCGTCGGTCGCCTTGACCAGCGCCGCCAGCAGCGGACGGCATTGCTTGTCGATACGGGAAACGGCTTCCTCGATCTTGCGCTCCACCGCCAGGCCGACGATGCCGGTGGCAACCGGGCCGTACTGGGCCTCGACCTTCGCCACCTCCTCCACCAGCTTGCGCGCCTCGTCGCTGATGCCGGGCTGGCGCACCATCTCATTGAGCCGCGCCAGGCGGGCATGCACGTCCTGATGCGCGCGCAAGGCATCGGCCTTCTCGCGCTCCAGTTCCGCCGCATCGGTCACCAGCACCAGGTTGCGCGCCGCGATGGCACGCCGGTCCACCGCGCTGCGCACTTGCGCGGCCATGTCCGCGCGGGCATTGAGCCCGTTCAGGTAGTCATTGAAACCTGCCGTCGCATCGCCGAGCGCATGCAGCGAATACGCGGACACCACCAGCACCATGCCCGCCAGCGTGCCGAACCCGGCCAGCAGCCGCGTGCGGATAGACAGACTCCTGAAATTCATGATCACTCCCCTTACCGTCCAATAAGACGTATGCGCTTCTTTTGCTTTGAATCCAACCCTGCATGCCCGACTGCTGCATGCAACACTGCGCGCCCGTTCCTGCTGGTCGGCTCGGCGTCCGCGATCCGGCCGGGGTACTTTGCCCTGGCGACTTTCTGGCGTATCCGTGCTCTTTATTGCGCTGGCTCTAACGGACGCGACGGGCCGAACTGATCCCTACGAGAGAGGGGCATGCCCTGGCCAGAAGGGGGAATGGTTGCCTGGAGTGCGCCAACAATCACAAATATGCCAGTGACAACGCTGGAGATGTCGCGAACCAGGCACAGTCACTTCGAGCAAGCGGCGACTGCGTCGCCAGGACATGGCAGCATACGGAGCCCATACCCCAGGAACGCCTCATGCTGAACGGATTCGATGCACTGGTCGAAGAGTCGATGGCCGATTGGGAGATCCCCGGGCTTGCGCTGGCCGTGATCCGCGACGGCGAGCCCGTCCTGATGCGGGGCTACGGGGTCCGTGACAGCGCCGGATCTGCACCGGTGACAACCGCCACGCAGTTCATGCTGTGCTCGATCACCAAGTCCTTCACCGCCGCCGGCCTGGGCCTGCTGGTGGACGAGCGCAAGCTGAACTGGACCACGCCCGTGCGCGACCTCATCCCGGGATTCCGGCTGCACGATGCCGTCACCACCGAGCGCATCACGGTGCGCGACCTGCTCTGCCACCACAGCGGCATGCCGCGCCACGACTGGCTCCATACACCGGGCGACCTTGATACCAGCGAGCTGCTGGCACGGCTGCGCCACCTGGCGCCCAGCCGTGACCTGCGCGAACGCTGGCAGTACCAGAACCTTGGCTACGTAATCGCCGGCCATGTGGCCGAGCGCCTCAGCGGCCAGCGCTGGGAGGACTTCACCGGGGAGCGCCTGCTGCGGCCGCTGGGCTTCTCACGCTTCGGTTTCTCCGCCGAGGCCCTGGCCGCCGCTCCCGACCACGCGCACCCGCATACGATGGTTGGCGACGAACGCCTGCGAGCCAGCCTGTCGTCCATTGTGAAGCCGGCCGGTGGCCTCGCCACCTCGGTAGAGGACCTGGCGAAATGGATGCGCTGCCTGCTGGATGAAGGCAAGGTTGGCGGGCGTGCGCTGCTATCGCCGGCGATCGTGCGCGACATGATGACGCCGGGCGTGCATATCGGCATGTCGGAGTTCCCGGAGGTCGGCGATCAGCATTACGGCCTTGGCCTCAAGGTCGAGCAATACCGTGGCGAGCGCACGGTCTCGCACTCCGGCAGCTGGCTGGGCTGGGCGGCGCTGATGACGCTGATGCCATCCAGGCGCATCGGCATTGCGGTGCTGACCAACCGGGCACCCAGCGCGGTGACCGCGCTGCTGACCTATGCGGCTCTGGACCAGTTGTGCGGGCATCCGCCCATCGACTGGTTTACCTGCATGCAGGCCCGGCGCCACGAAATGCTCGCACAACTGCAGATCAACCAGGCGGCACGGCAAGCGCAGCAGCATACCGGCACCAGCCCCAGCCATCCGCTGCACGATTACGCAGGCGACTACTCGCACCCCGCTTACGGGCAAGTCACCATCGGTGCGGATGGCGATGGACTCTCCTGGCGCTGGCGCGGCATGTCCGGCCAGCTCGCCCATCGTCACTACGATGTGTTCAGCACGGCCGAAAAGCCCGCCGAAATCCATCCCGACAACCTGGCCCTCACCTTCCTCTACAACCGGGAAGGCACCATCGACCGCATTGCGGCACCGCTGGAGCCGCTGGTCGACGATATTGTCTTCCACCGCATGGCAAGCGGCGACGCGACCACGGCCGCCTTCCGCGCGCGCTGCGCCGGCGAGTACCGGCACAGCGTGCAGCGCATCGAAGTCGCGCTGGATGCGGCCGGGCACCTGCTCATGACCATCACGGGGCAACCCCGCTACCACCTGCTGCCGTCCGAGGGCCAGACCTTCGAGATCGCGGAGCTGCCCGGCTGGCGCATGGAGTTTCGCGCGCCGGCGCAAGAGGCCGTGGACGCACTGAAGCTGTTCCAGCCGAACGGGACGTTCCTGGCATTGCGGGTGCAGCCGTAGCGCCGGCAAGCTACAGTCGACCACCTTCACGGGAGCACAACATGAATTGCGCACTGATCATCATCGATTTCCAGGCCGGCCTGGTCGATTCGGCACCGTTGCCAGGCGATGTCGCCGCGGTTGCCACCAATATCAACACCCTGAGCACACGGGCCCGTCAGGCAGCCGTGCCGGTCATCTTCATCCAGCATGAGAATGAGGACGCCCTGCGGCAAGGTTCACCGGCATGGCAACTGTCCGCTGAGCTTCAGGTCGAACCGGGTGACTACCGGATCGGCAAGCGCACCCCTGACAGCTTCCTGCGCACTGAACTCCAGACGGTCCTTGCTGGACATGATGTGAAGCATGTGGTCGTGTGCGGCTATGCCACCGAGTTCTGCGTTGACACCACCGTGCGCCGCGCGGCGGCGAATGGCTACGCTGTGACCATCGCCGCGGACGCGCACACGACGCACGACAAGCCGCACGCCGAGGCAGCGCGCATTCGCGAGCATCACAATGCGACGTTGTCGAATATCCGGAGCTTCGGGCCGAAGATTGCCGCGGTGAGCACGGATGCGATCGATTTTCGCTCGCTGGCGCGGCCAGGTTGACGTCAAGCTGCGGACATTCCAGACCCATGACCCAGAACATCTACGACAATCCCGATTTCTTCGCCGGCTACAGCCAGTTGCAGCGCTCCCGCCAGGGGCTGGACGGGGCCCCGGAATGGCCGGCGCTGCGGGCGCAGCTGCCGGCCATGGAAGGGTTGCGCGTAGTCGACCTTGGTTGCGGTTATGGCTGGTTCTGCCGCTGGGCGGCGGCCGAGGGCGCGGCCGAGGTGCTTGGCCTCGACGTTTCCGAACGCATGCTGGAGCGCGCACGCAGCATGGAACTGCCGGCAACGGTCGGCTACCGGCTGGCCGACCTGGAGACGTTGGCGTTGCCGCCCGCCAGCTTCGACGTGGCCTACAGTTCGCTGGCCTTCCACTACATCTGGGACCTGCCGCGCCTGTTTGCAGGCCTTCGCGCGGCGCTGGTGCCCGGCGGCTGGCTGGTGTTCTCGATTGAGCATCCTGTGTTCATGGCATCGCGCCAGGCAGGCTGGCAGGTCGGTGCGGACGGCCGTCCAGTCTGGCCGGTGGACAGCTACCAGTCAGAGGGGCGCCGCGACACGGACTGGCTGGGCAGCCGCTTGGTCAAGTATCACCGGACACTCGGCACCACGCTCAACGCGCTGATCCGCGCAGGGTTCTCCGTTGCGCACGTGGAGGAATGGGGACCGACTGACGCGCAGGTTGCCGCGCAGCCGGCCCTGGCCATGGAGCGTGAGCGGCCAATGCTGGCGATCGTTGCGGCGCGGGCCGCGCCGGCGTCACCCTGACCGCGCCTGCCGACGGTCAGGCCACCGCCGCCGACGACACGCCCTGCCCCGCCTGCGCACTGCGCCGCGCCAGCAAGTCCAGCGCCACATCCACGATCATGTCTTCCTGCCCGCCCACCATGCGCCGCCGGCCCAGCTCGACCAGGATGTCGACCGTGCCCAGGCCGTAGCGCGCCGCGGCGGCCTCGGCATGGCGCAGGAAGCTGGAATAGACCCCGGCGTAGCCCAGCGCCAGGGTCTCGCGGTCGACGCGCACCGGGCGGTCCTGCAGCGGGCGCACGATGTCGTCGGCGGCATCCATCAGTGTGTAGAGGTCGCAGCCGTGCTGCCAGCCCAGGCGTTCGGCGGCGGCGATAAAGACTTCCAGCGGGGCGTTGCCGGCGCCGGCGCCCATGCCGGCCAGGCTGGCGTCGACGCGGTCGCAGCCCTCTTCCACCGCGACGATGGAATTGGCCACACCCAGGCTCAGGTTGTGATGGGCGTGCATGCCCGTCTGGGTTTCCGGCTTGAGCACGTCCTTGAAGGCGCGGAAGCGCTCGCGCACGTCCTGCATGCCCAGCGCGCCGCCGGAATCGACCACATAGACGCACTGGGCGCCGTAGCTTTCCATCAGCTTCGCCTGCTGCGCCAGCGCCGCGGGCGTGGTCATGTGGCTCATCATCAGGAAGCCGACGGTGTCCATGCCGAGTTCGCGCGCATATTCGATGTGCTGGCGCGAGACATCGGCTTCGGTGCAGTGCGTGGCCACGCGCACCACGCGCGCGCCGGCATCATAGGCGGCGCGCAGGTCGTGCACGGTGCCCACGCCCGGCAGAAGCAGCGTGGCCACGCGGGCACGGCGCACGGTCTCGGCCACGGCGGCGATCCATTCCAGGTCGGTATGGGCACCAAAGCCGTAGTTGAAGCTGGAGCCCGACAGCCCGTCGCCATGCGCGACCTCGATCGAATCCACGCGCGCGGCGTCGAGCGCGGCCGCGATGCGGCGCACGTGGTCCAGGCTGTACTGGTGGCGGATGGCGTGGCTGCCGTCGCGCAGCGTCACGTCGGAGATGTAGAGCTTCTTGGTAAGTTGTACGGTCATGTTTGTCTCCCTGCGGCTCATGCGGACAGCCGGGTCTCGGCCAGGCGCTCGGCGCAGGCCAGCGCGGCGCTGGTCATGATGTCGAGGTTGCCGGCATAGGCCGGCAGGTAGTGGGCGGCGCCCTCCACTTCCAGGAAGATCGAGGTCTTGAGCCCGCTCATCGGTCCCAGGCCGGGGATATTCAATGGCGCCGACGCAGCGATACGCTCGAACTGCACGCGCTGCTTGAGCCGGTAACCCGGTACGTAGCCCTGCACTGCCTGCGCCATCGCTTCGACGCTCGCCGCGATTTCCGCTTCATCACCGTCCTCCGACAATGTGAAGACCGTGTCGCGCATCATCAGCGGCGGTTCCGCCGGGTTGAGCACGATGATGGCCTTGCCGCGCGCGGCGCCGCCCACTGAGCACAGCGCCTGGCTGGTGGTCTCGGTGAACTCATCGATATTGGCGCGCGTGCCGGGCCCGGCCGACCTGCTCGAGATCGACGCCACGATCTCGGCGTAGTGCACGTTGGCCACGCGCGACACCGCCGCCACCATGGGAATGGTGGCCTGGCCGCCGCAGGTGACCATATTGATGTTGGGGGCGTCCAGGTGCTGGTCCAGGTTGACCACGGGCACCACGTACGGGCCGATCGACGCCGGCGTCAGGTCGATCACGCGCACGCCGTGCTGCTGCAGCACGCGGTTGTGGTGCGCATGGGCGCCGGCCGAGGTGGCATCGAAGGCGATGCGGATATCGCCGAAGCCCGGCATGCCGACCAGCCCGTCGATACCCTCGGCCGTGGTCGGCACGCCCAGGCGCGCGGCGCGGGCCAGCCCGTCCGACGCGGCATCGATGCCCACCATGGCGCCCATCTCCAGGTTCCGGCCGTGGCGCATCACCTTGATCATCAGGTCGGTGCCGATATTGCCGGACCCGATGATGGCCACCTTGTGGCGGCCGCTTGCTTTCATGTCCATGTCGTTGTCCTTTTCACTAGTGGACTTGGGTGCAACCGCTTCAGCGGCCCAGTTCCTTGGCGGTCTTGCCGCCGATGCCGAACTGCGCCTTCGGCACCTCGGTGATCATCACGCGCACGGTTTCCACCGGCGCGCCCACCGCTTCGACCGCGGCATCGGTGAGCGCGCGGATCAGGCGCGCCTTCTGTTCGTCGGTACGGCCTTCAATCAGGAAGACCTGCATGATTGGCATGGTGTGTCTCCTTGATGCGCGGTTCAGGTGAAGCGCATCGATACGCTGCCCAGGTGCTGGTAGCGAACGGTGATGTTGTCGCCGGCCGCCACCGCGATGGCCTCGGTCACGCCGCCGGTCATGATGAACGTGCCCGCCGGCAGCTCGCGCCCGCGCGCGCCCAGCATGTTGGCCAGCATGGCGACGCTGTTGGCCGGATGCCCCAGCACCGCCGCGCCGGCCGCGGTGGCCACCACCTCGCCGTTCTTTTCCAGCACCACGCCCAGGTTCTTCAGGTCCAGCCCCTCGGCGCCGCGGTGCGTGCCGCCCACGACGAAGCGCGCCGACGAGGTGTTGTCGGCAATCACGCTCTTCAGGTCGAAGCGGAAGTTCTCGTAGCGCGAGTCAATCACCTCCACCGCCGGCACTACGAAATCGGTGGCTGCCAGCACGTCGCCGATATGGCAGCCCGGCCCCCTGAGCGGGGCCTTCAGCACGAAGGCGATCTCGGCCTCCACCTTGGGGTGGATCAGCGTGCCGGTATCGATGGCGGCGCCGTCCATGCAGGCGCCATAGTCGGTGAGGAAGCCGTACACCGGATCGCTCACGCCCATCTGGCGCATCTTGGCGAACGAAGTCAGGCCCATCTTGAGCCCGGCGATACGGGTGCCGCGCGCCTCCTTGCGCGCGCGGATGGCGTCCTGGATGGCGTAGGCGTCGTCCCAGTCCATGTCCGGGTATTCGTCGGTGATCTTGCGCACCGCCTTGCGCTGCAGCTCGGCGTTCTCCAGGTGCTCGGCGAGCCGGGCAATGGTGTCTTGTGTCAGGTTCATGGGTTGTCCTGCGCTGAATTGAAAAAGGGGTCGGGCTCAGACGAAGCGCACGCCGGCCGAGCCGATGCCGCCCAGGCTGATGCGCAGCTGGTCGCCTGCGGTTACGGGCACCATCGCGGCAAGAGAGCCGGACAGGATCACCTCGCCCCGCTTCAGGCCAATGCCCAGCCGGCCAAGCGTATTGGCCAGCCACGCCACCGCATTGACGGGATGCCCGAGCGCGGCCGCGCCGGCGCCGGTGGCGACGATCTCGCCGTTTTTCTCCAGCGTCATGCCGACCGTGCCCAGGTCCACGTTGCGCGGGTCCACCGCGGCGTCGCCCAGCACGAACACGCCTGACGATGCGTTGTCAGCCACCGTGTCCTGGATGCGGATCTTCCAGTCGCGGATGCGCGAATCGACGATCTCGAAGCAAGGCAGCACGTAGGCGGTAGCGCGCAGCACGTCGGCATTGGTCACGCCCGGCCCTTCCAGGTCTTCCTTCAGCACGAAGGCGATTTCGCCTTCGGCCTTGGGCGCGATCAGGGTGTCAGCGGGAATCGCCGCGCCGTCGGGGTAGACCATGCCGGACAGCAGGTGGCCAAAGTCGGGCTGGCGCACGTCCAGCATGTCCATCACCACGCGGCTGGTCACGCCGATCTTCTTGCCGACCACGCGCTCACCGGCGTCGAGCCGGTGCTGCACCATCGCCAGCTGGATGCGGTAGGCATCGTCGATGGTCAGCTCCGGCCGCGATTCGGTCAGCGGCGCCACCGGGCGACGGAAGACCAGCGCCTGGTGCAGGCCGGCGCCGATTTCAAGGATAAGTTCGCTATGCATGATGGGACCTCACAGGCGGACGCAGACGTTGCGCAGCTCGGTGTAGAACTCGAGCGAATGGACACCGCCCTCGCGGCCGATGCCGGACTGCCTGGCGCCGCCAAAGGCGGTGCGCAGGTCGCGCAGGAACCAGGCATTGATCCAGCAGATGCCAACGTCCAGCGCGCTGCCCATGCGGTGCGCGGTGCCGAGGTCGCCGGTCCAGACCGTGGCGGCCAGGCCGTACGGGGTGTCGTTGGCCAGCGCGATGACTTCCTCTTCGGTGTCGAACGGGGCGATATGGCAGCAGGGCCCGAAGATCTCCTCGCGGATCACGGCGGCGCTTTCCGGCAGGCCGGTCCAGATGGTGGGCTGCACCCAGGCGCCTTCGGCCAGCGCCCCCGGCATCTGCGGCACGCCGCCCCCGGTGACCACGGTGGCGCCGGCCTCGGCGGCTTTGCGGTAGTAGGACAGCACCTTGTCGCGATGCTCGTGCGACACCAGCGGGCCCATGTTCACGCCGGTCTCCGTGGGCCGCCCCAGCTTCAGGCCCTCGGCCTTCGCCTTCAGCGCGGCAACAAAGCGCTCGAAGATCGGCCGCTGCACGTAGACACGCTCGGTGCCCAGGCACACCTGCCCGCTGTTCTCGAACGCCGAGCGCGTGATGCCGGCCACGGCCTTGTCGAAGTCCGCATCGGCGAACATGATGCCCGCGTTCTTGCCGCCCAGCTCGAACGACACCGGCCGCACGCCATTGGCCGCGGCCTTCATGATGGCCTCGCCGGTGCGGGTCTCGCCGGTGAAGGTGATGCCGTTGACCTGTGGGTGCGCGGTCAGGAACGCGCCAGCCGAATCCGGGCCAAAGCCATGCACCACGTTGTAGACGCCGGGCGGCACGCCGGCCTCGTTCATCACCTCGCCCAGCAGCGTCGCGGTGGCGGGGGTCTCCTCCGAGGGCTTGACCACCACCGTATTGCCGCAGGCCAGCGCCGGCCCGACCTTCCACGTCATCAGCAGCAGTGGCAGGTTCCACGGGCACACCACGCCGATCACGCCGCGCGGGCTGCGCACCGCATAGTTGATGGCCTTGCCGCCGTCGGGCGTGTCCGTGGCAAAGCTTTCGGTCGGCACGTTGCGGATCAGGTCGGCAAAGACCTTGAAGTTGGCCGCGCCGCGCGGGATGTCGATATGGCTGGCCAGCCCGAAGGGCTTGCCGGTATCGGCGATCTCTGCCTGCACGAATTCGTCGAAGCGGCGGTTGATGCCGTCGGCCACCGCGTGCAGCAGCTCGACCCGCTGCGCCACCGTCATGCGGCCCCACGGCCCCTGCAGCGCACGGCGCGCGGCCTGCACCGCGGCGTCGACCTCGGCCTGGCCGGCCTCGTGCACGTGGCCGATCAGGCTGTTGTCGGCCGGGTTGCGGTTCTCGAAGGTCCGCGCGGTGCCGACCCACTCGCCGTTGATGAAGTTCTTGAAGTCTTTCATATTGGTTCTCTGGTGTTGAAGCAATCGCGCACTGCGATCCTCCGCTCATCGATTGGGTGCTCCCTCTCCCGCTTGCGGGAGAGGGGAGCAAACCAGCGGGAGGCGAGCGTTCTCGCTCAGGTCAGCACATTCAAGAACGCCTCGTTCAGCTTCCTGTCGTGATAGAAGATCGCGCGCCCCAGCTCGTTGTCGGTCCAGGTGATGGTGGGCTTGTCCGGGTAGTGGATATAGCCGCCGGAGAACACCTCGTTGCGGTTGCCGGAGGGATCGAAGAAGTAGATCGTCGCGCCGCGCGTGATGCCGTGGCGGGTCGGACCGATGTCGAGCGACACATCCTTCTTGGAGATGATGTCGGCCGCCTTCAGCACCTCGCTCCAGTTATCAAGCAGGAACGAGGCATGGTGGAAGCGGTTCTTCTCCGGGTGGCGGATAAAGGCGATGTCGTGCGCCTTGTTCGAGCAGGTCAGGAAGGCGCCGATCAGCATCTCGCCGTCGGGGCCGGCCACGACCTGCTCGGCCAGAGAAAAGCCCAGCACGTCGCGGAACAGCCTGACGGTGCCGTCGACATCATCGCCATACAGCAGGCAGTGGTCGAAGCGGCTGGGCGCCATGCCGCGCAGGTCGTCCGGCCAGGGGTCGGGGTTGAGGTCGCCGGTCCTGCAGCCGGGCTTGTCCTTGTCGGCGAACAGTTCGATGGCATGGCCGGTGGGGATGGTGAAGCGAAAGCGCACGCCGGTATGCGGGTGCTCGCCCGCGGCGATCCACTGGCAGTCGGTGGCCAGGCCGGATTGCTCCACCTCCTGCGCCAGCCGCTCCAGCGTGTGGCCGCTGTCGACGCGGAAGCCCATGTAGTCCATGCCCGGGCTGTCGGCCTCGCGCAGCACCACGCTGTGGTGGTCGTGCTCGTCCCATGCCTTCAGGAACACCCGGCCCTGCGCATCGCGCGCGGTTTCGATCAAGCCGAGTACCTCGGTGTAGTGTTTCAGCGCCGGTTCCAGCTCCAGCACGCGCAGGGCTACGTGCCCCGGTCGCAATACGCCTGTCAATGCCATAATGGGTCTCCTGGTGTGGTGGGGTGGCGTTGTGTGGGTGCCACCTTCCTTGCTTGTGCTTCGTTCGCTTGCTACCGGCCCTGCTCGCGCCGCCGCTGCTTTTCCAGGCAGCGCTGCAGCAGGGCTACCGGCCGCAGGCGGATGTCGCTGTCCGGAAAGGTCTTGCAGGCCAGCACCAGCCCGTCGCGCTGCTCCGCTTCGGTCAGGCAGGCGCGGCTCATCTTGCCGGCGTGGTAGTCGCCGGCCTCGATGCGGACCTTGCACACGCCGCAGCCGCCGCCGCGGCAGCCGGCGGGGATGCCGCGCTGGCCCAGCACCTCCATGGCCCGCAGCAGGTTCTGCTCCGGCGCGCAGGGGTAGCGCAGCCCGCTGCCGGCGATCTCGACGGTATGCATGGCCGGCCTCCTCAGATCTTGAACAGCGGACTGCGCGCGCTGTTCTGCGCATCGGCCGCGGACAGGAACTTCTCGGTGTGGATATCCGCCTCGAACAGCCGGCCCTGCATCAGCGTGCGGATGCAGGCCTCGATCATCGGCGGCGGCCCGCACAGGTAGGCCTTGTGGCCGCGGAAGTCGGCATTGCCGTCCTGCGCGTAGAGCTGCTGCAGCACGTCATGCACGTAGCCGCGCGCGCCGCTCCAGCCGCTGTCGGCGGGTTCGTCCGACAGCGCGGGCACGTAGCGGAAGTTGGGGTGGGCCCGCGCCAGCGCCTGGAACTCGGCGTCGTAGTACAGCTCGCCGCGGTTGCGCGCGCCCTGCACCAGCGTGATCGGCAGGGTCTCGCCGGCGGCCAGCAGGTCCAGGATCATCGCGCGCGGGCTGGACAGGCCGGAGCCGCCCGCCAGGAACAGCATCGGCACCTGCGCCGACTTGCGCACGAAGAAGCGGCCATAGGGCGCTGAGAACGACAGTTCGTCGCCGACCGCCAGCTGGTCGTGCAGATAGCCGGTGGCCTGCCCGTCCGGCACGCGCCGCACGTGCAGTTCGACCAGGTCGTCGCCGGGCGCGTTGGCCAGCGAGAACGCGCGCGGCTGGTCGCAGCCCGGCACGGTCAGGTTGACGTACTGACCGGCCTGGAATGCCGTGCGTCCGCCATCCTTCACACGCAGCCAGATGCCCAGGATGGTGGGCGTCAGGGCGCGCGTCTCGACAACTTCGGCGCGATAGTCGGTCAGCGGCAGGCCCAGCGCATCGGCGTCTTCCTCGATGTCGGCCTCGATCACCAGGTCCGACTGTGCGGTCGCGCAGCAGGCCAGGCACTGGCCGTTGTCGCGCTCGAAATCCATCAGCGCGAAGCTGGAGGCCTCGCCCTGCTCGACCTCGCCGTCGACCACCTGCACCTTGCAGGTGGCGCACAGGCCGTGGCAACAGGCATGAGGCAGCCACACGCCGTTGCGCAGGCAGGCGTCCAGCACGGTCTGCCCGGGAGCGATGGGGATGGTCTGCCCGATCGGTTCAATGGTCAGCGAATACATCTTGGTCTCCTTCCGGTGGTGCGTTCGCCCGTGCGCCTCAGCTGTGGCTGCCGCCGATGCCGTCCAGCCCCGGCGTGCGGAAGCGGATCACGTCCTTGTGGCCCAGGCCGTTCTCTTCCAGCGAGCGGTCCAGGTCGGGCTGCCAGGGCTGGCAGCCGCGCAGCCACTGCACCTGGCCCCAGTCGATGCGGGCAAAGTCGGGGTGGTAGCCGTAGACGCCGGGCAGCACCTTGTCCACCACGTCGCGCAGCGGCATCGACGGCGGGAACGGTAAGCAATGCGGGGCGCAGAACAGCAGGTGGCCGTCCCAGCCGATATAGAGCAGGCGGTTGCCGTGGAACACGGCCTCGCGGTCGGCCGCCTCGAAGGCGTAGTCGCCGATGGATACGACGGGCATGGTTGTCTCCTTGTGTTTTGACGGGGCCGCTTCAGGCGGCCTCAAGCGGCATCTGCGGCATCTGCGGCATCTGCGGCAGGCCCGATGCCCTTCCACGCGTTCCAGTTGCGCTGGTCCTGCGAGCCCTCGAAGTCCAGGTTGTCAGCGCCCGGGTTCAGCCGGTACCACTTGAGCACGTCCTCCAGCGTGGCGCCGCCGCAGTTGCCCTGGTAGATCTGGTGCACCGGCAGCCAGGCCTGCGCGTACTTGGCGGGTTCGTCGTCGAAGATGTCCTTGCAGCCGTCCGAGCAGAAGTGGAACTTCATGCCGTGGTAGCTGCTTTCGCGGTAGCAGGTCTGGGTCGGGTCGTCCGGCTCCGAGAACACCATCGGGATCTGGCAGGTCTGGCACAGCATCGGCAGCGTGGCGTTGTAGAAGCGGTCGCCGGCCTGCTGGCGCTCCTGCCAGTGGTCCAGGCGCGGCTTGTAGTAGCGCTCGAAGGTCTGCGGGTACTTCTCGGCCAGCCACGCCATCTCGTCCGCCTTGGGCACCCAGGTGTGGAAGCCGGCCGCGCCCGCGTAGTTGTAGAAGGTGGCCCAGGCCTCGTGCGTGATGCGGTCCTTGGTCTTGGTGGCCACTTCGTGGTACTTGGGCATGCGCAGGCCGTAGCGCTCCAGGTCCTTGAACAGCGCCCCGCCCGCCTGCTCGAAGTACATCTCCCAGGCCTCGGCCCACGACATCACGCGCTTGGGCAGCATGTAGTCCATCATCATGCCGACCAGCGTGAGCAGGCGGAAGCCGCGCCAGAACCACTTGTCCAGCCACTTCTGCAGGATCGGGATATTGCCGGGGTCCTGCTCGCACAGGAACTTGACCACTTCCAGGCCCAGCGTCATGTGGCGCGACTCGTCGGACTGCGCGGAGAAGCCGAAGGTCACCGTGGCCATGTCGCCGTTGTAGGCGGCGCCCGACATGAACGGCATGAACAGCAGGTTGGTCAGCACATACTCGAACGAGAACGAGATCGCGGTGATGAACTCAAACGGCCCCGCGCTCATCGCGTCCTCGAAGTAGGACTTGGGCACCGACAGGTACCAGACCCGGTCGTGCATGTGGCGCCATTCGCCAAAGCCGTGGAAGTACTTGTTGTAGACCGACAGCGTGTGCAGCTGGGTCTGGGCGTGACGCAGTTCGTCGACCGACTGCATCTGCGCCGCCACGCGCGCGCCGGCGCCGCGGAAATGCCGGCCCAGGTGCGCGTAGCCGCGGTGGGCGGCGTATTCCAGTGGCGTCACGCCGGTCAGGAACAGCCGCAGCGCGTTCAGGTAGCGCGGATCGGATACGTTCAGGTGGCCGTTGTTCTGCACGAACGAGTCGATGATCGCGTACAGCTTGCGCTCTTTCTCCGACTGGTATTTCCAGTAGGCATCCATGGTCATGCGGAACGGGTCTTCCCATTTGTCCCAGTCGTGGATGCGGATGCCCTCGTACTTGTCGAACGGGAAGACCTTGTCCATCGGCTCGTAGGTCGTTTCCCAGGCCAGGTCCCGCGTCATCGAGGCGTACTTCTCGCGCAGGTTGAGCTTCTTGCGTGCGTCCATGATGTCTCCGTGATGTTCTCTATGCCGCTGCGGTATCAGGCGTTCCAGCGCAGCGTGAAGGCGTCTTCGTCTTCGTCGATGTTTCCGCACAGCGAGATCAGGTTCAGGTGGATCTCCTGCAGGTCCCAGTCGCGGCCTAGCTTGCCGGCCACCAGTTCGCGCACGATGGTCAGGTGGCCGGGGGCGTCGATCTTGACCATGGCGGGAAACTGCGACACCACCGCATGCGGGTTGGCCTCGGTGATGGCGTCGATGATGGGTCGGGTGTCGTCGTTGTTCTGCAGGGCGATGTAGACGTTGGCAGCGGTGGCTGACATGGCGTGTCTCCGTGGGATTCGTTGTGGGCGGATCAGGCAGCCAGGCCGAGCTTGCCCAGGCGGACTTCGAACTGCTCGCGGCACAGCGCCACCATCTGCGCGCCGTCCTCGCCGGTGAGCGCATCGGCCACCGGCACCAGCGCCTGCGCCACCTCGGCGCAGGCGGCGCGCGCCCAGCCAGACAGCAGCACGCGGTTGGCATCGGACTCGGCCGCGGCGGCCTGGATCACGGCATCGACCCAGCGTGCGTGCTCGTCGCGCCAGTCGTTCATGAATTCGGTCAGCACCGCCAGCCCGGTGCCGCAGGCGCGCGCGATCACCGCGTCGGCATGCTGGTAGACCAGCGGGTAGAGCAGCCCGTCGAGCACCAGGTTCTGGGCGACGAAGGTTTCGAACCAGTCCTCGGTGACAAAGGTGTGCTCGACAAAGCGGCGCAGCGGCTGCCACGCGGCACTCTCCAGCCACGCCATCCTGGCTCGCTCCAGTGCCACGCCGGTATTGCCGTCCAGCAGCATGCCGATACGCGACAGGTATTGGGCGATGCCCAGGCGGTCCATCGCGCAATAGGTGCAGGCCTGCGTGATGGCCGTGCCCCAGCCATAGTCGGCGCAGTAGAAGTTGTTCATGTTGGCGCCCCACTCCACATGGCGCAGCGGCAGCAGGCCGGTGGCCAGGCGTTCCTGCCATTCGGCCGGCAGCGCCTGCAGCAGCCCGCGCTTCTCGACGAAGGCAAAGCTCTTCTCGGTTGCATCCTGCTGGCGCGCGCGCGCGGTAACGTAGGCGCCGTAGTAGAACTGGCGCGGGTCCTTCAGCGCGTACCAGTCCTGCATCACGATCGCCGTGCGGCGCTTGTCATACAGCTCAAATCCGGGGTCCCAGGTGGGGCGGTAGTGGAAGTTCACCTCCGACTGCACGTCGTAGGTCGCCTCCTGGTAGCGCGACGCCGGCTTGTCGCCGAAGCGGCGCGCGACATGGCCGTAGGTCTGGCGCAGCGGCTGGATCTGCTGGGTCTTGATATCGACTTGCATCGCTTGGTCTCCTGTATCCCTTCTCTCTTTGTGATGCGGTGGCTGCGGCGTCAGTCGTCGGCTTGCGGCTGCGGCGCGGCTTCCAGCGGGGGCAGGAAGCGCACGCGGTTGACGCAGCAGAAGGCTTCGAACATCGGCTCCGGCATGATCAGTTCGACGTTGAGCTCGGGGTCGGCCACGCTGAAGGCGAACTGCACAAACCCTTCGGGGGTGCGGCCGTCGACCCGCACATAGCGCGGCGTGGCTTCGAACAGGGGAACCGACGGGGTGTTCATGGCGCGCTCCTTTGCGTTGGCTGGACGCAGGCCTTACTGCGAAGACCGTGCCAGCGAGCGCGAAGCGTTGTGGGACAAGGTTTGCGGGGAATTGGCGGTGGCGAGCGTGCGCGTTAACCCGGAAAGGTCCGCACGAAACGCATCGATGAATTGATGAAGCTGCGCACAGGCCTTGATCAAATGATCAAAAGCCGCGCTGGGCGGGCGTTTGCGGGCAGCGAACCGATGCGGATGGGATTGCCCTGCGGCGCAGCAGCGTGCGTGGGCAACATAGGTGAGAAGACTTGATCTGACAGGGAAAAATCGCTGGCGCGGTGCAGCATCGGGCAACTTCGGGCCGATGCGCGGCCGGGAGGGGATGCATCAAATGATCAAGTGGGGAAGAAGGGAGGATTCGAGGCGCGTGATGACGCGATCGATGTTGATGACCACCGGCGCGCTCCCTCTCCCGCAAGCGGGAGAGGGAGCAAACCATCGGCATTTGAAGCCTGAAAGCGGCCTCAGTTGCCGTGGCCGTTGCCCCCACGCGTACCGCGCATCTTCCACCGATACGCCAGCTGCGGCCGCGTAATGCCCAGCAACCGCGCGGCCTGGCTCATATTGCCGTCGGCCCGCTGCATCGCCGCCTCCATCAGCACGGTCTCGACGTCGCCCAGCGCCAGCTGCTGCTCGGACATCTGGTCCAGGAGCGCATGGACCGCGGCTTCGCGCAGGTCTGGCAAGGTGCCGCCCGCCCCCAGCCGCGGCGCGGTATCCACCACCGGTGCCACGGTGCCCGGCAGGAACAGGTGGTCGGCGGTGATCTGGCCACCCTGGCTGGCCAGGATCACGCCGCGCTCGATCACGTTCTCCAGTTCGCGCACATTGCCGGGCCAGTCATAGTGGCGCAGCTCGGCCAGCGCGCGGTCGGTGATGCCGACGATGCGCTTGCCGTGGCGCGCGCCATAGCGGGCCACGAAGCGCTCGGCCAGCGGCCGGATATCGTCCAGGCGCTCGCGCAGCGGCGGGATCGTGACCGGGTAGACATTGAGGCGGTAGTACAGGTCTTTGCGGAAGGTGCCCTGCTTCACCGCTTCGGCCAGGTCGACATTGGTGGCGGCCACCAGCCGCACATCCACCTTGCGCGTGCCGGTGCCACCCACGCGCTCGACCTCGCCTTCCTGCAGCACGCGCAGCAGCTTGGACTGGGCCGAGGCGGACAGCTCGCCCAGCTCGTCCAGGAACAGGGTGCCGCCGTGCGCACGCTCGAAGCGCCCGGGGCGCGACTGGCTGGCGCCGGTGAAGGCGCCCTTTTCCACGCCGAACAGCTCGGACTCGATCAGCTCGTCGGGAATCGCCGCGCAGTTCACGGCAATGAAGGGCTTGTCGGCACGCCCGCTCACGCTGTGCAATGCCTGCGCGAACCGCTCCTTGCCCACGCCGGTCTCGCCCAGCAGCAGCACCGTCACGTTGCTGGCCGCGGCGCGCTGCAGCAGGCTCCAGGCGGCGCGAAAGCCTGGCGAGGTGCCGACCAGGTCGGCCGGCGTGGCCGGGGTGCCCTGCAGCGCGCGCAGGTGCTCGACCTCGCTCTGCAGGGCGATGATGGTCTCGATTACGGGATCGGGCTGGTACAGCGCCAGTGCCTGCGCGCCGTCTTCCCAGGCTTCCACCGGCTTGCCGATGATGCGGCAGTGCGGGTGCCCGCAGGCGATGCACTCGACCTCGCGGTACAGGATGGTGCGCCCCATCAGCGCCGAGGTGTAGCCGGTGGCGTAGCCGATCTGCATCCAGCAGGCAGGCTCGTCGACGATGCCGAACAGCTGGCGGTGGACGTCGCCCTCGAAGGAGTCTTCCCACAGGAATTCGCCATCGTAGATGCCGGCGGCGATATCGATGTCGACCTTGACCGGCGTGACCCGCACCACCCCCTCGATGGTATGCAGGCAGGGCCCGATCTCCAGCTGGCCGAAGTCGCTGTGGCCGGCGCGCAGCTTGCGCGCGACCTCCGCATCGCGCATGCCCGAATGGAAGCCCATGCGGGTGAACAGGCCGCGCGCGCGCTCCATGCCCAGGGTGTCCACCAGTTCCTTGCGCAGGGCGCCCAGGGCGGCGGTATGGATCAGGATCATGCGCTGCTCGTCCAGCCAGATCGCGCCCTCCTCCATGGCAAAGCGCAGGCGGCGGGCAAGATCGGCCAGGCCATCGCGCATGGTGGCCGAGAACTTGTCGGTTGAACTGCTCATTGTCTCCCCTCAGTGCCGGCGGGTGATCCGCTCGAGTGTGCCTTTCGGCTGGCATCTTACGCACATTATGTGCCAGGGAGACGGGGGGCTGGGTAATGACCTTCCCCCGGAGCATCTCCGGGGGACTCCCCCCTATGAACCGCGCTGGTCCAGGCCGCTCAATCCGCCCGGATACCCCGCTGGCGGATCAGCACACCCCACTTCTCGGTTTCCTTCGCCAGGTGCTCGCGCAGCACCGCCGGCGAACTGCCGATCGGCTCGGCGCCGATTTGCGCCAGCCGCTTCTGCACCGCAGGCTTGCGCAGCGCCTCGAGCATGGCGCGGTTGAGCGTGTCGATGACCGGCTGCGGCGTCTTCGCCGGCACGAAGGCGGCGAACCAGGGCGACAGTTCATAGCCCGGCAGGCCGGCTTCGGCCACCGTCGGCACATTGGGCAGCGCGCTTGAGCGCTTGCTGGTGGTGACCGCGATCGCCGTGAGCTTGCCCGATTCGATATGCGGCCTGGCCGAGGTGATGCTGTCGAACATGTAGTCGACCTGCCCGCCCAGCAGGTCCGTCATGGCGGGGCCGCTGCCCTTGTAGGGGATATGCAGCATGTCGACACCGGCCATCGAGGTGAACAGCTCGCCCGCCAGGTGGATCGAGGTGCCATTGCCCGCGGAGGCATAGGTGTACTTGCCCGGCGCCGCCTTGGCGTGCGCCACCACGTCCTTGACAGTGCTTTCCTGGCGCCGCGCCTTGCTGGCCACCAGCACGTTGGGCACCACCGCCAGCAGCGACACCGGCGCGAAGTCCTTGACCGGGTCGTAGCTCAGCCGGCCGTACAGCGCCGGGTTCACGGCCATGCCGTTGGCGACGATGATCAGTGTGTAGCCGTCGGCGGGCGCGCGCGCCACCAGTTCGGCGCCGATATTGCCGCCGGCGCCCGGCCGGTTCTCGACCACAATGGCCTGGCCCAGCGTGCGCGACATGTCTTCGCCCAGCGTGCGCGCGATGTTGTCCATGGCACCGCCCGCGGGAAACGGCACGATCCAGCGGATCGGGTGGTCGGGATAGGCCGCGTGCGCGGCCGGTGCGGCGAACGACAGGCCGGCAGCCAGTGCCAGCGCCCCTGCGCGGCCGGTGCTTGCCAGCCGCTGGAATAACGTTTTCATAGTCTCCTCACTGCTTGATGCGCCCCGCGCATATGGCGTGTCATGCGGGGAAGTTGCCTGCCAGTTCAGCCGCGCCGGTAGTGCGCCAGCTTGTCTTCATCCAGCGCCAGCCCCAGGCCGGGGCCTTCGGGCAGATGCAGGCTGAAGTCGCGGTACTCGGGGCGCTGCTGCACGATATCGTCCTTGAGCAGCAGCGGTCCGAACAGCTCGGTGCCCCAGGCCAGCTGCGGCAGCGTGCAGAAGCCATGCGCCGCGGCGATGGTGCCGACGCTGCCCTCCAGCATGGTGCCGCCGTACAGCGCGATGCCGGCGGCGTCGCCCACCGCGGCGGTGCGCAGCATGCCGAAGATGCCGCCGGCCTTGGCGATCTTCAGCGCGAACACGTCGGCGCCGCCAATGCGCGCCAGTTCCATCGCGTCTTCCGGGCCGCACACCGCTTCATCGGCCATGATCGGCACCACGAAGCGCGCGGCCAGCCGGGCCAGCGCCATGCGCTGCTCGCGCGGAGTCGGCTGCTCGATCAGGTCGATGCCCGCGGCTTCCAGCATGGCGATGCCGGTGGCGGCGTCGGCCTCGTTCCAGGCCTGGTTGACGTCGACGGTGACGCGCGCCCGGTCGCCCAGCGCGCGCTTGATCGCGGCCACGTGGGCCACGTCGTCGCGCACGCTGCGCCGCCCGATCTTCAGCTTGAAGGTATGGTGGCGGCGCTCGGCCAGCAGTTGCTCGGCCTCGGCAATGTCGCGGGCGGTGTCGCCGCTGGCAAGCGTCCACAGCACCGGCAGTGTCGAGCGCACCGCGCCCCCCAGCAGCGTGGCCAGCGGCACGCCCAGGCGCTTGCCCTGCGCATCCAGCAATGCGGTCTCCAGCGCGGACTTGGCGAAGCGGTTGCCGCGCGCGACCTTGCCCAGGCGCGCCATCGCGCCATGCACGTTGGTGGCATCCTGGCCAACCAGCGCAGGGGCCAGGTAGGTGTCGATGGTCAGCTTGATGCCTTCCGGGCTTTCGTCGCCATAGGACAGGCCGCCGATGGTGGTGGCCTCGCCGATGCCCTCCACGCCGTCGCTGCAGCGTAGCCGCACGATCACCAGCGTCTGCTGCTGCATGGTGGCCATGGCCAGCTGGTGTGCCCGGATGGTGGGCAGGTCCACCAGGATGGCTTCCACCGAAGTGATAGTCGTGGTCATACCTTGTCGATGCCAATTGATCATTTAAGCCAAGTATGCGGCTTGACTTTGCCGGCGTCCAAGACCGATGATGTCTCGATCGATACCCTACAGGTATGGGAGCAGGACACCAATGGAACTCCGGCACCTGCGTTATTTCCAGGTCGTGGCCCAGGAACTCAACGTCACCCGCGCCGCCGAGCGGCTGCATATGGCGCAGCCGCCGCTGTCGCGCCAGATCCGCCAGCTGGAAGAAGAAGTGGGCGTGGCACTGTTCGACCGCGTCGGCCGCGGGCTGCGGCTGACCGAGGCGGGCCGCTTCCTGCTGGAGCAGTCCACCCAGCTGACGCAGCGGCTGGAAGAAACCATCGAAGGCACGCGCCGCATCGGGCGGCAGGACAAGCGCTGGTTCGGCATCGGCTTCGTGCCGTCGGTGCTGTATGGCGTGCTGCCGGAACTGATCCGCGAGCTGCGCGAATCAGACCGGCACGACCAGCAGGTAGAGGTAGGACTGGCCGAGATGATCACCGTGGAGCAGATCGAGGCGCTCAAGGCCGGCCGCATCGACCTGGGCTTCGGCCGCATCGCGCTGAACGATCCCGCCATCCGCCAGCAGGTGGTGATGGCCGAGCCACTGGTGGCAGCGCTGCCCGCACGCCTGCCCGCGCCGCGCCGCAAGGCGCTCACGCCACAGGCGCTGGCGGCGCAGCCGTTCATTCTTTACCCGGCCCGGCCGCGGCCCAGCTATGCCGACCACCTGCTGTCGCTGTTCCGCGCGCAGGGCCTGCAGTTGCGTGTGGCGCAGGAGGCCAACGAACTGCAGACCGCGCTGGGGCTGGTGGCGGCCGGCATTGGCATCACGCTGGTGCCGGCGTCGATCCAGCGCCTGCATCGCGACGACGTGCGCTACTGCCCGATCGACGCGCCGGGCTTCGTGTCGCCGGTCATCATGAGCTACCGCGAAGGCGACACGTCACCGTTCCTGGCGCGGGTGGTGGAATGGGTGATGCGGCAGGGACAGTAAGCTGCATCAGGTGCCGGTGAACTGCGGCCTGCGCTTTTCCTTCCAGGCCAGCGCGCCTTCGCGGATGTCCTGCGACTGGGTAGCCCGGCTGATGTCGCCAGCCAGCGCGTCGGTATCCAGCGCGCCGCGCCCGATCGCGTTCAGGTGCCGCTTCATGCCTTGCACCGCCAGCGGTGCCAGCCCGGCCACGGTGTCGCTGAGCTGGACGGCGCGCTCGCGCAGGCGCTCCGCCGGCAGCAGCTCGGTCAGGAAGCCGCGGCGGAACATCTCGTCGGCGTCGATGCGCTCGGCGGTCAGGAACAGGTGCTTGGCGTGGTTCAGGCCCAGCCGGCTGATATAGCGCTCCATGCCGCGCTGGTAGAAATGCAGCCCCAGCCGAGCCGCCGGCATGAACATGTCCACCGCGGCGGTGCCAAGCCGGAAATCGCACGCCAGCGCCAGGTCCGTGCCGCCGCCATAGACGCCGCCGTGGATCTCGGCAATGGTCACCGCGCGGCAGTCCTCCACTGCGTTGACCAGGGTCTCGAAGCCGGCACCGCGCTGCCCGGCCGCGAGCCTGCCGATATCGAAGCCGCTGCAGAAGTACTTGCCGGTGCCGCGCAGGCGCAGCACACGCACGTCGCTGGCATTCACGGCATCGACATGCCGTTGCAGCTCGGCCAGGTCATCCGGCCCGAGGCGGTTGGCCACCTCCGGGCGGCGCAGGGTGATCGTGGCGACATGACCGGCAATGTCGAGCGAAGGAAGGGAACCATCAGTCTGCATCGGGAATACTCCAGGTAGGGATCATTGGGCACCGGCCTGCGGGGCGCGACGGCGTTTCATCTGGCGCTCGCCGGGTTCAAGGGATCAGCACGGCCGAGCCCGTGGTGGCCCGGCCCTCCAGGTCGCGGTGCGCGTCGCGCACGGCGGCCAGCGGGTAGCGGTGGTTGACCTCCAGCCGCAGCTGCCCGCCCGCGACCGCGGCGAACAGCGTGGCCGCGGCATTGGCCAGGGCCTGCGGGCTGGCGATATAGGTGCGCAGCGTGGGCCGCGACACGATCAGCGAGCGCGCGTGCAGCAGCTGCAGGTCGAAGGCCTCCACGTCGCCCGACGCGGTGCCGTAGTTGATCGCCATGCCGCACGGCCGCAGGCATTGCAGCGACGGCACGAACACGTCCTTGCCGACGGCGTCGTAGACCACCGCCACGCCCTCGCCGCCGAACAACGCCTGGACTTCGGCCACGAAGTCCGCCTCGCGGTAGTTGATGACATGGTGGCAGCCATGTTCCAGCGCTACCGCGCGCTTGGCCTCGCTGCCCACGGTGCCGATCACGGTCGCGCCGAGCGCGCGCGCCCACTGCGACAGCAGCACGCCCATGCCCCCGGCCGCGGCGTGCACCAGCACCGCTTCGCCCGGCTGCACCGCGTAGAGCCGGCGCAGCAGGTACTCGGCCGTCAGCCCGCGCAGCAGCGTGGCGCCGGCCACCTCTTCCGGGATCGCGTCCGGCAAAGGCACGACCCGGCCGGCTGGCACGTTGCGCGTCACCTGGTAGGCGCCCGGATGCATACAGGCGACGCGCTGGCCAACCTCGAACCCTTCTACGCCGGGACCAACCGTGGTCACCTTGCCGGCGCCAACCGAGCCCAGCGTGACCGGGAACGGCGCCGCGGTGTGGGGGCCGTGCGCGCCCTTGCGCTGGTAGATGTCCGCGAAATTCAGGCCGATGGCCGACTGCCGCAACTGCAGTTCGCCGGGACCGGGCGGCGGCACCGTGACCTGGCAGGACTCCAGCACCTCAGGTCCGCCCACCCTGTTAATACAGACAGCATCAGTCAGCATACAAATCCTCAAAAGGTGGGCACCGGTCAGGCACGATCACAATTGGAGCCGGCAGTCTGGCCGCCGATCGCCCTACTCCATATGACTCAAATGACATTTCCATACGATCCAGGTGACGCAAATCCGTATGAAAGTCCTCGCAGCCTACGCCATCCCGCTGCGCTCCGCATCATGGAAACTCCGTATACGTATTTTTATGATTGTTATTTGTATACTCAAGACCAATCCATCGCCAAGGAACTGCCATGTCGTCTTTGCCTCCCGGCACCGAAGCCGCCGGGCCTCATGCCCCGTCCGCGGACCTGCCGCTGTCCGGCATCACCGTGCTGGACCTGTCCATCGCCCGCGCCGGCCCGGCGGCGGTGCGCCTGCTGTCGGACTGGGGCGCCGACGTGATCCGCGTGGAGCCGCCCCCGCCGCAGGACCGTGGTTCGGTCACCGGGCGGCGGCGCGGCTCGGACGAGCAGAACCTGCATCGCAACAAGCGCAGCCTGTGCCTGGACCTGAAGACGCCGCAGGGCGCCGAGGTGCTGGCGCGCCTGGTGCGCCGGTCGGACGTGGTGGTGGAGAACTTCCGCTCGGTGGTCAAGGAGCGGCTGGGGTTGACCTATGAGCGCCTGAGCGCGATCAATCCGCGCGTGATCCTGGCCAGCATCTCGGGCTTCGGCCAGGACGGGCCCTATTGCGAGCGCCCGGGACTGGACCAGATCGTGCAGGGCATGTCGGGACTGAGTTCGGTCACCGGCGAGCCCGGCAAAGGCCCGCTGCGCGTGGGCATTGCCATCTCCGACACCACCGCGGGCATGTTCCTGGGCCAGGGCATCCTGCTGGCGCTGCTGCACCGCGCGCGCACCGGCCGCGGGCAATGGGTCCATACCTCGCTGATCGAAGGCATGCTCAACAAGCTGGACTTCCAGGCCACGCGCTACACCGTCGACGGCGAAGTGCCGACCCAGCAGGGCAATGCACACCCGACGCTGGTGCCGATGGGCACCTACCGCTGCCGCGACGGCGTGGTCAATATCGCCGCCAGCACCGACCGCATGTGGACCAACTTCTGCCGCACCGTCGAGGCCGGCTGGCTGCTGGACGATCCCGCGTTCCAGACCGCCGCGGGCCGTGCCGCCGAGCGCCACCGGCTGGACCAGGCCATCAACCAGTGCACCGCCGCCTTCAGCGCGGCCGAACTGACTTCGCGCCTGAATGCCGCCGGGGTGCCGTGCGGGCCGGTGTTCAGTATCGGCCAGGCCTTCGAGGACGCGCAGGTGCGCCACCTGCGCATGACCCGGCCCGCCGAGCACCCGGCGCTGGGGCCACTGGAACTGCTGCGCTCGCCGATCAACCTGTCGGCCGCGCCGCATCCCGAGCGCTTTGCCCGCGCCGCACCCGATCCCGGCGAGCACACCGACGAGATCCTGCGCGGGCTTGGCTATGACGAAGCCGGCGTCGCGGCCCTGCGCGAAGCCAACGTGGCGTCCTGAGCGCCAGCGGCCAGGACACGCAATAGCGATAACGAGAACACAAAGGAGACAGCGATGAAACACACCCTCGGGCGCGCCGCGATCGGCGCCGCCCTTGCTGCGTTGCCCGCCATGGCCGCTGCGCAGGACTACCCGACCCGGCCGATCCGGCTGCTGGTGGGCTACACGCCGGCGGGCGCGGCCGACTATGTCGCGCGCGTGTTCGGCGAGGCCCTGTCGAAGGAGCTTGGCCAGACCGTGCTGGTGGACAACAAGCCCGGCGCCGGCAGCACGCTGGCCTCCGCGGCGCTGGCGCAGGCGGCCCCTGACGGCTACACCCTGGGCCTGGCCACGTCAACGCTGTATGGCGTCGACCAGCAGCTCTACAAGGCCCGCTACAAGGCGACCGATTTCACCCCGGTGACGCGGCTGACCGTGTCGCCGCTGATCCTGGCCGTCAACAAGAACCTGAACGTCAGCGACATCAAGACCCTGGTGGCCAAGGCGCGCGCGCAGGCGGGCAAGTTCAATTACTCGTCGTCCGGCATCGGCGGCTCGCCGCATCTCGCCGGGCTGCAGTTCGAGAAGGCCACCGGCGTCAAGATGACGCACGTGCCCTACAAGGGCGGCGCACCGGCGCTGCAGGCCGTGGCCGCGGGCGAGGTGGAGTTGTCGTTCGGCACGGCGGCGTCGGTGTTGCCGATGGGCACGCAGGGTGTGGTGAAGATGATCGGCGTGACCACGCCCAAGCCATCGGCGGTGGCGCCGGGTCTGCCGGCGCTGGCGGAGACGGGGCTGCCGGGCTTTGATTTCACATTCTGGTTCGGGCTGTACGGGCCGGCTGGCCTGCCCGACGGCATCCGCGACAAGCTCTTTGCCGCCACCGCCAAGGTGATGGCCGATCCGCAGCTGCGCGCGAAGCTCGCCTCCAATGGCAGCGAGGTCTCCACCTCGGCGTCGCCGGCGGAGTTCGGCAAGTGGGCCGCGGCAGACGGCAAGTCGGCCGTGACGCGGATCGAGCAGGCCGGCGTCAAGCTGGACTGAGCCTGCCTGACCCGGCGGCCATCGACTAGCGCCGTCCGCGCTTGCCGCTGGCCTCGTCGCCGGGCATGGAGGCAATCATGTCCGCGTAGACGTCGCCCCCGGTGGCAATATGCCGGACCATTGCCGCCGCGGCATCGTCCTCATTGCCGCGCACGATGGCGCCCATCACCGCCTCATGCTCGGCCAGCGAGGCCAGGATGCGGGCCGGCTTCTCGAAGCGCAGGTCGCGCATGCCGCGCATGCGCGCGCGCATGGTGCGGATCTGCCGCGACAGGATGTCATTGCAGCAGGCCGCATAGATGACTTCATGGAAGGCATCATTGGCCTCGCGGTAGCGATCGGAATCGGCACGCTCCGCGGCCGCGCGGCAGTCGTCGAACGCGGCCTGCATCGCCGTGCGCTGCGTCGCCGAGATGCGGCGTGCGGCCAGGCGCGCCGCCAACGCCTCCAGCTGCACCAGGATCTCGTTCATCGCCACGTACTCACGCAGCGAGATCGACGACACGATCGCGCCCTGGCGCGGCACCAGGTCCACCAGGCCGGCCGACTCCAGCTGGATCAGCGCTTCACGCACCGGCGTGCGCGACACGCCAAAGCGCGCCAGCAACTGCTGCTCTTCCAGCTGGGCGCCGCTGGGAAGCTTTCCGGAAAGAATCTCCTGCTCGATCGCGGCGCGGATGGTTTCGGACAGGCTCTTCTTTTCTTCGGACATGGACTGCGGCGGCATGCGGAGGACGGGGATGGCCTGATTCTACCCTGCCCTGCGTATTCATTGATGCCCGTTGTGTGCACACGAT
The DNA here is from genome assembly GCF_059419025.1 of Cupriavidus sp. GW821-FHT07C08. Lineage (NCBI taxonomy): Bacteria > Pseudomonadati > Pseudomonadota > Betaproteobacteria > Burkholderiales > Burkholderiaceae > Cupriavidus > Cupriavidus sp. GW821-FHT07C08. The sequence goes on from NZ_JBWKQZ010000006.1 coordinate 263,108, forward strand.
GGGGCCCAACGCACGCCAGCTTGACTGAGAGTGAGCGGGGCCGGCCAGCAATTGCCAACTCTGCCAGCGCGACACTTTTGGTTACAAAACAAAATCGCCAAATGTGTTGGATGTCAAACATCTGACATTTGACCAATCAACAATCGCTCGCTGTCACGACAAGCCAAGGCCAACCGCACCCGAACCGGCCAGTTCCCCGCACTTGTCGTCCGCGCGGCGGAATTCCATGGGCCTGCATCCGATGTCGGCGCCTGGGCTCGGCAATCGTTATCCCCCTCAACGACTACAGGGCATGCACAAATGAGACCTTCATTGCTGTCGCGTTCCGCCCGGCCATGGCTGGCGGCCGGCACCCTCACCCTCGCACTGATGCTTACCGCCTGCGGCGGCGACGACTCGCCGGGCGCGAGCGGCGGCACCCTCCAGCCCACCTCCGCCAATGGCAACAAGCCGGACCAGCCAGGCAAGCCTGACCAGCCCGGCACCTGCACCACGCGTTGCGCCCCGTGATGCGGGCCCGCTTTCCGATCCAGCGACAGACCGACCAGCGACAGCCATGACCTTCAACCCGTCAAAGCGACAATTCCTGAAGACCAGCCTCGGCACCGGCGCCGCCGCCGCGGTGCTGGCCAGCTTTCCGCCCAGCATCCGCCGCGCGCTCGCCATCGAGGCCAACAACGCCACTGGCACCATCCAGGACGTCAAGCACGTCGTGATGGTGATGCTGGAGAACCGCTCGTTCGACAACTACTTCGGCACCTTCAAGGGCGTGCGCGGCTACGGCGACCGCTTCGCGATCCCGTTGCCCAATGGCAAGAACGCGTTCTACCAGACCGATGCCAACGGCAATCTGCTGACGCCCTACCATCTCGACGAAACCCAGGGCAACGCGCAGCGCGCCGGCGGCACGCCGCACACCTGGCCCGACGCGCAGGCCGCGTGGGACCACGGCCGCATGGACCGCTGGCCGGTGGCCAAGAAGACGCTGTCGATGGGCTACTACGATGACGCCGAGATCCCGTTCCAGCGCGCGCTGGCTGACGCCTTCACGCTGTGCGATGCCTACCACTGCGCGATGCACACCGGCACCATCCCCAACCGCCTGTTCTACTGGACCGGCAGCAACGGTCCCACCGGCGACAACGTCGCCGTGATGGTCAATGAGTTCAACGCGGGCGCCGATGTTGGCCCCTCCACCGAAGGCTGGACCTGGAAGACCTACGCCGACCGCCTGCAGGCTGCCGGCGTGGGCTGGAAGGTCTACCAGAACGTGCCGGACAACTATGGCTGCAACCAGATGATGAGCTTCCGGCACTGGCGCGCAGAGATGGAGAAGATGCCCGTCGGGCGCAAGCTCTCCAACACCGCCGGCACCGGCGTCAACCCGCCCTACAACCCGGACATCGACGACCAGTACAGCCCGCTGGCCAAGGGCTTCTGCAACACCATGCCCGACGGCGGCTTCCTGCAGTCGCTGCGTGACGACGTGCTCAACGGCAAGCTGCCCGAGGTGTCGTGGATCATCCCGCCGGCCGAGTTCAGCGAGCACCCCGGCCCGTCCAGCCCGGCCAAGGGCGGCTGGTACGTGCAGGCTATCCTGGACGCGCTGACGGCATCGCCCGAGGTCTGGAGCAAGACCGTGCTGCTGATCAACTTCGACGAGAACGACGGCTTCTTCGACCACAGCCCGCCGCCGACCGCGCCGTCGCGCAACCTGGACGGCACGCTGGCCGGCAAGTCGACCCTCGACGACGCGCAGATGGCGTACGAGTACTTCAACTTCCAGCCCGCCACGGCCAAGCAGCCGCCGCAGGACGGCAAGCCCTTCGGCCCCGGCCCGCGCGTGCCGATGTGGGTGGTGTCGCCGTGGAGCCGCGGCGGCTGGGTCAACTCTGAAGTGTTCGACCACACCTCGGTGCTGCGCTTCCTGGAGGCGCGCTTCGGCGTGATGGAGCCGCAGATCAGCGCCTACCGTCGTGCCATCTGCGGCGACCTGACCAGCGCTTTCAACTTTGCCACGCCCAACACCGAGACCCTGCCCACGCTGGCCGGCCGCACCACCCGTGCCGACGCCACCAGCCTGACCGCCTGGCAGCAAACCCAGCCGGCGATCCCGGTGCCGGCCACGCCCGCGCTGCCGGAGCAGGACACCGGCACGCGTCCGTCGCGCAAGCTGCCATATGAACTGCATACCAGTGCACGCGTCGATGCCGCATCCAAGGCAGTGCGCCTGCTGTTCGCCAACGCCAGCACCAAGCAGGCCGGCGCGCTGTTCCACGTCTATGACAAGCTGCACCTCGACCGCATTCCGCGCCGCTACGTGGTCGAAGCCGGCAAGACGCTGGACGATGCGTGGGACATCAATGCCGACGGCGGCAAATACGACCTGTGGGTGCTGGGACCCAACGGCTATCACCGCGCATTCTCCGGCGACATCAACGAAGCGGTGATCACGTCCACCGAAATCCAGGTCTGCTACAACCCGTGCAAGAAGCCCACGATCCAGGTGAAGCTGCATAACGACAGCGATGCCGACGTGACCTTCACCGTCACGGCACTGGCCTACCGCGACGACGGCCCGTGGACGCAAAGCGTGAAGCGGGGCAAGGTGGAAATGGTGGAATGGCCGGTGGCCGACAGCGGCAACTGGTACGACTTCGTCGTGACCTGCGAGGCCAGCCCGTCGTTCGCGCGTCGCTTTGCGGGGCGGATGGAGACCGGCGAGGACGCGGTCAGCGATCCGGAGATGGGAGTGGTTTGATGCGGCATGCCCCGGGGCTCGCGTTGAGCCCCCGGGGCGGATTGTGCGAAGCAAGTCGCGTAAGCGTAGCCGGCGCCCTTCCGGCTACGCCTTGCGCCAGACCGGCGACGCCGAGATCGCTACCTTGCGCGGCAGGATCTGCTGCGCGGTGAAGGCATCGGCGATGCGCTGCTGCTCGGCCAGCGCGGCGGCGTCGACCGTGCGCACCGCATAGCTGCGCCGCGCGTTCGCGGCTTCCACGGTGGCCGCATCCAGGCCGATCAGCGGCGCGTGCCAGCGCGCTGCCTCGGCCGGATTGCGCTTGACCCAGTCGCCCGCGTCGCGCAACGCATCGAACACCACCTCAAGCACCTCGGCATGCGCGCGCGCGAACGGCGTCGCCGCCAGGTAGAAGCGGCGATAACTCGCCAGCCCCTCGCCATCGCGCAGCACACGCGCATTGGCCTGGCGCTGCACCGCGGCCAGGAACGGATCCCAGATCACCCATGCGGCCACGCTGCCGCGCTCGAACGCCGCGCGCGCATCGGCCGGGCTCAGGTATGCCGGTTCAATATCGCGGATCGACAGACCCGCGCGCGCCAGCGCTTCCAGCACCAGGTAGTGCGCGCCTGCGCCCTTGGCAAACGCCACCCGCTGCCCCTTGAGTTGCGCCACCTCGCGGATCGGCGAATCGCCGCGCACGACAATGGCCTGTGCCTGCGGCGAAGGCGTCTCGCTGGCGTAGTAGGTCAGCGCAGCACCCGCGGCCAGCGCAAACGGCGGCACCGCATCGGCCACGTCGGCGCTCAGGTCGATATTGCCGAGGTTCAGCGCTTCAAGCAGCGGCAAGCCCGAGGTGAATTCGTACCACTGCACCGCCACACCCTTGGGCGACAGCGCCTTCTCCAGCGTCTGCCGCGACTTCAGCAGGATCATCAGCGTGGAGGACTTCTGGTAGCCGATGCGCAGCGCGGTCTGGCCCTGCCCCCAGCTGACGCCTGGCAGCGCACTGGCGGCAGCTGCGGCGCCCGCTGCGGCCAGAAGCAGGCGGCGGCGTGAGTCGTGGGTCGGGTTCATGACGGTACTCCGGGATTTCATCAGGAGCGCCAGCTTAGTCATGGGCCCGCACAAAGCCAACGAAGATTGTCGCGAATGCTTATGCGCCGGCCGCGCGAATCACCGCTGGCCGGCGTTATGATCTGGCACTCCTGCGCAACTATCGAACAGAAAACCATGAACCTGTCTGCCGGCATCCCCATCCTCCGGATCTTCTCGGTCGACAAGGCCAAGGAGTTCTACCTCGACTTCCTCTGCTTCACGCTCGACTGGGAGCATCGGTTTGAGGACGGCTTGCCGCTGTACGCGCAGGTCAGGCGCAGCGGCCTGACGCTGCACCTGAGCGAACACCATGGCGACGCCACGCCGGGATCGACAGTGTTCGTCACAGTGGAGGATATCGATGCGCTGCAGCGGGAGCTGTCTGCCAAGGCCTATCCGTATGCCAGGCCCGGCATTGAGGATGTGGGCTGGGGGCGGATGCTGCAGGTGGCCGATCCGTTCGGGAACCGGCTGCGGTTTTGCGAGGTGTCGGAGGATTAGGTCCGCGCTGGCAGGCGCCTTCCTGCCAAGACTGGCCTCCTCAGTTGCGCTTGACCAGCGGCGCCGGGAACCACTCCCCGGACAGGACCGGCTGATCCGGCCCATAGAGCCGGAACGTCAGGTGGTAGTTCTTCCCCTTGGGCGTGGGCAGCCAGTTGCCGTCAGGCGCGTCCTTCGGCCTGGCAGGCGCAAAGTACAGCGTCAGCGAACCGTCCTTGCCATAGCTCAGCCTGGACTGCTTGTTGATCAGGAACCGGTTCTGCGCATTTGGGATCACGCGGAAGTTCCTGGAATCCACCGCAATCACCGACCAGAAGTATTTGACGTGGCGGGCAGGCAGCTCGCCCTTCGGGAAGGTGATGGTGTAGACATTGCCGCCGTCGAGCTTGGTGCCGGTCCCGTCTGTATCCGTCTTGAAATAGACGACCTCATCCGTGCTGTTGGCCCAGATCCCGCCCAGGTTGATGCGGGTGCGGGTCTGGTAGTCGCTGCCGTACTTGCCAATGGTAGCGGGCCGGTTCCAGCCGTTCCTGACGGTACCTGCGGTGGAGAACGACTGGAAGAACGCCGGCAGCGTCTTCTCGCGGATGACCTTGTCCACCCGCGCGCGTTCGGCGGGGCTGCTGGCCACCGCGGCACTCACGGCGCGCACCTTGGCCTGGATGGGCTCCATGCCGGGATTGATGTCCGGCTCCGAGCGAAGCGCAACGACCGCCGAGTCAAAGGCTTCAACACCGGGGAGCTTGTCATTGCTGAAGGCGGGCGTGGCAGGCACCGGGGCAATCGTCGGCGTGCCAGTGATCCGCGTCGTGATCTGATGCTGCAGCGCAATGGCCTGCTTCTTGTCTGCACCGATTTCCACCCGGGCCAGCACCCGTGAGGTCTTGCCCGGCAGGTCGATGCGTCTGGCGTTGGGCGAAAGTGCCGCAGTGGCGCCCTTCAGGCACATCGCGAATTCGCCGCTTGGATGGTCCGGATAGTTGCGCTCGTTGATATTGGCGACGGTTTCGCCCCAGCCGTTCAGGAACTGAATGGTGTAGTAGCGCCCCTTGATGGCCGGCACGCTGAAGACCGTGCAGGTCTTTTCGTCGACTGCAACCCAGGCCTCGCTGTAGGCGACATCCAGATTGGGGTTGGCCCACGACACACCGCCGACGTCGCGATGAATGATCCGGTTCCACTGGAAGCCTTCCTTCTGGAAGTCGATTTGCTGCTGGCGCAGGACCAGCAGCCGGCCCAGCAGGTAGACGTAGGCATCGTTGATGTCCTGTTCCGACACCGCGGCCGGGTCGGGGCGCGACGTGACAGCCGACGCCGCAGCCAACGCCGCGGCCGACGGGCTATGGCATCCGGCCAGGCCCGCCAACATGGAGACGGCCAGCATGGAGGCAGCGACAGCGCGGTTTGAGATAGACATGGGGCCCTCTCTTTCCAGTATCGCGATTTGCGGTCGCTAGACTGTCGCTGAGAGGTGGAAAAAAGTGAACTAAATAAATTCTTCAGGTGATCTGAATAAAGTCGATCCGGACACCTCTTTTGCCCCGGAGATGCCTGAGTGGGACCACAGCCGCAGGCAAAACCATCATTCTGTGCTGCCAGGCAGCACAGCTGAGTTCCTTTCACGCAGGGGGATACGGCCAGGAATCAGGCGCCTGCGCCGCCGCGTTCAGTGCGCCGCCCCGCTCCGTCCGCGGCAAACGTGCCAACCATACACACTTCAGCGTAGGCCTTTTTCAATCCCACCGGCAACTTGCAGGATTCGCTCGTCGGCACCGTTCAATCCACAGACGCTGAGCGCGACGCCCGGCACGGCGGCGGAAAGCGGAAGGGATACCGCACAGCCATCGAGAAAATTGATGACACTGGGATTGCGAAGCATGAGGCCGTTGGTCGAAAAGAAGGCTTCATCGCTGTCGAGCGCGTCGAGCCGCGGCGGCCGGACGGCCACCGTCGGCATCAGCCAGGCATCGGCATCACGCAAAAGCTCTGCCGCTCTTTGGCGCATGACTTCGCGTTCCTTGAGCAGGGTCAGATAGTCGGCGGCGCTCTGTTGCTGGCCGCGGCGGATCCGTGTCGCCACGCGCGGGTCGTAGGCAGCGCCGCGCTCGTCCAGCAGCGCACGATGCCAGTGCCACGATTCGGCCGCGGTCAGGCCGCCGCCGGCATTGATCTGTGGCAGGCGGTGAAGCTCGGGGAAATCGAATGGGATGACGTGCGCACCGAGCCTGGACAGGCTGGACAGGGCTGCGTCGAAGCCACGCGCGACTTCGCTGTCCAGACCCTCCGTGACGAAATCGCGCGTCACGTATAAGCGTAGGCCCGCGAGCGCAGTGGGCCGGCTGTCGAGCGCCTCACCACTGAGGACCGCATCGAAAGCCGCGCAGCAAGCCACTGAACGCGCCAGCGGGCCGGCCGAATCGAGCGAGGTCGACAACGGCACGGCGCCCTCAAGCGGCACGCGCCGTGCGCTGGGTTTTAAACCGGTCAGTCCGCAGAACGCGCTCGGAATGCGGATCGAGCCCCCCGTGTCGGTACCGAGCGCGGCCACGGCCATGCCGAGCGCCACGCTGACGGCGCCGCCTGAGGTCGAGCCGCCGGCGATGCAGGCTTCGTCGAACGGCGTGCGGGGCGTACCGTAGTGCGGATTCAGGCCGAGCCCAGAGAAAGCGAACTCACTCATGTTGGTGCGCCCGATCAGCACCGCGCCCGCCGCGCGCAGTCGGGCCACAGCGGGCGCATCAGCCGCCGCACCAGTGCCATCGAGCACCTTTGAGCCGGCCCGCGTCACCTGGCCGCGCACATCGAACAAGTCCTTGACCGAAACCGGCAGGCCGGCCAGTGGCGATGCCACATAGCCTGCAGCACGCGCCTGGTCTGCCGCTGCGGCCGCCGCCAGCGCGCCCTTGTCATCGACCTCAACAAAAGCCGCGCCGCCTGCCGTGCGATGACTGTCGATACGCTCCAGCGCCTGTTCGGTCAGCGCGACGCTCGTAGTACGCCCGGCATTCAGGCTGGCGGCCAGTTCGGCGATGGTGGGAAGATCGGTACGCATCAAGGGGCTACCTCCAGGCTTGCCACGCGGTACGCATGACGTATCGAACGCCGCAATACCGGATCGTGCAGCTCGACTTCAAATGCCTCTCCTCCCCCCAGTTTCCCGATCACGGCCTGGGTGCCGCAGAACATCGCGGTACCGGGCGGCAGCGCGCCCTCGGCATGCAGACGGCGGATCAGATCGCGAGGATCGAGCAGGCGTGTCACCAGTCCTTCCTGGTAAAGCTCACGCACGCCATGCCGAGTGCGCCAGCAGCGCATCTCGAGCCGGTCCCAGTGCGCCGCGACATCGTCAAAGCGCCAGACCTCCCTACCGACCGGCTTGGCGCACATCTGTTTGGAGACGGTGACATCATAGGCCTCGACCTTGCGGTCCGTATGGTCCGAGCCCACGCCGACATAGAGCGCGTCTGGGCCCGCCATCAGCACAAACTCGATCTCACCCGATGAATCCTCCCGCGGCACTTCCAGCAACGGCGCGGTGGTCAGCAGCGAGGCGGCAAGCGGGTAGAAGCACGGAACGGTCGAAGGCGGCCTGACGCCGATCTGTTCGAGTTCCCGGATGTGGTGGTTGACGGCGTCGGCATCGCGTCCGGTCCATCCGGCAATGACGAGCCGGTCGATATGCAGGGCCAGCGGTCCCTCGCCGGCGAGCTGGAATTGCAGAGTAGGCATGCGGTACTAGTAGTTGGGAAGGATGGGCTGCAAGCGGAATGCAGCCGGCAGGCTCGGCCCGTCCGACACCGGCGGGCCACGCCTGATCTAGTGCTCAAGCGGCTTGTGAGCCGTCTCGCGGGCAGCCAGCAGCGCAACCAGCGTCACGCCCAACGCCACGCAGACGTAGAGCGACACCGCGCCGGTTGTGCCATAGGCCCTGTACAGGCTCGTGATGATGAGCGGAGCGAAGCCGCCACCGAGGATGCCTGCCAGGGTGTAAGCCAGTGATGAGCCTGCATAGCGCACCCGCGTCGGAAATTGCTCGGTCACGAACGCTGCCTGCGGGCCGTACATGACGGCGTGGATCTGCAGCCCCAGCACAACGGCCACACAGATCTGCCACGGCTGGCTGCTGTCCATCAACACGAAGAATGCGAACGCCCAGACGATTCCCAGCAGCGCGCCGGTCAGGTAGACCGGCCGGCGGCCGAGCTTGTCAGACAAAGCACCGAACAGCGGCACCGTCAGCGCATTGCCGGCCGCACCCAGCATCGTCGCGGTCAGTGCCAGCGGACGCGACAGGTGCAGCACACTGGTGACATAGGTCAGCGTAAATACCACGACCAGGGCGTAGAGCACGTCCGAGCCGATCCGCACGCCGCCGGCCACCAGCAGACGCCGCCAGTGCGATACGAACACTTCCTTGAGCGGAGTCTTGGCCTGGGCATTGTGGGCAGCCATTTCCTTGAATGCCGGCGTCTCATCCACGCCACGCCGCAGCCACAAGCCGAAGACCACCAGCGCCACGCTCGAAACGAACGGGATGCGCCAGCCCCACGCCAGGAAGTCCTCCGGGCTCAGGAACAGCGAGACCAGGGCAATAAAGCCAGTGCCCAGCAGCGTGCCGGCCGACGGACCCACCTGCGTAAAGGACGCGTTGCGCCCGCGCTGGTTCTGCTTGCCGTGCTCCATCGCCAGCAGCACTGCGCCGGCCCACTCACCGCCGATGGCGGCGCCCTGTACAAAGCGCAGCGCCACCAGCAGCAGCGGGCTCCAGATGCCCCACGACGCATAGGTCGGCAGCATGCCCATCACCCCGGTGGCCACGCCCATCAGGATCAGCGTGGTCACCAGGACAAAGCGGCGGCCGAGCTTGTCGCCAAGATGGCCGAAGACCATGCCGCCGAGCGGCCTGGACACATAGCCGACGGCATACGTGGAGAACGCCAGGATCGTACCCGTGAGCGGATCGAACGACGGAAAGAAGATGACGTTGAAGACCAGCGCCGCCATCAGGTTGTAGACGGTAAAGTCATACCACTCCAGCGTGGTCCCGATTGAGCTGGCAGCAGCCAGGCGGCGCATCTTTGCGTTGGCGCTGGCATCGCGCGCGCCGGCTGCAGAGCTGACGTCGGTTGCAGAAGAAATTATTTCGCTCATGACGTCAGTTCCTTTGCGTAGAGTTTCCACTTGAGGATGTAGCGCGTCGCGCCGGTGGCATCGGCGTGCAGGCCCTGCGCCGCGATGTTCAGAGCAAGCTCGCTTGCCTGTTCGTCACTGCTCTCCACGACGAACAAGGGAAGCAGTTGGCGGCCTTCGAGGCTCTCATTGGGCAAAGGTTGACTGAGCTCGTCGTCTGGAACGAGGAGATAGGAGCGGACGAACCCTGCCCGCAGCGAGAGTTCATCTCCGACCTCGCCGGCCCGATCGATGAGGGACACGGCATCGTCGGCGCGCGGCAGTGGAAGGACCGCGAGCCAGCTGCCGCTACCTTGTCCCACCGAGGCATCGACCGAGCACACGCGGCGCATCGGCTTGCGCATGCGTCCAAGGTTGGTGACTGACCATGGGGTCTGGTGCCGGAAGGCCTGCTTATAGGCGGCCGAGGTGAACGCGGCCAGCGATTCGGTGCGATAGAGGCCAAGGTACTTCGGGCCACCGTGCACTGCCTGGTAGCGCGCGGCCGAGATAAAGCCTGGAACGCGCGCACGCTCCTCTACGTGTTCGCGGTCGTACCAGAGGTTGAAATCGGCTTCATCGGCCGCATCCACATCGGACGCGACGAACAACAAGCCATGTGGGGGAATGGCCGCAAGATTGCTCATCAAACTCTATCTCCTCTGACGGGGTGATCGCCGGGTGTGGCAGATGAGTCGATGATCGTTGCAGCAGCGAGTCAGGACAAACGGGAAATTGTTGGTCCTTCCGATCAGTTTTTCTTGTGGATACGGCCGGGAAGCCGCACCAGGGTGGCGCAACGGCCTCTCTAGGCCCCCGAATATGGTGCAGGCAGCGACTGGACGAACTGATCCGATTCGCGGCAGGCCAGTTCGGCAACGAAGCGGATGGCCTCGGAAACGCCATGGTCGTGATAACTGACCACGACACGCTGCGGTGGCAGCGGGACATCGCAGGCAAGCAGGCGCAATTCGCCGCGCTCGACCTGCTCGCGCACCGGTGCCAGCGGCATCAGGGCATTGCCGAACCCGCCCTTGACCAGCCTGACAATGGCGGCGATCGAGCTCACGCAATGCACCTTGCCTACCGGCAATCCGGCCTTGCGATACAGCTCCTTGAGCGCAACGTGGGGCTGCGAGCCCGGGCTCATCGTGATGGTCGGATGCTGGAGCAGCCCGACCAGCACGCCTTCACCCGGCTGCGGCTCGCCTGGCGGGCCGACCCAGCCCATCGCCATCGGCAGGCAGGGCATGCTGGCGATGCCTTCGCCGACGGCGGTGTCGGTCTGCAGCGCGATATCGATTGCGCCGGCGCGCAGGCTCTTGTGCAGCCCTTCGGTCGTCTCGGAGGTGATCTGCACCTCGATGCCGGGATATGTCGAACTCAGGTGGCGCAGGAAGTCGACCAGCCAGGTATGCACCACGGTCTCGATCGCGCCGATGCGCACCAGCCCGAGCAGTTGCTGGTCCGAGCGACCCAGCACCATGATCTCGCGCTGCAGCTCGAGCATCCGCTCCCCGTAGCTGAGCAACCGCAGGCCAACCGGCGTCAGGCGCAGATCGCGGGCTTCGCGTTCAAAGACGCGGGCACCGATCTCCTGCTCGAGCGAGGCGATGCGATTTGACATTGCAGCCTGCGTGATGTGCAGATGGTCGGCCGCAGCGCGGAAACTGCCAAGCCGCGCTACCCACATGAAGGCCTCGATGAAACGTGTATTCAAGGGCACCCCGGCGCAAGGCGGCCTGAAACCACACCCATGATGTCGTCCCCTCGTAGTATTCGTGTGTCAATTTGCCAAGGATTGTACTTGTACCGAACCTTGCGATGACCAAACAGGTTCTTGACACATGGAAGGGATGCTCGACCCGGGCGCGAATCCGGGCCTTGGCACGCTCAGGGGGTCGGCCGGACAGGCCGGTCACCGCTGGTATCGCATCGACCAAGTCTTCGAAGACAACCGAGTCAAGGCCGCAGTGACGGTCAAGGCGGCGGCCGGGCCGGGCCGTCGATGAGCGGCCGCTCCGCCCATTTACTGACGCCAGCCCCTCTGGGCCGTGTAAACTGCTGGATTTTTCCAATCCAGCGGAATGTTACAAGTGCCCCGGCGCACAGGTTTCAGCGGCCCGACGCTAGTCCGCCTGCTGGCTCGCCTGACCGACGCCGACGCCCCCTCTCCTGCAAGCTCGCTCTCAAGCCAGCTGAGCCAATGGCTTGGCTGGGCGGATGCGATCGCGCTGTCGTCGGCGCTGAAGGCCAATGCGCCGGCAGCGTCGCCTGCCGCACGTGCTGCCGACAGCACTGAGGCACGCGAATGCGCGCGCGTGCGCGCCGCGCTGGCCGATGCCATCGTGGAAGACACCACGCTTGCCGGCAAGCGGCGCGGGCCGGCCCGGCCGTCCGCGCTGCCCGACCCCGTGGATGCGCAGGTCGATTACGCGGTCTATCGCCAGCGCTACCTGACGCTGCAACAGACCATGGAGACCGCGATCGGCGACCTGCGCGGGCGCCTGCGCGGCGCGCTGTCCGGCCGCGCACCCGGCATGGCCAAGCTGGCCATGGTCGATGCCGTGATGGAGCGCGTGCTGGGCGCGCGCGAACAGAGCCTGCTGGGCGCCTTGCCGACGATGCTGGAGCCGCATTTCCAGCGCCTGCGCCAGGCCGAAGCCGCGGCGCTGGCCGAAGCCCAGGCCGCGGGACAGCCCGCAACGGCCAGGCCCGGTGCATGGCTGGGGGTATTCCGCAGGGATATGCAGAGCGTATTGCTCGCCGAACTCGACATCCGCTGGCAGCCCCTTGAAGGCTTGCTGGCGGCGCTGCAAGACAGCTAACCAGAACATCATGACCCGATACCTTACCCATATTGTCGCTTTCCTGGCGGGCCTGGCCATCGTGTGCTGGATCGCCGCCGGCTATGCAGGCACGAACTTCCTGGCGCTGGCCGTGACGCTGCTGATCGGCGGCTGCTACCTGGCGGGGGCGTATGAGCTGTACCGCTACCGGCAGGCTACGGCCACGCTGGCGCAGGCCGTAGCCTGCCTGTCCGAAGCGCCGGCCAGCCTTGGCAGCTGGCTGGAACGGCTGCATCCCAGCCTGCGCGACAGCGCCCGCCTGCGCGTGGAAGGCGAGCGCGTCGGCCTGCCCGGCCCCGCGCTGACACCCTACCTGGTCGGCCTGCTGGTGCTGCTGGGCATGCTGGGCACGTTCCTGGGCATGGTGGCGACCCTGCGCGGCACCGGCATCGCGCTGGAGACCGCCACCGACCTGCAGGCCATCCGCGCCTCGCTGGCCGCACCGGTCAAGGGCCTGGGCTTTGCCTTCGGCACCTCGGTCGCGGGCGTGGCCACGTCCGCGATGCTGGGGTTGTTGTCGGCATTGTGCCGGCGCGAGCGGATCCAGGCCGCGCAGGCGCTGGACAGCCGCATCGCCACCACGCTGCGCCCCTATTCGCGCGGCCACCAGCGTGATGAAGCGTTCCGGCTGCTGCAGCGCCAGGCCGACGTGATGCCGGCACTGGTCGAGCGCATGCAGGCCATGATGACCACGATGGCGGAACAGAACCAGGCCCTGACCGAGCGCCTGGCCGCCAGCCAGGATGCCTTCCACGGCAAGACCGAAGTGGTCTACACGCGCCTGGCGTCTTCGGTGGAGCAATCGCTGAAGGACAGCATTGCCGACAGCGCCCGCGCCGCGAGCGCAGCGATCCAGCCTGCGGTGGACGCGACCATGGCGGGCCTGGCACGCGAAACCACGGCCTTGCGCGACACCGTGACCCACGCCGTGCAACAGCATCTGGATGGGGTATCGAGCCGCTTCGAGACCGCCACCACTGACGTCGCGGCTACCTGGAACCAGGCGCTGGCCGGGCATCAACGCGCGAGCGAGGCACTGGCAGCGGACCTGCGCACGTCCCTCGACGGCTTTGCCCAGACCTTCGAACAACGTTCGGCCGGGCTGCTGGACGGTGTCGCCACCCGTCTCGACACGGCTGCCGCCAGTGCTGCCGACGCATGGCGCGAGGCGCTGTCGCGCCAGGAGCGTACCGGCGAGAAGCTCGCCAGCGACAACCAGCAGGCCCTGACGGCCGCCGCGGTCGCGTTCGGCGAACATGCGGCGACACTGGTGCGCACCGTGGGCGAGTCGCATGCCGGACTGCAGACGCAGCTGGCCGCGCACGACGCGCAGCGCCTGTCGGCCTGGGCCGATACGCTCGGCACCATGACGGCTGGCTTGCGCCAGGAGTTGGAGCAACTGAACGCCCACACGGTAAGCCGCCAGGACGAGATCAGCACTACGCTGGCGCAGAGCGTGCGCGACATCTCGGCCCAGACCCAGGCGCATGCCAGCCAGACCCTTGCGGAGATCGACCGCCTGGTGCAAGCCGCTTCGGACGCGCCGAAGGCGGCCGTCGCGCTGCAGGCAGAACTGGCTTCGCGCGATGCCCAGCGCTTCGCCGCCTGGACCGATACGCTCGGCACCATGACGGCCGCGTTGCGCCAGGAGTGGGAGCAACTGAACGCGCATACGGTAAGCCGCCAGGACGAGATCAGCACGACGCTGGCGCAGAGCGTGCGCGAGATCTCGGCCCAGACCCAGGCGCATGCCAGCCGCACCCTCGCTGAGATCGACCGCCTGGTGCAGGCCGCGTCGGACGCGCCGAAGGCGGCCGTCGCGCTGCAGGCGGAACTGGCTTCGCGCGATGCACAGCGCTTCGCCGCCTGGACCGATACGCTCGGCACCATGACCGCCGCGTTGCGCCAGGAGTGGGAACAGCTGAACGCGCACACGGTAAGCCGCCAGGACGAGATCAGCACGACGCTGGCGCAGAGCGTGCGCGACATCTCGGCCCAGACCCAGGCGCATGCCAGCCGCACCCTCGCTGAGATCGACCGTCTGGTGCAGGCCGCAACGGACGCCCCGAAGGCGGCCGTTGCGCTGCAGGCCGAGCTGGCCGCGCGCGACGAACAGCGCTTTGCCAGCTGGACCGATACGCTTGGCACCATCGCCGCCACGCTGCGCCAGCAGTGGGAACAGGCCAGCACGCACGCCGCCACCCGCCAGCAGGAGATCTGCGAGGCGCTGGCGCAGACCGCGCGCGCGATCTCGACCGAAACGCAGGCGCATGCCAGCACCACCCTCGCCGAAATCGACCGCCTGGTGCAAGCCGCGGCCGAGGCACCCAAGGCCGCCACCACATTGCAGGCGGAACTGGCATCGCAGGACGCGCAACGCATGGCTGCCTGGACCGACACGCTCGGCACCATGGCCGCATCGCTGCGCCAGGAATGGGAACAGGCCAGCGCGCACACCGTCAGCCGCCAGCAGGAAATCTGCGAGACGCTGGCCGTCACCGCGCGCGACATGGCAGCCCAGGCGCAGGCCCAGGCCACCGGCACCATCGCCGAAGTCGCCCACCTGATGCAGGCCGCATCCGAAGCGCCCAAGGCCGCCGCGGAGGTCATAGCGGAACTGCGCGAGAAGCTCACCGACGGCATGGCGCGCGACAACGCCATGCTGGAAGAACGCAGCCGCATGCTGGAAACGCTGGGCACGCTGCTGGATGCCGTGAATCATGCCTCCACTGAGCAGCGCAGCGCGGTCGACACCCTGGTCGCCACCACGGCGGACCTGCTGGACCGCGTCGGCACGCGCTTTACCGACAAGGTCGAATCCGAAACCGGCAAGCTCACCGACATCGCCGCGCAGGTCACCGGCAGCGCGGTCGAAGTCGCGAGCCTGGGCGAGGCCTTTGGCGTGGCGGTGCAGTTGTTCAGCGAATCCAACGGCAAGCTGATCGACCACCTGCAGCGCATCGAGGCCGCGCTGGACAAGTCGATGACGCGCAGCGACGAGCAACTGGCCTACTACGTGGCGCAGGCGCGCGAAGTCGTCGACCTGAGCATGCTGTCGCAAAAGCAGATCCTTGAGGACCTGCAGCAGCGCGCCGGCCAGCAAGCGCCCAGCGCAGAGGCGGCATGAGAGAGGACCTTGACGCCGGCGTTGAGCCGACCGTACCGGCGTGGGCCGTCTTCGGCGACCTGATGTCGGTGCTGCTGGGCGCGTTCGTGCTGGTCCTGCTGGGGGTCATCGGCGTGCAGATGGAACTGTCGGCCAGGCTGGAAGCCGAGGTGAAGCAGCGGCAGGAGGAAGCACAGCGCCGCGAGACGCTGGAAAAGGCGCTGGCGGGGCCGCTGGCGGCCGGCCGCGTGACGCTGGTGAACGGGCGCATCGGCATCAGCGGCAACGTGCTGTTTGCGCTCAACTCAGACCAGCTGCAACCTGAAGGCCGCGACCTGCTGAAGAGCCTGGCGCAGCCATTGTCGGCCTACCTGCGCAGCCGCGACGAGATCCTGATGGTGAGCGGCTTTACCGACGACCAGCAGGTGCGCGAAGGCAACCGCCGCTTTGCCGACAACTGGGAGCTGTCGGCGCAGCGCGCGCTGACCGTGACCCGCACCCTGATCGATGCCGGCATCCCGCCCACCTCGGTGTTCTCGGCCGCCTTCGGTTCGCAGCAGCCTGTGACACCGAATGCCGATGCCGAGGGCCGCGCGAAGAACCGGCGCGTGGAAATCTCGCCGGTGCCGCGCGTGACCGCGGGCACGGTGAAGCCGCATGGCTAACCTCGACGTGGCAGCCGATATCCGCGCGCAACTGGACGCCTGGCAGGCCAGCGGCGCCGACCAGGCCGATCCCGTGCGCTTCCGCCTGATGGAAGCGCTGGCCCGCCGCTGCGCCGGACACAGTGGCGCGGTGCGGGGCTTGCTGGATGAGCGCCTGCGAGGTCTGGCCGCCGCGTATGCAGCCATCGTGCAGCGGTACACAGGCAACGATAGTGATATTGGCGATGGTGGCGCGCCGTCCACGCCAACATCCGGCCCGACAGCCAGCGCGCTTGGCGCACTCGTGCACGACATCACCGCACGCGCCAGGCCCGCCATCGCGGTCGCCTCGAACGATGCCCGATCGCCCACGCCGGTGCCGGCACACGCACCCCAGTCCGACGCGCCGCTGGTCGATGCCCTGGCCGACTACTTCCGCGAGACCTGGGCCAGGGTCAGCGTCGAGCAGCACTTCCGCCTGTCGCTGGAACGCGTGCCGGAGAATGCCGGGCCGCTCAATACCGACCATCTCGTGCATCGTTCACTGTCCCTGATGCGCGAGACATCGCCGGAATACCTGCGGCATTTCCTGTCCTATGTCGAGGGCATGTCCTGGCTGGAGCAGCTGGGCGCAGCGGCAGCGGCCGAGAAAGAAGCGGCGCGCGCCGCCGCGGCCAAAAAGAGCGTGCGCGGCAAGGGTCGCAAATAGCAGTCCTGCCCGCGCCTCAGCGCAGCCGCAGCACCACCTTGCCGAAAGCTCCACGTTCCAGGTGGTCGAGCGCCGCGGGCAAGGCCCCTGTGACGATCGACCTGCTGGTGGCGGCGATTCCAGGAGTGCTAGCGCCGGATTGACGCCGGCGGCGCAAGTCGGCCGCTACCTCTTCACCGCAAACCCGTACAACGCTGCGGCGTTCCGCCACCGGAGCGCAGCGGACAAGGCCGCACCGGCCTCCTCGCCGTCACCGGGCACCCCTTGCCCCTGCCATGCGGCAAGCATCCGGCACTCGTCGACCCGAGCCGGCGTCTCGTGATTGGTCCATGGCCAGTCGCTGCCCCACAGCAAGCGGTCATCCCCCACGACTTCGCGCCATCGCTGCGCAAGCCCGTGCCAGTCCTGAGGGGATGCAAGCCGGTACGGCGCGCTGATTTTCACCCAGACCTGGCGGCGCGCGCGCACGGCAGTGGCCACGTCGAAGATCGCATCCGCGGTTCCTGCGGGGCCGGGCCGGCCAAAGTGATCAAGCACGACCGGCGCGCCGGCATCGCCAAGGGCCGCGTCAAGCTGCGCCAGCACCATGGCACCGTCACCGTTGCTGGTATGGAGTTCGACATGCCAGCCCAGCCCCGCGATCCGGGAGAACAGCCCGCGCCACGGCGCGGTGGCAATGCGCTGCCAGTCCGGATCGCCATACAGGTTCAGGCGGATGCCCCGCACGCCGGCGCCGTGCAATGTGACCAGTTCCTGGTCCGTCACTTCCGGGTCGACCACCGCAACGCCGCGCAAGCGCCCGGGCATGGCCTGCAGCGCGGCCATCAGCGCCGCATTGTCGGTGCCGAGAAAACTGGTCTGCACCACCACCCCATACAGGTCCCCCAACCCCGCAAGCCGGGCGTGCCAGTCCTTCAGGTCGGCGGCATAGGGCGGCCGGTAGCGGGCCGATGGCGCGGCCACCCCGGCATCGAAGACGTGGAAGTGGGTATCCACCAGCGGCAAAGCGCGCTTGCTCATCAGTCAGCCCCTCCGTGGCGCGGCTCAGTGGCGCGGGTATATCCGGATATGGCATCCGAACCCGCGTCAGTATTCTAGTCCTCTAGAGGACATCGACATTGACATCAATTTAGCACGGGTTCGGCATGCCAGACAATGCGCTGCTCCAGACTACAACCACCGCCGCGGGCCTGAGCCGCTACGGCCAGATTGCGGCGGAACTGCAGGCAAAGATCGTTTCCGGCGCGTGGACGCCCGGCAGCGCCATCCCTGCGGAAGGCGCGCTGGCCAAGGAGTTCGGCATTGCGCTGGGCACCATCCGGCAGGCCATCGCCGTGCTGGTCCAGCAGGGCCTGCTGGAGCGCGTGCAAGGCAAGGGCACCTTCGTGCGCAAGGGACTGAGCGGGGCCAGCCTGATGCGGTTTTTCCGCTTCGGCGGCGCAGATGGCGCGCCGGCGGTGCCGCGCTCGGAAATCCTGTCGTGCCGCGCCGTGCGCCTGGACAAGGCCATGGCAACCCGCTTCGGGCTGCCGACGGGCGCGCGCGGGCTGGCAATTTCACGCCGCCGCTGGCTGGAGGACACGCCCCGGCTGCTGGAATCGATCTGGCTGCCGCTGCCGCGCTGCGAAGCCCTGCAGCAACTCCCGCCGGCGCAATGGGGCGACCTGCTCTACCCGCTGCTGGGCAGCGCCTGCGGCATCACGGTCCATCGCGCCGTTGACGAAGTGACCTTCCGCACGCTGGCGGCAGACGAGGCCGCCTTGCTGGACTTGCCGGATGCGCACCCGTGCGCAGTCGTGACCCGGCATGCCTTCGACCTGGGCGGCAACTGCATCGAATACCGGCTGACGCGGGGCGACGCCTTTGCCTTTCGCTATACCGCGGACGTCCGCTGACGGACCGCACCCGAGGAGACAGACCCATGCACGCACGCCATGCGATCGCCGCCACGATCGCTGCCATGATCACCACCACCACGCAGGTGCAGGCCGCCGACACCGCCGCGGCCTGGCCGTCACGGCCCATCACGATCGTGGTGACGTATCCGCCGGGCGGCGGCGCGGACCTGATGGCACGGCTGATCGCCCCGGGTCTCGGGCGCGAGCTGGGCCAGACCGTCATCGTCGAGAATCGGCCGGGTGCCGGCGGCCAGATCGGTGCCGCCTATGTCGCCAAGGCCGCGCCGGACGGCTACACGATGATGGTCGATGCCTCCTCTTATGCGGTGAATCCCAGCCTCTATCCGCGCCTGCCCTACGATCCGGACAAGGCCTTCCGGCCGGTCGGCGTGCTGGCGCGCTATCCCAATGTGCTGGTGGCCACGGCGAGCTTTCCCGCCAGCAAGGTCAGCGACGTCCTGGCCATGGCCAGGCAAAAGCCAGGCTCGGTCGCCTTTGCGTCCTCGGGCAATGGCTCGGCGCAGCATCTGGCCGGCGTGCTGTTCGAGCAGCGCGCGGGGGTCGACCTACTGCACGTGCCCTACAAGGGCGGCGGCCCCGCCATGACCGATGTCATCGCCGGCCAGGTGCCGCTGTTCTTTGCCAACGTGGCGTCGAGCCTGCAGCACATCAAGGCCGGCAAGCTGAAGCCGCTGGCAGTGACCAGCCATGCCCGCAGCCAGGCATTGCCGTCCGTGCCCACCATGCAGGAAGCCGGCGTGGCGAGCTACGAGGTCTATGAATGGAACGCGGCCTTCCTGCCCGCCGCAACGCCGGACCCGATCGCAGCGAAGCTCGCTGACGCCCTGCAGAAAGTCATGACCAGCCCCGAGATCCGGCAACGCGTGGCCGAGCTGGGCGGCGAGGTCGTGGCGGCGCCGCCAGCACAGGCACGGCAATTCATCGACGGGCAGGCCCGGCTATGGGCCAAGGTCATCCGGGACGGCAACATCAAGCCCGAATAGCGCCGCCAACACCACCATTGCCCTACCACGGCCCAGTTAAAGAACGTCCAGGAGACACACATGACCAGCTTCAATCCTCTTCGCCGCCATCT
Organism: Cupriavidus sp. GW821-FHT07C08; assembly: GCF_059419025.1. NCBI lineage: Bacteria > Pseudomonadati > Pseudomonadota > Betaproteobacteria > Burkholderiales > Burkholderiaceae > Cupriavidus > Cupriavidus sp. GW821-FHT07C08. The sequence goes on from NZ_JBWKQZ010000006.1 coordinate 282,918, forward strand.
GCTCAAGACCACCGCCGCACTGGGCGCGTGCGCGCTGGCGCCAACGCTGGCGCGTGCCCAGGCCTGGCCGGCCAAGCCGATCCGACTGGTGGTGCCGTTCGCGCCGGGCGGCAGCTCGGAGATCGTGGCGCGCTCCACCGCGGCGGAGCTGACCAAGCTGCTCGGCGTGTCAGTGTTCGTCGAGAACAAGCCCGGCGCGGCCGGCAATATCGCGATGGGCGAAGTCGCGCGCGCCGATGACAACCACACGCTGATCCTCGGCCATATCGGCACGCTGGCGGTCAATCCGTTTATCTTCCCGAAGCTGCCCTACGACCCCATCAAGGACTTCCGCGCGATCTCGCTGCTGTCCAAGGTGCCGAGCCTGTATGTGGTCCACCCCGACGTGCCCGCGAAGAACCTGAAGGAGTTCGTGGCGCTGGCCAAGAGCAAACCAGGCAAGCTGAATTACGGTTCGGCCGGCAACGGCAGCGCCGGCCACCTGGCCTTTGAATACCTGAAGGCCGCGACCGGCACCTTCATCACCCATGTGCCGTATCGCGGCAGCGGCCCGCAGATCACTGACCTGTTGTCCGGACGGCTGGACGCGGCCTCCGTCGGCGCGCCCGCGATCATCCAGTTCATCAAGGCCGGCAAGTTGCGCTGCATCGCCACCGGCACGACCCAGCGCATTCCCCAGCTGCCTGACGTGCCAACGGTTGCCGAACAAGGCTATCCCGGCTTCGAAATGACGCAGTGGTATGGCCTGCTGGCACCGGCATCTCTGCCCCAGGCGGCCGCCGACAAGCTGGCGGACGCCACCGTGAAAGCAGTGAAGAGCAAGTCGTCGGTCGAGCGCCTGAGCGCGGATGCGGCGATTGTCGTGGGCGACACACCGGCGGAGTTCGCGCGCTTTATCGCGCAGGAACAGCAGCGCTGGAAGCCGATCATTGCGCGCGCGGGGATCAAGCCGGATTGAACGGACAGCCGCTCCGGCGCAGCCTCAGCCGGCGATACCAGCCCAGCGCAGGTGCTTGTCCCAGTCCGCGTCGCTGATCACGCCGGACACGCCCTGCCGCCGGCCATCGGCGCGATAGAAGTAGGTGCGCGGCATCTCGCCCATCCAGTCCGGATCGACCGCATAGCGCAGCCGCTCCTGCGGCTCGTGCCCGAATACCCAGGCGTTGCGCGTGAGCCTGACGCGCTGGAGCAGTTGCTGCACCTGCGGCAGCGCGTCGGGGTTGTCCGTCGCCAGCGTGACGACGCGCAGGTCCCGGTGCTGCGCGCGCAGCTTGCCGATGGCGTCGAAGTTGCGCTTGCAATAGACGCAGTCGAGCGACCACACCACCAGCACAAAGGGCTTGCCCTGCTGGCTGGCTGCCAGCTGGGTGGCGCTGGCCGATGCGAACACGGCAACGCGGTCGGCCGGCGCACTGCCGGCATTGGCGGCAGTCATCGCCAGGGTCAGGACGGCAGCGGCGAGCAGCTTGCGGCGGGATGGCATCATGCGCCCTCCTTGCCCAGCGGGAACACCTGGAAGCCCTCGGCCTCGGAACGCCACAGCACGTAGGCGCGGCCGGCATGCTGCAGCAGGTGCGGCTGGTCCGAGTCGCGCTCCGTGCCGGCCAGCTTGCGCGTCTCCCAGGTCTTGCCGCCATCGTGCGACAACATCGCCGACAGGCGTGTCTGCTGGCCGTCGAACGATTTCCAGGTCACCGCGATCTCGTTGTCGTTCAGCGCGACGATGTCGGCATGCTGCGCGCGCGGGTCATCCAGCGGGCGCTGTGCCTGCAGCTTGCCGTCCTTCCAGCGCCCCACCGAGACCGTGGGCTTGCCTTCGCGCACATTGAACCAGACCATATGCACCGTGCCATCGGGCGCCACCGAAGCGCCGGGGCCGTGGTGCGGGCAGGCGTCGATGCGCCAGTCGTCGAAGGTGGCGCGCTGCATCGGCGTGGCCTTGCCGTCGGTGCCCAGCAGCGCCAGCGCGTGGTCGCGCGCATTGGGCGGGAATACATGGCGCCACAGCGCCAGCATCTTGCCGTCGGGCGTGGGCGACAGCGCGATGCGGCAGCATTCGCACGACTGGTCGGCGATCTTGTAGTCGCCCTGGAAGGTCTTGCCCTGGTCGGCCGAAACCGCGTAGTAGACCGCGGCGCCGGCGTACGGCTGCTTGCGCGCCTCGGCGGCGACCACGTCGCGCTTGTCGATCCAGCTGACAAAGACGCGCCCGGCGTTGTCCACCGCGATGGCGTCGAAGCGGTGGGCAATCTGGTCGCGGTTGGCATGCACCGTCAGCGGTTCGGCAAAGGACTTGCCGCCATCGGTGGAACGCGCAAAGCGGATAAAGCCGGTCCACGGCTTGGGCAGCGGCTGGGTCCAGGTGACGTAGATCTCGCCGTCGCGCCCCGCGGCCACATTGGGCCGGCTTTCGTGATCGGCGGCGACCTGCTCTGGCACGCTGTTGACATGCTGCGCCGGCCCGAAGCTGCGGCCGTAGTCGGTCGATGCACGTACCGCGACGTAAGGGCCGTCCTTGTAGGCGACCCACAGCTTGCCCTTGCGATCGAAGGCCGCGCCGGTGCCCAGCTCGCTCATCTTCGCGGTCTTGGCCTGGCTGCCGTGGCCGGCGTGATCGCCGTGCGTTTGGGCGGTCGCGGCCAGCGCGGCACCGGCCATCATCAGCCCGGCAACGATCAAGCGGAAACCGGGGCGAACGCCTTGCATGGTTGTGGTCAGCCTGTTCACGTGCTCAGAAGGAAAGTTTCGCCTCGGCGTAGAACGTCCGGCCCGGATATGGGTGGTAGACGTAGTAGCGCTGGTCGGTAAGGTTATCGATGCCAAGCCCGAGGCGCACGTTCTTCGCGGGCCGGTACGTCAGCTTGACATCAAAGGTCAGGAAGCTGCTGGTGCCGCCGAAGGTGTCGGGATTGACGTCGGAATTGTCGAGCGTATTGTACTGCCGCCCCGAATAGGTCATGGCCAGCGTGCCGGCCCAGGCCGGCGTGATGCGATAGGTGCCCATCAGGTTGGCCCGCCACTTGGGGATGCGGTAGAAGTACTTGCCCACCGAGGCCGGGTTGTTGGCGTTCTCAAGCGTCTTCGAATGGTTGTAGGCCCCGCTGGCCGACAGGTCGAAGCCGCTGAAGAAGACATCGCGCGCGTCATAGGCCAGCTCGATGCCGCGGGTGCGCACGCGGTCGACGTTCTGGAAACTGGTGACAGTCGGGAATACCGTGGTGTTGGTCTGGCTGACCAGGGCATCGCGGATATCGTCCTCATACACCGAGACCCGGAAGTACGACGAATCCAACGTGCGCTCGAAGGTCAGGTCCTTCGAGAACGATCGCTCGGGCCGCAGGTTGGGATCGTTATTGATCAGCGCGGTCCCGGTGATGCGGCCCTGGAACAGCTCGCTGACAGTCGGGTAGCGATAGGCCTGGCCCAGCGACAACCGGCCCAGCCAGTCCTGCCCGAAGGCCTTCTCCAGCGCCAGCTTGGGCGACCAGTTGGATTCGCCGCGCACCGGGTAGCCGATATCCACGCCGGGCTGGCTGCGGCTGCCGTCATAGGCGCGCCAGTGTTCATAGCGCACGCCGGGGATCAGCTTCCAGTCCTCGGCAAAGTACCAGGCGTCCTGCGCATACAGCGCCTGGGTCTCGGTCTTGCCGGCAAAGGCGTTGTTGAAGGCGGTAATGGTGGCCGCCTGCCAGTCCGAGGTGTTGTAGGTGGTGTTGGTCAGCCGGTAGTTGTCGTAGTGGTAGCCGAACGTGACCCAGTGCCCGCCCTGCAGCTGCTGCGGGCGGTAGTCGGCCTTCAGGTCGAGCGTGCGCCAGCCGGTGCCGTCGCCATAGGTCACGGTGCCGGGCCCGTTGCCGGCGGTGTTGGCGCTGCGGCTGATGTCCTTGCTGACATCGAACAGCGACGCCACGCCCGAGAAATTCCAGCCGGTCTCGTTGCGCGTGCGCAGCGACAGGCCATAGAGCCAGCGCGCGTCCTCGCCATTGCTCGGGGCGAAGGCGTTGGCGGGAATCACATACTGGTAGCCGCCGATATTGACGGGACCGTTCGACACCACGTTGCCACTGGCATCGCGCAGGTAGCTGCCGGTGGCGCTGGAGCGGTCCTGCTGCCAGTAGGCGGCAGTGAACTGCGCCTGCAGGGTATTGGTGATGTCGTAGCCAAGCTTGAGCTTGAGCTGGTCCTGCACCGTGTGGGTGACGCCCTCGCTGTTCACGCCCATCACCACGCGGTCGCGTCCGGTCTGGTCCTGGTCGAAGTGGGCGCCGGTGACCGGCTTGTCGGCGGAAGTGGCACGGGCTGTGGAGCGCGCCGCGGTATAGAAGCTCAGCGGCTGGCTCTTGCTGTCCTGCCGGTCCACGCTGACCAGCCACGAGAACGGGCCGACGCGGTCACCCACATAGGCGTTGGCGTGGACCCCGTTGAAGTTGTCGTGCGTGCCATACAGGCTGAAGCGCTGCGTGAACAGCTGCACGCTGGCATCGCCCTCGAACTTCTCCGGCGTGCGCGTGGTGATCAGCACCGTCGCACCCAGCGAGTTGCCGGGATAGAGCGCCGAATACGGGCCGTACAGCACGTCCATGCGCTCGATCTCGGCGCTGTTGACCAGCGACCAGCGCGGCGGGAAGCTGAAGTCCGATCCCAGCAGGTTGGACAGCAGCAGGCCGTCCGCATAGACCAGCCCCCGCGCCGACTGGCGCGAACTGGTGCTGCGCACCGAGATGATCGAGTTCATATCGCCGATAAAGCGCTTGCGTACGGCGAGGTTGGGCGCGTATTTGAGGGCGTCTTCCGTGTTCACCACATTGAAGTCGGCCATGCGGCGGCTGCTGATGCCGTAGGCCGGCGAGGGCGTGTTGGGCGGTATGGCCGGCGTCTCGCCGCGCTCCGACTTGGCCGAGACCACCACCTCCTGCAGCGGCTCGGGCGCGTCCACCACCTGGGCGGCGGCGACGGTGGGGCCCATCAGTACCGCCGAAACGGCCAGTGCAATGCGATTTTTCTTCACTGGAAAACCTTGTTGTCGTCTTTTTTGGCTCACCCCACATGAGCGCAGCATACGGCGCTTCTCCCCGAGAGCGAGCGCTGACATTTTATGGGGCACGGGGATGCAGGCCGATGCGACATAGCGACGCGGGCGGCAGCCCCCTAAGTGTTAACCCGCATATCCAACGTCGAGCCTTGTCACTACATTGCCCTGATTGGCGTCAAGCCAATGTGATGCAGGGAGAGACTGTCGCGGCGCCCGCCGCGGCCAGCGCCGAAGGAGCAACCGCCCCGGAAACTCTCAGGCAAAAGGACCGGCATCCCCAGTCAGTGCACTCTGAAGAATGCCGGAAGCTATCGTCAGCCGGCATACCGAAGGAGCAAGCGCGCCCCGCCCTCGCGGCCGGGTGTCGTGAATCTCTCAGGTCCAGAACAGAGGGGGCGTCCGCCACGCATATTGCGTCCGGACTCCTACCATCGACGTTCCTGGAACCTGCAGATCATGAAATCAATCGCTGTCATCGGCGGTGGCATCACGGGTGTCACCACGGCCTACGCGCTGGCCCGGCGCGGATTCTCCGTCACGCTGTTCGAACGGCACCGCTATGCCGCCATGGAGACTTCGTTCGCCAACGGCGGCCAGTTGTCGGCCTCCAACGCCGAGGTCTGGACCCACTGGTCGACCATCGTCAAGGGCATGAAGTGGATGCTGCGCAACGACGCCCCGCTGCTGCTCAATCCCCGGCCCAGCTGGCACAAGCTGTCCTGGTTCGCCGAGTTCATCGCCGCGATCCCCCACTACCGCCGCAACACCATCGAGACCGTGCGCCTGGCCATTGCGGCGCGCGAGCACCTGTTCGCCTGGGCGGCGCAGGAAGGCATCGATTTCGACCTGAAGAAGGAAGGCATCCTCCATATCTACCGCGACAAGGCCGGCTTCGACCATGCCGGCCGGGTCTCGGCGCTGCTGGCGCAGGGCGGGCTGGAGCGGCGCGCCGTGACGCCCGAGGAGATGCGCGCGATCGAGCCGACGCTGGCCGGGTCGTACTACGGCGGCTACTTCACCGAGAGCGATTCCACCGGCGACATCCACAAGTTCACCAGCGGCCTGGCGGCAGCCATCGATCGGCTGGGCGTGCGCTGCCTGTACGGCCAGGACGTGCGGGCGGTGAAGACCGACGGCAGGCGCGCCACCGTGACCGTGCAGGACGGCGCCGACACGGCCACTTCCACCTTCGACGGCGCCGTGATCTGCGCCGGCACCGCCAGCCGCGCGCTGGCCGCGGGGCTGGGCGACCGCGTCAACATCTATCCGGTCAAGGGCTATTCGATCACGGTCAACCTGACCGACGAGGCCAGCCGCGCCGCCGCACCGGTGGTCAGCCTGCTCGACGACGAAACCAAGCTGGTCACCAGCCGCCTGGGCGACGACCGCTTCCGCGTGGCCGGCACCGCCGAGTTCAACGGCTACAACCGCGATATCCGCGCCGACCGCATCCGCCCGCTGGTGGAATGGGTGCAGCAGTGCTTCCCCGGCGTCAGCACGCGCAGCGTGGTGCCTTGGGCCGGGCTGCGGCCGATGATGCCGGACATGCTGCCGCGCGTGGGGCGCGGGCGGGCGGCATGCATCTTCTATAACACCGGGCACGGGCACCTTGGGTGGACCTTGTCGGCGGTGACGGCGGATATGGTGGCGGGGGTCGTTGCCCAGCATCTCGGCGCAAAGGTGTCGGTCGCGCCGGGTGCGTCGCTGGCATTGGCCAAGGCCTGAGCCTGGGTGCGGGGGTGTCTTCTCCCCTCTCCCATTTGCGGGATAGGGGCCACCGTGCTCGAACAGCGCCGCGCCATGATGGAAGCATGGGGCGGCGCATGTATACGCTTGGAAAATAGTGGATGTGATGCCCTATCTTCGCCCGGATGAATATCCAAGCCATCCACCAATTAATGAGGCTGCGACCATAGACACGAACCAGCCAACAAAGAACAGATTGGCTGCATGCTGATTCGTGTCGAACAAACTTCCTGTCCCGCGCAAAAATACAACGCCGAAGAGATATAACCCGCCCCAAGCAGCAAGCGTAGCCAGGACGGCGCCAGTCATAGCGCCGATGACTGCTCTCAGTATCCTCATTTTACGGGGAAGCAAATAATTGCTTTCGAGTTGCGAAAGATCTCCTTGATTTTCATGTCTTGCACCATGGATCCCCGGTTGGAAATGGCTTTTTCTCCGAGTACCATTGAGCCGAAATTGGCGGTGGGGATCAATCAGACATGGCCTAAATTTTTGGATGATTCTTCAAAAGATTCGCATGCCAACCGGGGCGTCGCCCCAGACTGCCCACAATCCCCTTGCGGAAGGTCAGCACACACACGATGAAGATGATGCCCGTCACCATCGACACCGATTCACCGAGCCCGTTGAACCAGTCGATGCCCGTCACCGCCGCAAGGTAGCTGCCCAGTTCGCCAAGCTTGTTCTCCAGCGCGATCACAACAAACGCGCCGATGATCGGCCCGGTGAGCGTGCCGAGCCCTCCCAGCAGCGTCATCAGGATAACCATGCCGGACATCGACCAGTGCACGTCGCTGAGCGTCTCAAAGCCCAGCACCAGTGCCTTGACCGAGCCGGCCAGTCCCGACAGCGCCGCCGACAGCACGAAGGCGGTCAGCTTGAAGCGGTCGACGTCATAGCCCAGCGAGATCGCGCGCGG